>JAWOBN010000094.1:0-32493 GCA_046484245.1 bacterium | reverse complement strand
CTACTCCATTCCCGACTCAGGTGTAAATCTTACAGGATACAATAATTCCCCATTCTATAAGTCCGGCATATGGTCTGACAGTTCGGAAGTGTCAACTGGAGGGTATAATGGTATTGCCAATCAGCATTTTACAAGAACAGCTTTTATGAACATACCCGCAATTACAGACACTGCTGATTTCTCCGACACACTATTTCTCTCCAAATCAGGTGTATCTGCCTCAAATGACATTGTTCTCAGTGTAACTGTTGTCAATGACAATTCATCTATCAACAGAGAGGAGAAAGACCCCTATTCAGAGAGTAATGAGGAAGGGACGGCAGTTGTGTATGATATGCTGGGAAGGAAAGTCATGGAGAAGAGGGTAAGAGGGCATCTTTCACCTGTTCTCAATCTCAAAGCCGGTGTCTATTTCATTCAGTTCAACAATAATCTTACCAAAAGGGTCATTGTCAGGTAATCAGGAATTATTCCTCCTGCTTTCTGGATGTAATAATAATCCATATCCTTTCATGAACATAGTATATCAGCATCTTTGCAATAATCTCGGTTAATGCAACAGAGCCGGCAAGGCTTATTTCCCTGCTGAAGATATAGACAATAAAGAGTGTGTCCAGTGTTCCTATTATACGCCAGCCCACTGTCTTGATTATTATTTCAATTTTACCCATACTCCCCTGTCTTGCGTGCACTCTGAATACTCTGAACCAAGCCCTGTCATATATATAATGGAGTATCAGTTTGGTGAACACCTCAACAAGCCCCACATATCCTGCAAGCACTATCTCGCCTGAGAATATATAGACGAGCAGCATTGTTGTGAGGGTCGCAATGATCCTCAGTGTAATGGATTTGATTATTGATGCTTTTCTGTTCATTTATTGCCTTTTGATGATTCATTGTATTGATAATGCCCGCAATGTCAATATATCGTTATTCCTCAAAAATAAAGTACTTGAAAGACCTATGTTTCCTCATAAATAATAATGAGGCGGGGTCAGTTCTCAGAAAGCACCTTTGCCACCCCGTGCATAACCGATAATTCGGTGCTGATGAGAATGTGTGAGCCTCACCGTCATTACATCAATCGCTATGCTCAATGCTTTTATTGAGAAAACAGACATTACATAATAATTATATCCAGTGACTTTTTCTTGTGAGGAAAGACGTCTATACATTATGCGCCTGCATCATTATAGTTATTTCAATGAAGATTATCAATTGTAATGGTATATTATTCTTGACATCAATACACTTAAATATTATTGTTATCCTATGCGTATTATAGGTTCTGAAAGGATGCTTGATTTTAATTATATTACTGAAGAAAGTACAGGACTGATGGACTTACTTGTTTCTGACGTGAATGCAGCAATGTACAATTCAGGACGGTCTGCTTCATATTGTCTGTTCAAATCACTCAAATCCCCTTCCCTCGTTCTGTTTCCCGATTTCTATTGCCCGTCAATGCTTCAGCCTTTAAAGGAAGCAGGCCATGAGACAGAGTTCTATCATATAGGCAGTGATTTTACTGCAGATATTGAATCCATCAAACCATTTGCAGAACAGGCAGATATTATATATATAACGGATTATTTCGGTTTCAGGGATAATGCACTGCTTGAATTTCTTGATAAAAAGGATATCAGGACTGTTATTGACAGGACCCATTCCATTCTCAGTGTTTTTGATAGTGCCGGGGACTGTGAACTGGGAAGTTTCAGGAAAATACTCCCTGTGCCTGACGGGGGCTATTTCACAGGTTGTGCCGATAAATGCAGTGTCAGTGAAAAACCATCAATCTTCCCTTTCATAAAGACATATGCCAAGATTCTGAGATACATGCATGAAAAAACTGATGGGGGCAGTGAAATTGAAAATTACTATGTCAAGTATTCTACTGAGGGTGAAAGAATGATAAGCTGCAGTCCTTCAGGTATTTCACCCCTTTCATCACATATAATCAGTCATTATCCTCTCAGGGAATCAGCAGCAGACAGGCGGAGGAATTACAATTATCTTTACAGTGAGCTGAAGCAGTACTGTCCACTGCAGCTCTCCAGCCAATCTGTTCCACAGTCAATGCCCATAATGATTGAAAAGAGGAATAAGGTTAAACTTATGCTTCAACAAAAAGGCATATATGCCCCGGTTTTGTGGAGATGTGGCAATCCTATCTCGGATAATTTACTCAATTTACCCTGTGATGAGGAGTACAGTATTGATGATATGAAGCGCATTATTGTTGGTCTGAGGGAGTGCGGATTATGAGAGCCACGGATAACTGGTCTGACATTCTTGAACAGTATGATATCCGTGACCCGCAGTTCAGCTGCAGATACAGCTCACTCTATCCGGGCACCACGGCATTCATTCATGAGGAGGGCGGCAGTTTTGCAATGCTCATAGTACGCATCAACAGGGAATTTGATGATTTTGAAACACCGTACGGATACGGTTCATATATCAGTAATGACTATTCCCAGGGGTTCAGTGAGCATTTCTTCTCATTATTTATTGAAGAGTGCCGGGGAATGGGGCTTATTGCAGGTATTATACGGTTCAACCCACTCTACAGAGAACCCCGGACAGAGTATGTCAACAGTATATTTGTACGCAATACTGCGTATATTGATAATACAAGCCACTACAGGGACAATTACTCCCCCTCATGCAGATATATGCTGAGGCGCGCAGGGAAATTGAGCGGCACTGTAACCAGAACTGACAGGAGGGAGGATTTTATTCAATTCGGCAGAATATACAGGGAGTACATGCATTCCATTAACTGTGACAAAGCGCTGATCTTCAGTGAGAGATATTTTGAACAACTCTCCCGGTATGATTTTTCAAGGCTCTTTGTCTTCAGGGACAATGGGGCAATAATGGGAGGTGCATTATTCCTGTCCGGCAGTCATGCACCTGCTTACTATCACCTTCAGGTTCTCAGGAACAGGGAGGATTATCCGGGGGCAGGCAATGTGCTTGTTGACAGGGGTATTGAGGATGCATTCTCAAATGGCTCCACCAGTGTACTGCTCGGGGGCGGAACAACACCGTCTCCTGACGATTCACTGCTCAGATTCAAGTTATCCTTCACTGCTCAGGTCACTTCATTCAATCTCGGCACAATTGTTATTGACCAAACCGAATATCACAATAGAATCAGTAAATGTCACTGCAATAAGAAATACAGGAATTATTTTCTTGCATACAGATACAATAAGGAGGATTGAAGTGAAGAATATTTTTATAACAGGTGCAGGGGGTTTCATAGGGAGTCATCTGACTGAATTGTTGTCAGGCAGATACAGTATTGATGCTCTTGTGCGGTATAATTCCAGACATGACAGGGGCATGCTTGAATATCTGAAGTCAGCAGATAATATAAACACGCATTTCGGTGATATAACGGATTATCACATGATTGAGGAAATGACAGAGAAGAGCGACTGTATTATTCATCTTGCATCACTCATCGGTATTCCGTATTCGTACAATGCGCCGCTTTCATACATAAGGAGCAATATTGAAGGAACATTCAATATACTGATGGCTGCACGCAAGAATGATGTCAGACATGTGATAGTGGTATCATCCAGTGAGGTTTACGGAACAAACACCAATATCCCCCTCAAGGAGGAATATGCACTAAAACCGCAGTCCCCCTATGCTGCAACAAAGGTTTCAGCTGAAGCACTTGCAATGAGCTATTATTACTCCTTTGACACACCTGTTACTGTACTGAGGCCATTCAATACATACGGTCCCGGGCAGTCACTCAGAGCAATAATACCGACAGTCATACTCCAGGCACTGAGAGGCAATACTATTGAACTGGGGAGAACTGATGTGAAAAGGGACTTTAATTATATCAATGATACAGCAGACGGTATTGCAAAGACCATATTAAACAGTGATGCAATAGGCAGGACAATCAACATAGGCTCAGGTGCAATGCATTCAGTAGATGACATTATTAAGGCAGTGGGGCTTATCAAAGGAAGTCAGCTGACTGTAAAACATGACCCTGACCGTGTCAGACCATCTTCATCAGAGGTTGAGCACCTGCTGGCTGACATATCACTGGCAGGCAAATTGCTCGGATATGAACCGCAATACACATTGAGAGAAGGTCTGGAGGAGACATACAGATGGTATGAGCAGCATCAGGATCTGTGGAACAACAAACATTCCTATCTGGAATAGGGGGTAAAATGGAGAGAAGGATATCACATATGAACTGGAAAGAGGTAAAGGAATCAAGGGATAAGATTGACAGTATTATCCTGCCTGTAGGGACTATGGAGGCACATGGAGCCGGGCCTGTGGGTACAGACAGTGAGATTCCGCGCAGTATGGCAAATGACATTGCTCCTTTCGTCAATGCCCTCATACTGCCTACTGTATATTACGGTGTGACATCCACACTGCTGCCCTATCCCGGTTCAATAGATATTACAGAGGAAGCATTATACAGCACTGTTTTCAATATCGCGCTTTCTTTGGTAAAGGATAATTACAGGTTTTTTATTATTCTCAATGGACATGGCGGCAATAACAGTGTTCTGAACAGGGTAAAACACGCTATTTACAGAGAGACAGGCATGTTTGTTATTATTGTGCACTGGTGGCAATTTGCCTCCCCGATAACTGAGGAGATATATTCAAGGCCGGGCGGTCATTCGGGTGTGGATGAAACAGCCATGATGATTCATATTGCTCCCGAATCTGTGAGTCCGGATAATTACACCCGTTCCCTGCATTACAGGAGGGACAGTTCTATTGACTCTGTTCCTGTTCCGGGACCTATTATTGATTATGATGAGAAAATCAGTGAACCTGATTTCAGTCCCGGTAAGGCGGAGCAGTACTATAATAAGGTCGTTGAATCAGTAGGCAGTGAGATACAGTCAATTATCAAACAGATAAACACCCATTTCACTTCATAGTGCTTATTGATAAAATAGAATTTAACAGTAAGGTTCTTCCTGACTTCCCTACAATGCAGTCCTGACTTATATATAATAAAGTGAGCTAATTCAAGCATTTTACAATGCAAATAATCCCCAGAACTGAATCCAAATCCCAAGTACAGTACTTGAAAACATTGACATTATTTGTGCTAAATGCACCAAAATATTATTGATAAATCTAATTTCACCATCTGTCCTTTTCCCCTTATTTTGTCAAAACTACCCTCCAAATCCCAGGGACGGTCCTTGCAATTTAAGCAATTTCTGGCCTGCTATTTATCAACTTACACACATGATCTATTTAAATGATGCTAATTATCCACTTACAAAATTATATTTTTGTCAATTTGTGCAAATTGCAACCTCCGTCCCTGGGAATTGGACAAAATGTTATGTAATTGCGTAAATAACAGGGTTTAGATGTGTCTGCAGCTGTTTTACGGTTCGCTCTCTAATATTTCACACTTCGTCCATTGAGAAGCCATCTATCTTTTATTCTGTATCTCTTTTTACCGGCTCTCTTGGAGAAGAATTTGAAATGTCAACGTTTTCAACTACTGTACTTGGGATTTGGCAGGAAGATTACGGGAATTGCAATACTCCGGATTAGATATGTGGTTGAGAGAGGCTGATGTGGGATGAGGCAGGTTCAATGGGAAACTATAAGCTAATATACTGACTTCTATTGTGCCATATAGGTATCAAAGAAACGGGTAAACGGGGTATCTGTGTAATGAGACAGCACCATCAGAACAGTGAGTGCATAATTATCAGCAATACCGGAATACACATACCTGCTGTACTGGCTGCCTGTAAGGAGCATATCGGATGATATCACGGATATATTTCTCAGTATCAGAACCTTGGATGGATAGATGAAGAATCCCCTGAGTATTGCAGGCATTGATTCAATTCTGCTGTTACTTGTAAAATCAATATTACTCTTTATCTGTGAAGGAGGGTAAACTGCAGTTTCAAGTCTGTTTATGTCCCCTGACTCCGGGGCTTTCTCCAGTAATCCGGCTACAGTGTCAATACTGATACCGGTCTTGACAGCAATAGTGAAATTTTCGGGACTGAGTATCTTATTTTTGAGAATATTTCTCTCCCCGTCTGTGAGATATAGGGCATCCATTGAATCATCCCTCTCAAAGAATGGCAGCAATTCCCTCAATTTGCTCTGCTCAGACATTATCTGACTGATATCAGGCTGTAAGAATTGCCCGGGAGTGAATGAATCACATTTATCCAGGAATGACTGCAGCACTTCGCCTGCATCATTATTCCCCGTTTTTGTTGAGAATATCCTGTAATCACTCAGAGTAGGCACATCCCAGTATTTCCATCCCTCAATATAATCTCCCAGCTGCTCCATTAAAAGAGCACCTGCATATTCCTTGGAATAGTACTGTTCATTTGCCCTTATATTCTCTATCATCACTGATATCTCTGTCCTGGGTCCTGTTGAAGGCATATATAGCAGTGTCATGCCATTATCCAGCCGAACTGTCTCTATATGGGGCTCATTCTCATTGTCAAGAAAGGATTTTATTCTGAATGACGGTTTCAGGCCGGATACGAATTGTGCGAAAACCGGCTGTTTCATCTGCCTTATACGCTTTACAATGCCATTGACACCCGGTATATTGTTGCTCAGTGCAATATAGGGATAATGCATGAAGAGATATTCCAGGTCATTTGCGGATATATCCATCCTGTCAGCTGCATTCCGCTTCAATGACTCAAATGCATCTCTGTCCGGTTCAGTGACAGTGTCAGGCGCTATTAATACAAATCTTCCCGGCATCCACATAACGGATAATTCACTGTAACTGTCCAGCATAATGATCTCCGGCAATGCATATCTGTCCTTCTGTGTGATATCATAGTGATATATGTCCTCCGGTCCATTGAATACACCTGTAACAGCATGATAATCAATCTCAGGATTACTCCCCCTTACGGATTCCACTATGGGCAGGAAATCTCCTGCATCCAGTGATGATTTGACAGCAATATGGAGTTCTCCGGGCACTTCACTGTCTGTCTGAATTCTGTTGAATTGCCCTGCTTTGAACTGCCTGCCTGTCAGAACAGCCATGATATTACTGAGCATTGACTGGGAATTACCTGCACCTGTATGGAAATGATACACTGCATGGAACAAGCCCTCATCATGATGCAGATCAGCACTTTCGCTGCGTGCCAGCGATTCTAACTCTTTTGTAATGTTTTCAATATATTGATTGTTGGCTCTAATATCTATTTTGAGGATTACACCTATATAATCATACGGCTCATTATGCTTCTGATGGTAATAATATGCATTAGAAAGACGTTTAACCCCTATATCGGGGAAGATTGACAGGTATATGAGTATGGCAATTACAGGCAGTATTCTCTTCATTTCTCCTCACTCAGATAAAAATCGGGGCGACTGGATTTGAACCAGCGACCCCCTAGTCCCGAACCAGGTGCGCTACCAAACTGCGCTACGCCCCGACTATTCTTTAAAACCAAACCGTCCCACAAGAGGGACGAATCTGCAGGCATCATACTCCTGTTTAATGATTTCATCATCCTTCTTCACCAATTTCAGGAGATACTGCGAATTAATATTGCCTACAGGTATGACCATTATACCATTATTTGCCAATTGGTCAATAAGTATATCCGGTACAGCCGGACTTGCAGCAGTAACTATGATCCTGTCAAAGGGTTCATACTGCGAAAGGCCTATTGTCCCGTCACCCTGCACAACCTGAACATTCTTTATATTGTGTTTATTGAGATTCTCCTTTGCTTTCTTCCTCAATTCACCGATTCTTTCCATTGTATATACCCTGGAACCGAGATTGGAGAGTATTGCTGCCTGATATCCCGAGCCTGTGCCTATCTCCAGTATCTTGGAGTCCTCTTCCACCTCCAGCATCTGTGTCATTTTTGCAACAATATAGGGCTGGGATATTGTCTGGGAGTATCCTATTGGCAGGGGCTGATCCCTGTATGCCATTGACTTGAGATTGGCAGGCACAAAGAGTTCGCGCTTTACTTCCTCAAATGCCCTGAGCACCCTCTTATCCGTTATACCGCGGCGCTTCAATTGATTTTCAACCATTTCCTCTCTCTGTCTTGCATAATACATTATAATTCTATCTCCTTCAGGGTCTTGAGTATATCCCTGTCTGTTATGTCTGTCTTTATTGGTGTTACTGATACCTTGTTATTCCTCACTGCTTCAAAATCAGTTCCCTCTTTTCTCTGATATTTCGGTTCACTGCCGCCTATCCAGTAATACTTCTTGCCTCTGGGGTCTGTCTTCTCAATAAGGCTGTCCGAGTATATCCTGCTTCCCAGTTCCGTTATCTCAAACCCCCTTATCTCACTGTAAGGCAATGCCGGGAAATTGACATTGAGCAGTATTTTCTTCCTCTCTATCTCCAATATATAATCCATCAATTTGTGAATTATACTCTCTGCAGCGGAAAAATCCGTTTCAAAGTACGATGCCATGGATATTGATATGGAGGGAATGCCCATCATAAGGCCCTCCATTGCAGCAGCCACAGTGCCTGAGTAAAGAACATCCTCACCCATATTGGGGCCGTGATTGATGCCGGATATAACAAGGTCCATCTGCTTGTCTATGAGACCATGAGTGGCAATAAGCACACAGTCAGTCGGTGTACCTGTTGTTGCCCATTCATTCTTTCCGACCTGTTCAATCCTCAAGGGGCTTGTCAATGTCAGTGAATGACTCGTTGCACTCTGATTGCGGTTGGGGGCAACAGTGAATACAGTATGCCCCATTCTCTCCACAATACCCTTTAATACCCTCAGGCCCTCAGCCCGGATACCGTCATCATTTGAAAGAAGAATATTCATCGCCATAATGTCTCCAATGCCATTTTTATGAATCTCAATGTATCTATTACAGGATTGATCTTGGAAATCTCATCCCCGTATATTGTCCTCACTGTCACTGAGGATATGGAATACCCCATCCTGCCTGCATTGATAAGCATCTCCGATTCCATCTGGAAGCGGAATGTCTTGATGGGGACTTGCAGTATTTTCTCTATATTGACCATTCTGAAGCCGGACTGGGAATCAAATGTTTTTCTCCCTGCAAGCAGTGATGTCACCAGTGTTGTTACTTTATTTGTCAGGTATCTTTCAATGGGCATATTGTGCAGAGCCATGTCCCTATTGCCGATAATGATATCATGGGAATAATTGCTCTTGTCAGTGAAATGCTCAATATCCTCCGGTCTGTGCTGCCCGTCAGCATCCATAAGCACAGCATACCTGTATCTGCTGCTCATCTTTCTCAAGCCGTCCATCAGTGAACGGCCTTTGCCCATATTGACACTGTGTCTTATCACTGTATCTGCATATTGGCCTGCTATGAGCCCCGTATTATCAGCAGAACCGTCATCAACAACACAGACAGGCAGGCCCGAATGCGCTCTTATGCTTCTCAGGAGCTGCACCATATGACGGCCCTCATTGTATGCCGGGATAATAATAACAGTACTCTCTCTCATGCCATATTCCTCATATAGTAATTACGGAGATCATATGCATCACAGTAGAGTTTTTCAATAACAGAGGCATTCTCCAAAAATTCCCTGCAGTAGTTCAGTCCCTCTCCGAGCACATAAGCCCTTATGTGTTTGAGTCCGTCTTTTTTAATGATACTGTTGCCGGAAAGGCGCTTCAATTCCCCTTCCTTTCTTGAGAAAACAGAGTAGTGAAACTCATTCTTTCTTGCTCTGAGCAGTGGTACAATCAGCCCCTCCTCTTCCACAGAATCAGCAAGAACCTCAAGTGAATCAAGATAGACAATAGGCGGTGCATTGGACCCGCATGCAATACCCTTGGCAAAGGTTATCCCGAGCCGTGTGCCTGTATAGTAGCCCGGACCTGATGACAGTATAATAGTTTCCACATCATTGATTTCAATATTATTATTCTTAATCATCTTCCCGGTTGTAACAGGGAGCCATTTGAGAATATCTATATTCTCCGCTTTCTCAAAATACTGCTCACCGTCTCTTTCAATGAGAACAGAGCATTGGCCTGTTATTGAGGATATTACCATTATCAATATATCACCGTGATCCTTCTGCCGTTTTCCAGATATTCAAATTCCAATTCACCGACACTGTATATGTTCTTCAATTCATCCCCTCTGGAACCGGGCCATTCTATGAATGTATAGTCAGCAGTTTCAACAAGCTCCTCAAAGTGCAGTGACTCCGCCCGTTCATTCTCCGATATCCTGTAGAGATCTATATGGACTATAGTTATATTACTGCCGGAATAATTGTTGATTATTGTAAATGACGGACTTGTAACACCCGTAATATCAAACAGTGAGGCAAATTGCCTGACAAAAGCTGTCTTGCCTGAGCCCAGTGTGCCGCGCAGAAGGAATATCTCTGCCTTGACATTACTGAGAATAAACCGGGCAGGTTCAATCAATTCACTTTCACTCACTGCAGTAAATATCTTCCGCATACCTGTTTATACCCTTTAGTGTGAGATGTGGGATGAACTGTGTCTCCTGAATCATTTCCTTTATTGAGGCACCATTGCCTCCTGTTACAATTATTTCGGGACTGCCGAGTGTCTTCCCCGCCAGTTCAATAAAGTATAATAACCCGTTGATCCACAGTGAGTAAATCCCCGATGAGACAGCACTGCGTGTATCTGTCCCCATCACATCAATGTCAGCTGTAATATCAACCGGCGGTATCTCTGTCTTGTACGAGAGGGCACTGTTCATTGCAGATGTCCCGGGTATAATCATGCCGCCCAAATGCATACCGTCTGAATCTATGAAATCAAATGTGTCTGCAGTGCCTGCATCTATGATAAGTGAGGGATAAATCTCATTCCTCTGAATATAGTATATATTCATGAATCTGTCTATGCCCATATCTTCAACAGAGTACTTGGTTGATAATCTGCTCTCATCCTTTGTGAGTACTTCAATTTCAGCAAAGTACTGTTCAGCTTCAGGGAGAATCTCCCTTGAATGCCTCTGCGAGACAGATACAGCATAGAGATTGTTGAATGAATGATTTGAAGCATATTCAAAATATTTTTTTTCAGCACTGTAGAATTCATTGCCCCTGTCCGAGAAAAGTCCGAGATATGCATTTGTATTGCCTATACTGAGTACAGCCCTTCTGTTATTCATCAATAATACGCTCCATCTCATCAATACCGCTTATATCCCGGTCTGCGGCAATTTCAATATTCTTCTTTATCAGCATCCTGTATAATTGCTCTGTGTCACTGTCAGCAATCTGCGAGATATGTTTTTCTATCACCTTCCAGTCACCTCTCATCACAGGCCCGGTGAGCGATTTCTTTATACCCTTTTTCTTTATATTCTCCAATGTCTTCTCCATGATGGGGATCAGTACATGGCTGTCATCACCATCAGTAAGATGAGCATTGCTGAGCAGTTCATCAGCTGTCTTTGCCATAATGACAATGAAATTACTGGCAAACAGACAGGCAGCATGATACAGTATTCTGTTGAATTCCTCACTTGCAATAATATAATGGCAGTCAAATTCATCACAGAACTCGTCACAGAATTTCCCGGATTGTGTATATTCAACAGAGAAGTAGATATTCCTGAACAGCTCCCTGCCGCCTTCACTGTCAATGAATGTCTGAATAGGATGCATTATAATGAGATTATTTTTGTTCTTGATATGGGCAACTGCATCCTCAATGCCTATTGTGCCTGACATGATAACAATATTGCCTGTTACGGATTCGGATATGCTGTCCATTGCAGACAGAATTTTCTTGTCAATGACAGTTATGAATACAGTGTCCGCCTCAGCGCATTTCTCTATCTCATATACGGGCAAGACCCTCTTATTGTCGGCAGCATTGAGCACCTTTGTTCTGTCCCTGTCATAGACATATATGGTGGTATTCTCAACAGTGAGATAAGCCCTGAGAAGGGTCTTGCCCACTTTGCCCAGTCCGATGATAAAGAGTTTCACTCCGCCTCCTTGTTCATTTTCAATAATTTTGAATGGTCTCTGCTGTTCAGATAACAGTCAAAATAGATACTGTTCTCTCTTACTTCCTGATTCTTGATATAAGCATTATTCAATATGAAATTGATTATTCTGTAATGCTCATTCTTCACTGTTATCTTTATATTATTAAATCTTGAAAAGAATCTGTCAAGTATCATATTGAACAATGTGTCAATATTCCTGTTATCCTTTGCAGAGACAAAGACACTCCGGTCAAACCTCTTTGAATAATACTCCATCTGTGAATCGGAGATAAGCATATCTGTCTTGTTGAATACAAATATTCTCTCCGGTTTGTTATCTTCATCCTCCAGCTGGGACAGTGTCTCTGTCACCTCCTCAATCTGCTCCTCACAGTAGGGTGATGATATATCGGCAACTATGAGCTGAAGGTCAGCATTTGCTGCCTCGGAGAGTGTCAATTGGAATGATGATATGAGTTCATGGGGCAGTTCACCCAGGAGCCCCACTGTATCGGTAATGACAATATCCTTTCTCAGTTTCCTTGTTGTTGTATCAAGTGTCGTGAAGAGCTGGTCTGCAACATTGAAGTCATTGCCAGTAAGAGCATTCATCAGTGTTGTCTTGCCCGCATTTGTATATCCGACAAGGGATACATTGAAGACACTGCTTCTGGACTTCCTCTGCTGCCTGTGGTCTGATTTGTATTTAGTGAGCTTCTTCTTCAGTATGTCAATCTGATGCCTTATCTTACGCCTGTCTGTCTCCAGTTTTTTCTCACCCGGTCCCCTTGTGCCTATACCGCCCCCTGTTCTGGACATCTCTATGCCCCTGCCTGTCAGTCTGGGCAGCAGATATCTGTACTGGGCAAGCTCAGCTTCAACCTTGGAGACATTGGTCCGTGCATTCTTGGCAAATATAATGAGAATAAGCTCATTCCTGTCAATAATACGCCTCCGGGTCTCCGCTTCCAGATTGCGCAGCTGCACAGGGTCAAGCGGGACACTCACAATAATCACATCAATCCCGTATTCTGCTGCAAGGTGCTCTATTTCCTCAACCTTGCCTTTCCCCATGTAATAAGCAGGGTCTATCTCATCACGTCTCTGCACAATACTCTCAAATACATCAATACCTGCTGTACCGGCAAGTTTGCCCAGTTCATCCATTCTCCTCTCAATATACCGTTCACCTGCATTCTTCTTGAAAACACCTGCCAGCAGCCCCTTCTCTCTCATCTGTCCTCCTGTAATCTTGACTTCATCAGTGATGAGATTGCAATGACAAGGAGAACTGTCCCTGCAATAACTGCGCCCCATATACCCATGACAGATAGAGTGGTGACAATTATTCCGGCAATAATCACACCGATTATGATTGAAACAACAGCATCCCTCAATCTGATATTGAACAGCACTGCTGCTATGGAACCTGTCCATGCACCTGTTATAGGCAGCGGAATGGCAACAAATGATATGAGGCCTATCATCTTGTATTTCTCAATCTGCTGTGACCGGGATCTTGTCCTCTCAAAGATACTGTCAAAGAATTTTTTTGTGTATTTCCATCTTTCAAAGAATCTGTACATTGCCCTGAGGAAGAGGAGTATGGGTAAAACCGGAATAATATTGCCGATAAATGCCAGCATGAATGCTGTGTATATGCTCATGTCATACACATTTACTGCAATGGGGATACCGCCCCTCAGCTCAAATACGGGAAGTGCTGAAATGATAATAACAATGAGCCATCGGGGGAGACCGGTACTGTCCAGTGTGCTGATTATGCCTGCCTTAACTCCTGCAGACAGACCCAATGCCAGAATAATGAAGAAGAGAACAGCGGCAGTTTTCTTCATTATTCCCCCAGAAGCACTGTTGCTATGCAGGCTATGCCCTCTTTTCTGCCTGTAAACCCCATATATTCGGTTGTTGAGGCTTTGACAGAGACATTATCCGGATCCATTGAGAGGGCATCTGCAATATTTATTTCCATACTATTCCTGTACGGGGCAATTTTCGGTTCCTGGCAGATTACAACAGAATCAATATTGATGATCCGATTCTTGGTCATATCCCCGACTCTCCTGAGCAATTCCATTGAACTGATGTCCCTGTACTCATCACTGCTGTCAGGGAATATTGCGCCTATATCACCCTTGCCCATTGCTCCCAGAACAGCATCCATGACAGCATGTATAAGCACATCCGCGTCAGAATGCCCCTCCAGACCCAATGGATACTCTATATGCACGCCTCCGAGCATAAGTTTCCTGCTTTCAGCGAATCTGTGTGCATCAAATCCTATGCCTGTTCTCACATCAACTCCTTCAATATGCTTTCTGCAAGGAGCATATCACTCCTCTTTGTTATCTTTATATTGTAATCACGGCCCTTTACAGGGATTATCTCCCTGCCTGCATTAGCCATGAAACCCGACTCATCAGTAAAATCAATGCCATTGTCAACTGCATCTCTCATTGCATTGAGCAGCAATGTTCTTGATGCATACTGGGGTGTCTGAATCAGCATCACCCTGTCCCTGTCAAGATAACTGACTGATGAATCAGTCATATACCTCACTGTCTCCACAGGCCTTACATAGGGCATAACAATGGAGCCGTCCCTGTAGGCATTCATTATCTCCTCAATAAAGGAACTGTCTATGAAAGGCCGCGCCCCGTCATGTATAAAGACCATATCAGCGTCAGATGCCTCCAGGCCATTGATAACTGACTGTGACCTGGTAGTGCCGCCTGTTGTGCATTCTACATTACTGTAATCCTCAAAGAGCTTCCGGGTCTTCTCAATATCATCTTCTGCAGCAACAACAATTACCCTGTCTATAGAACTGCTCTGCAGGCACTGTTTGACAGTGCGGACAATAACCGGCTGGGAGCCAAGCATGTAAAACTGCTTCTTGATGTCCGATTCAAAGCGCGTTGAACTGCCTGCTGAAGGCAGAATCATGTCAATGCTCATTATCTTTGACCCCTATTATTAATTTCAATTTGCCCTTGATATTCAGCACATTCTTCACAATACCCGAATATAGCCTGCCTGTTATCAGTTTATCGGATTTTGTGAATGTCTTGACATCCCTGTTGACTACAAAACCCTCAAATACATCACCGTCAGCATCAGTGACTATGAAATCCACACTGCTTCCGGCAGAATACTTCTCACTCTTTGATATGCGTATATTATCCAGATTGATGAACTTCACATTGAATATTCCCGAAATGCCTGTTGCCCCCTTCTCCCCGCTTATTACCATAATGCATGAATTATCAAATGCATATTTGAAGAGGGATGTGATATTGGGCTTGATATCCTCGGGCTTTATCATATCATTCCTCTTGAGGAAATCCAGTGACTCTCTGGCTGTCTTGCTCTCTGTTGTATCCTCCTCATTGTCCCTTATATTTATCATCATCTCAATGGATACAATGAATTTACCGGATATAATGCCTGATTTTATCAGATGCATGAGATTCCTGTCTGCAAGCGCCCTGTATGAGAGGACATAATCCTTGCCACTGTCGTATTTGACTATTTTCTTCTTTATCTCTCTTCTGCCTGCGAACAATTGAATTATTATTGCTGCACTGAGCAGTATAACTGCAGGTATGTACAATTTCAGAATAACTGCAGGCAGACATAGTATCATAATTAGCAGAATTATCATATTCATTTTCACTTACTCCAATTTTTAATTCTTGATGCTATTTCATCAGTACTGTCAGCAATCTCACCGGGGCTGAGGATCTCCTCTGATGCCCTGCTTCTCAGGGCAATAACACTGCTGCAGTACTGTTTGAAGAGATGCAGTTTACCGGAACCCTCCGATGACCTGTTCTTTGTAGATATGCAGATATCGGCATCCTCAACAATACCCGGAACATACTGCCACGGGATTCTCCCTGTCAGTATGACATTTCCCCTGTCTAACTGCTCCCTTATATTATCAGTAAGAGGAAAACCCACAACAACAAATTTGACATCAGACCCCCGCGTCTGTTCAATGATCTCTGCAAGAGCATCCATACCCTGCACGTCACTGAATACACCCATCCAGAGGACAATTGTCTCATTGCCCTCCCTGAATGATCTGATGCTCCTGCCTACAGGGGGATTGAACCGGCTGTCATCAATCAGCATCTTCTTGTCTTTCACTGAATTATTGTATGCAAAATGCGTATTGTAAATAATCAGCTTTGCCTTGGATTCAATCATATTCTCAATAAAGCGCACTGCATATATAAACGGGGGTCTCCCGGGCAGAACACCTGCAAGTTTCATCTCCTGTGACATTGAACCCTGATAGTCCAGTATATACTCCCTCTTGGTGACTGCAGACAGAATCATTGCAATAAGGCCCGCCTCATGGGTAAATGCCAGCATTTTATCATAATTCTCTTTCCTCACTGACCTTACACCTTTTAATAAAAGCATCAGGTCAAGTATCAGTTTCTTCCAGCTGAAGCCGATAATATCAATACTGCCGAAAAGAGGAGGTATTCTCACAGAGGCAATACCCTCCATCTCCCTTCCGCCCGCATAGCAGAGAATATTCTTATTCCTCAGCCTGCCTGCAATATTCATTATCCTCACATGACATCCCCTGTCATTGAAGAATGCTGTAGCTGCAATACACAGAATACTACTCATCTTCACCACTATTTTCAATAATTGCCCTTATTTTGTATATTTCCCTGCCGCTTGCTTCAAAATACGACCTTACCTGTATCTCGCTCATCAGTCCCAGCATGAAGATCTGCAGGGCAACAATACCGAGAAAAACAGATATGATAAGAAGCGGATTGCCTGTCATGTCAATGCCGTAGAATATCTTCATAATAAGCAGTGCAATAAATGATATTATTGACAACAGGCCTGTATAGACGGAGAGCCCGCCTATTGCGTATATAGGGCTGCTGGAGAATTCATTGAGGAATTTCACTGTCATCATATCAAGGAATACCTTTAAAGTCCTGGAGAGACCGTATTTTGAATAACTTGACCGTCTTTCCCTGTGGGATACAGGCATCTCTATGACAGTTGCCCCCCTTGCATGTGCAAGATAGGGTATGAATCTGTGCATCTCGCCGTACAGCCTGATCTCCGGCAGTATTGAGGACTTGAAGACCTTCAGACTGCATCCTGTATCATGGATATTGAGATTGAGGAATGATGATATGATCCTGTTGGCAATGCCCGAGGGTATCTTCTTTGTGAATAGGGCATCCTTTCTCTTCTTGCGCCATCCGACAACCATATCCGCATTGTTTTTCTCAAGTCTGTCAATCATAAGGGGGATATCAGCAGGGTCATTCTGATTGTCTCCGTCAATTGTCACTATGTATCTGCCTCGCGCATTGTCAAAACCTGCCTGGAATGCTGCTGATTGCCCGAAATTACGGGTGAAATCTATTATTCTCACTGCAGGGAATTTCTCTGCCTCTCTCTTTATGCATTCCAGTGTATTATCCCTTGAACCGTCATTGACAGCAATTATCTCAAAAGAGAGCCCGGACAATATCTCATTTGTCCGGGTTATTATCTCTTCAACATTGCCCTTCTCATCATAGAAGGGTATAATAACCGATATGTCTATGTGCCTATCTGCCATGAACTCAGATACTCTCTCTGTTCTCTGGTTAATCTGTCATACTGCACACCGAGTGATTTGAGTTTTCTCTTTGCAATATCCCTGTCCAGTTTATCGGGTAGTTTGTAAACAGCATTATCCAGTTTGCCTCTGTTCTGATGCAGATAGAGTGAAGCCAGTGACTGATTGGCAAAGGACATATCCATGACAGATGCAGGATGTCCCTCTGCTGCTGAAAGATTGACCAGTCTTCCCTCTGCAAGGAGATATATACTGCTGCCCTTTGCATTCTTGTATTCAATGAGATTATCCCTGATCTCTGTTCTCTTCTTTGTTAATTTCCTCAATGCTTTTGTGTTTATCTCCACATCAAAGTGGCCTGTATTGGCAATAATGCATCCGTCTTTCATCTTTGTGAAATGCTTTTTGTCCAGCACATTGATGTCACCTGTTACAGTAATAATAAAATCGGAAATGCCTGCAGCCTTTGTCATTTTCATTACCCTGAAACCGTCCATGTGCGCTTCAAGCGCCTTGACAGGATCAACTTCCGTTACAATCACATTGGCGCCCATGCCCCTGGCGCGCATTGCAACACCCCTGCCGCACCAGCCGTAGCCTGCCACTGTGAAGACAGAGCCTGCAATAAGCCGGTTTGTTGCCCTGAGTATTCCGTCAATTGTTGACTGTCCTGTTCCGTATCTGTTGTCAAACAGATACTTTGTGTATGAATCATTGACAGCAATAACAGGATACTTCAGCACTTTGTGTTCAGCCATGCTCCTCAATCTGATAACACCTGTTGTTGTCTCTTCGGTTCCGCCTATGACATTATCTATCAATTTGGGGAATTTCTTGTGCAGTGTTGAAACAAGGTCTGCACCGTCATCCATTGTAATATGGGGTTTTATTTTGAGTGAGCTCTCAATATGCCTGTAATAGCCCTTATTATTGATGCCCTTGACTGCAAAGACAGGTATCTTGTAATCCTTTACAAGTGAAGCTGCCACATCATCCTGTGTGGAGAGGGGATTGGATGCACACAGAGCGACCTCAGCACCGCCGTCCTTCAATGTGCGCATCAGATTGGCTGTCTCTGATGTCACATGGAGGCATGCACTGATCTTCAGACCCTTGAGTGATTTCTTCTTCTTGAATTCAGACCTGATATCCCTCAAGACAGGCATATCCTGTTCTGCCCATTCTATTCTCTTCTTGCCTGCCCCTGCAAGCTTGATATCCTTTATTTCATGCTTCATTATCACTCCTATGTGAGATATTTCTTTATTTCATCTTTCTTATCTGTCAATTCCCATGAGAATCCTTCCTCTTCCCTGCCGAAATGCCCGTATGCAGCTGTTTTCTGATAAACAGGCCTCCTCAGCTTCAGCTGGTCTATTATGCCCAGTGGCGAGAGGTCAAATATATGCTTGATTGCTTCAATGATCTTATCCTCGGGATAATTGCCTGTTGAGAATGTATCCACTGCAATTGATACAGGTTCAATGACACCAATGGCATAGGCAAGCTGAATCTCCAGTTTTGAAGCAATACCTGCCGCCACGAGATTCTTGGCAATATACCTGGACATGTATGCTGCTGATCTGTCAACCTTTGTCGGGTCCTTGCCTGAGAAGCACCCGCCGCCGTGCTTTGCCATACCGCCGTATGTATCCACAATGATCTTGCGGCCTGTCAGGCCTGTATCAGCATGGGGTCCGCCTATAACGAACTTGCCTGTGGGATTGACATAGAGTTTTGTATCATCATCCAGATATCTTTCGTCAATAACGGATTTTATGACCTTTTCCCTGAGGTCATTCTTTATCTGCGGTATCTCTATGTCAGGGTCATGCTGAACACTCAGCACAATGGCATCAATCCTCGCCGGTCTGCCGTCTTCATATTCAACAGTAACCTGCGATTTGCCGTCAGGTCTCAGATAATCCAGTGTGCCGAATTTCCGCAGCTCATTGACCTTTCTGATTATTTTATGCGCATATGATATTGTCATCGGCATATACTCAGGTGTCTCGTCAGTTGCATAACCGAACATCATGCCCTGATCACCGGCACCGCCTGTATCAACACCCTGGGCAATATCCGGTGACTGCTCCTGAATAGCACTGAGAACAGCGCATGTCCTGTAGTCCATACCGTATTCCGGCCTGTCATAACCTATTTCCTTGAGTACTGTTTTTGTCACTAATGGTATGTCCACATAACAGTCAGTTGATATCTCGCCTGAGACAACAATCATGCCTGTTGTGGAGAGAGCTTCAACAGCAACCCTTCCATTTGTATCATTTGCCAGAATCTCATCAAGTATTGAGTCGGATATGAGATCACATATCTTATCCGGATGTCCCTCGGACACTGATTCTGATGTCAGATAACTCTTCATTAGTCCTCCTTTGTTACACTGGTAAAATCAGATGCAATCAATTTGCCGCTGAAATTCTCCACAGTGCAGTTTCTGCCTATAACACTGTTCTTTATGTCGCAGTTCCTGATAACTGCATTCTCCATAATAATTGAATCCTCCACACTACTGCCTGTAATACTGGCATTGCCGAATACAGACACATTATCACCAATACTGCCTCTGCCTGTGTCCCCTTCACGGAAATATGTCCTGTTCTCCATTGCAAGCAGCTCCCTGTTGGCTTCAATGAGCATATCATGCGTCCCGCAGTCAATCCATTTATCAGCTTCAACAGCTCTCATGGGTATATTGCTGTCAATCATCATTTTCATTGCATCTGTCAGCTGATACTCACCTTTTGTCATAATGCCATTGTCTATAATATGTTTCAGATAGGTCCTCAGAGACATCCCGTCACTGAAATAGTAGAGACCTGTTATTGCATAACCGCTTTCAAGTCCCTCGGGTTTCTCAGTCATATCGGTTATCATGTCACCCTCTGTACTGACAATACCGAAACGCTCCGGTTCATCCACTTCCATTACAGAAACAGAACTCATGGACCGGGTGAATGCATGCATATCTGTCTTGATAATTGAATCGGAGAGAACAATGAGGATATCCTCATCACTTGCCTCATCAAGTGACCGGTAAACAGCATGCCCCAGACCGAGCCTCTCCTCCTGTGAGATAAAATTGAATCTGTACTGATACCGGTTCTTAAGGTAATCTATCAGCTGTTCTTCCATATATCCCGTTATTACCGTGACTTCTGATACTTCAAGTTCGCCAAATGATTCCATTACATAATCTATCATTCTCCCTGACCCCACATGAATGAGGGGCTTGGGCATTGTGAAAGTATGGGGCCTCAGCCTTGTACCCAGACCTGCTGCAGGAATAACAACCCTCATTACTTCATCCTCTCCTTCAATTTGTCTATTCGTGCAATAGCAATGGAATCCTCATTATTCATCTCAGCGAGCAGACAGGAGACCATATCAGTGAGTATAATGGAATCCATCCTGCTTGTAAGTCCATTGCCTGTGAACTGAAGTGTCATGCATTCAAATCCCGCTTCTTCCAGGAGTGAGGATGTAATGTCAATTCTCCTGTTTATTCTCTCATTATCATTCCCGTATTTGAAAAACAGCACAATATACTCATCCGGGTTAAGGGGATTCTTTATACCTGCAATCTCATTATGATTCATTTCAGGCAATTCATTGAAATGGGCAAAATGTTTTGCATTCTCAGCAAGCTGATTGGCAAAACGCCTTGACACTGATGCATAATTCACTGATGAATATATAAGAGGCACCCTGCCTGACAGGGCACCGGCAATCTCCTCAGCGCGTTTGTAATCAATACTGTATGATTGAAATGCTTTGAGGGTTTCTTCAATATCACTGCATATCTCTTCATTACTGCTGTACAGCGGTTTCAGTTTCTTGAGGAGTGCAAACAGGGTTATGCCCAGTGCTGTTCTGGGCGGGAGAGAATAGTCCAGCTCTATCATGTCTGTCCGGCTGCCGAAATCTTTCAGTTTGCCGCCTGTTGTTATCATAATGATTTTCGCATCTTTATCTGCTGCCTCTTCAGCTGCTGACACGGTCTCTTCCGTATTGCCGGAGAATGATGATATGATAACAAGTGTCTTGTCCGATACATATGCGGGAATATTGTAATTACGCACAACAGTCATCGGTATATGGAGATAATCATGCAGTATTTCACTCAGCATATCACCTGCAATGGCACTGCCGCCCATTCCCGCATAGAGTATACTGTCAATCTCATCAAGGGGAAACGGCAGATAACTCTCTGTCAAATCATAACCTTCTGATATAAATTGCGGAAATTTCTCTATCAATTCCTTCATATTCATAGTATCAATCCTCCAGATATTGTTTCATATTGGGGAATTTGCTCAATATCAATTCCTTCATATACTGCCTCACATGCCTGCCTGACTTCATTGAGAGCACCTCACCTGCAATCCCGCGTGATTCTTCAAATGTTATCTCCCTGATTATCTTCTTCACTTCAGGAATAAAGACAGGGGACATGGATAATTCATCAATTTCCATGCCTATCAGAATAGGTACAGCTATGGGCATTGAAGCCATCTCACCGCATACACCGCACCATATCTGATTGTCATGTGCGGATTTTATTGTCATATCTATTAATTTGAGTACTGCCGGGTCAAGATTGTCATAAATATTGGAGACCATGGGATTGGTCCTGTCCACTGCAAGTGTGTACTGTGTAAGGTCATTGGTGCCTATTGAGAAGAAATCAACATGTTGGGCGAATTCATCAGCCATCAGTGCGCATGATGGCACCTCAACCATGATGCCGAGGTCTATATTGCCATTGAATTCAATGCCGCGGTCTATCAAATCCTCCTTCACCTCTGCAATGATATCCTTTGCCCTGACAACCTCGTCCACTGTTGATACAATGGGGAGCATCATTTTCACATTGCCCTTTGAATTGGACCTCAGGATTGCCTCAATCTGCTCCTTGAATGGAGCGATATGTTCCAGTGACGCCCTGATGCCCCTGAATCCGAGGAATGGATTGTCTTCACGCTTATTTACAAATACGGGTTTGTCCCCTCCGATATCCACTGTTCTGATAATCAGTGAATCCGGATAAACAGACCCGGCAACCCGTGAATATGTGTCCAGATGATTCTCTATTGTAGGCATTGTGTCTGAATTGAAGTAGAGGAATTCTGTCCTGAAGAGCCCTATACCCTTTGCACCATACCGTTTCACCTCTTCTGTCTCATCAAGCAGTTCTATATTGGCAGAGAGTTCTATGCTGCGCTGATCAAGTGTTATTGCCTCGTATTTTATTATTTCCCTCAGTTCAGCTGAATATCTGGCATATTCCTCTTTCTTCTTATGATACATCTTCTTGGATGTCTCATCAGGGTCAATGATTATTATACCGGTGAAACCGTCAATAATGACAGTATCCTCCTGTTCAATATTATCAATGAGATTATTAACACCGACTACTGCAGGTATATTGAGTGCTCTTGCCATTATTGCAAAATGAGATGTGACAGAACCGCGCTCCGATATAATACCGTTTATCATATTCTTGTCTATATTGATAAGATCTGATGGTGTGAATGTATTTGCTGCAAGTATCACCGGACTGTCAATATCCGGTCCATTGTCGGACTTCCTCTTGAGTTTTCTGAGAACCCTGTTGAGAATATCCTTTATGTCATATATCCTGTCCTTGAGGTATTCATCATCAATCTGCCCCATTGTGTCCAGTATTTCATTGACCACCCTGTTGTACACATAATCAGCATTCTTCCTGTTCTCCCTTATCCTCTTCCTCGTCTTCTCAAGCACTTCCCTGTCCTCAAGAGCCAGTATCTGCGCCTCAAATATACCCTTGTATTCATTGCCTATCTTTTCCTCAACCTTATCCCTGGTCTTAACGAGGTCTTTCTTCGTCTCTTCAATTGCATTCTCAAAACGCTGTATCTCCTCTTCAGGGTCATCAATAGAATATATCTTGACAAACTCTGCAGTATTCTTGATAACATACACTTCGGATTGAATGAATCCGGGGGATGCAGCCCTGCCTCTCATCACTGTGTTCTTATTCTTCATTGAAATTTTCCTCTATCAATTTGACAAGTTTTTTCATTGCCCTTTCCTCATCATCACCATCTATTATGAGTTTGAGCTTGCTGCCGCTCTCAGCTGCAAGCATCATAAGCCCCATTATGGACTTGCCGTCTATTACAGTGTCATCCCTGCAGACCTCAATCTTTGAATTGAATGTTGAAGCAGTCTTTACAAACAGTGCAGCAGGTCTTGCATGGAGCCCCAATTTATTCTTTATCTCTATTTCTTTTTCAATCATTTTATCATATTTGCAGTCAGTATAATAACAATTAACAGCAGGAAATCAATATCTCTTTTCAATATAATATATATTCCTGCAATCAAGATTGTAATTATAACATAGAGGGGGGCTGTATTCAAGTATAACGCCAATTGCAAAATGACATAGAGATAGATAATGCCCATGAGAATAAACTTGATTGTTCTGAGTAAAACAATGCTCTTTACCCATGCTTGCTCTTCAAATAACTCATCAGGCCTCTCCTTAGAGGATCCGTAACTGTAACCCGTAAATCTCAGAACAGATACACCTGCTATATATATAATCAGGGGGATAATGACATAGAGAGGGCCGGCAGTAAGAAGCAGAACACCTGCCAGGAGCAATACAATGGGCTTGAAATTGTTCCAGATAAGATTATCTCCCATTACTGCACTTGCAGATGCTATGAGATTTTTGGTCCTGCTGTCAGACCCGATGCGGAGAAAACCGTAGATAATCGGCGCCAGATAGGGGTTTGAATTGATATATCCCGATATATGCCCGCCTGTGAGGAGATCATAACCATTGCCCTGCATATGCTTCCTTGTCATTACTGTCTGAATGAAGTGGGATTTGATAAAGAGAATTACTTTATTATAAAAATCCATATCAACACCATTATAAGTGCTCCGGCAAGCATTGTTCTTTTATTCTGTATGATTTTCGCATTGAACATCTTACTCAAAACAGGTATAAAGAGCAGGGGCATCATTGCACTGTTTGATGATCTGAGGAATGAGAGATGACTGCCTGCAAGAGCAGTAAGCCGGAAGAGACCGGCATAAGCAATAAAACCTACAAAGAGTGACATAAATGCAGCAAAACCGGGGTTTTTCACTGCCTTCATTATATATTGATTCACTGTAAGCCTTACTGTGTATATATAATCAGCAAGATACGATGCAAAGAGTCCCAGGAGGAATGCATTCACCACATCTGCATTGAAGAATGCGTATAATATAAAGGATGCAGAGGCGCCTGCTGTGTATTCAGGCGGTGTGTGCCTGCCCAGCTGCAGTGTATTCACAGAGAGTATAAGATACATCATTGTGAGGAATAGGAGATTGTCATTAAATGGGATACCTGCAATGAGAGAGAGAATCGGAATGAGGAATACGGGTTCTGCAATCAGCCAGTGGAAAGCTGTTCTCGTATCAAGATTGAGCAATGATATAATGAGAATTATCACAGAGTAATGCGTTTGCCATCCTCCCTGTTGAAGAAGTGCATATCCTTTACTTTTGAATACACGGTTATTTCCTGGTGCAGTTCAAACTTGTTTTTACCGTCCACCTTTATTATTATTGTTTTATTGTCACTTATACTCGTATATACATACATGATATCACCTAGTGATTCAGCCAGTTCAACCCTTCCCGTTATTGAGATATCACCCTCTTTCAGATTGAAATCCTCCGGTCTTATACCAATAACCATCTCCCCGGGCATTGACTGCTCTGCCTTTATACTGAAGAATTCAGTGGAGAGAGCATTATTCTCTATGGTTGCATTGAAGAAATTCATCTGGGGTGAACCGATGAATCCTGCTACAAATACATTATCCGGTTTGAAGTACAGTGTCTGCGGGTCAGCTATCTGCATGATCTCGCCTTTGTCAATAACAACAATCCTGTCGCCCATTGTCATTGCCTCTGTCTGATCATGTGTCACATATATCATTGTTGTCTGCAGTGTCTTGTGAAGTCTTGAAATTTCCGAGCGCATTGCAACCCTCATCTTGGCATCCAGATTGGACAATGGTTCGTCAAATAAAAACACCTTTGGGTGCCTTACTATTGCCCTGCCTATTGCAACCCTCTGCCTCTGTCCTCCGGAGAGCTCGCGGGGGCGTTTGTCAAGATACTCTTCAATACCCAGTATCTCTGTTGCCTCATTGACAAGTTTTGCGATTTCCTCCTTGGAGTATTTCCTTGTCTTGAGACCGAAACCTATATTATCCCTCACTGTCATATGGGGGTAGAGTGCGTAATTCTGAAACACCATGGCAATATCCCTGTCCTTGGGATGTATATCATTGACAATATTCCTGCCTATTACAACCTGTCCCTCTGTTACTTCCTCAAGACCTGCAATAATCCTCAGTATTGTTGACTTGCCGCATCCCGAGGGACCGACAAGAACAAGCAGCTCCTTGTCAATTATTTCAAGTGATACATCAGTTAATGCTTCTAACCCATTGGGATATATCTTTTTAACATGCTTCAGAATGACTTCCGACACTTTAATCCTCCTTATGATAATATGCGTATAATTTGATATTTGTCGCAATAGAACCTGCACTGAGATTATCCGTATTGTCCACAACAAAGTAAATCACAGCAGGGTCATATATGAAGATATCCTCACTGAAATAAACCACTGATTTGAACATAAGCGGATACATAACTGACTCGGAATACACCTCACCGGAATCAGCAAAGAGGAGTGCGTCCTCCCTATTGTCAAAGAATACCACATCCACTGTTTCATCACTGTAGAATGTGAATTCATACAGTCCCGGACTGACAGCATCAAATGAATCAATGTATGTGTCATTCTCATAGAGTTTATATTCATACTCCTTCTCAGCCTGCATCAAAAGGGTGCAGGATATTAGAATACTGACTGCAATAAGGGGTATTGTAATCCTATTCATCCTCACTCTCCACAATAAGCTTATTGCCCTCAATGCGTTTCACTGTCACATAACTGCCCTCTTTAATACTTTCACCTTCAGTGCGCACACGCCAGACAACATCCCCTACTTTCACAGACCCGCCTTCTTCATCAGCATCAGTTATCAATCTGAATCTGCTGCCTATGAGTGATTCAGCATTTGTCTTCATCTTTCTGTGCTCCTCATCAGTGAAATAATCCATAATGATTCGCCTGACAAATATTATGAATATCAATGAGGCAACTGCAAATATCAGTATCTGAATATATATCAGACCGGGAAAGAAGAAGGCGAACACTGCTGTTATGAATGCCCCTGCTGAGAAGAGCCCGAACAGGAACAGCGGGGATATGATCTCAATTATCATCAGAAGTATTGCAAATGAGAGCCACAGTATCCATGGTATCTGTATTATATTCATTCTACACTCCTGTAGGTAAATTTATAAAAGTATACTCCAGATTGAAATTTTCCGCAAGGTACTTTCCTATTTTCCGCACACCGAACACCTCTGTTGCATAATGGCCTGCAAATATGCATTTGATTCTCTTCTCATAGGCCTCCCAGTATATCTTGTGTGACGGTTCACCTGTTATCAACAGATCAATATTCTCATTATGGGCATCATTGAGCATATTGATGCCATTGCCTGATATGACACCTGCCCTCTTTATGAGATAATCACCGAATGCCCAGACAGCTATGTCCTCATTGATATGTGATTTGACCCTCTCTATTATATCCTCAATATTGACTGATTCGGGGAATTCAGTGAATAATCCGGCATCAACACCTTCATGATCCCCGAATTTACCTGTTATATCCCAGGAGAGCAGGTCCATGATAACCCTGTTATTGGAATATTCATCATTGACATCAAGGGGGAGATGCATGCAGTACAGTGCAATGTCATTGTCAATAAGCACCTTTATCTTCTTGTACATTGCATCAGTGATGCAGTTATTCTTGTTTTTATTGAAGAGACCGTGATGTGTAATGAGGAAATCAACATTCTGCCTCTTTGCCTCATAGAAGGTTTCAATGCCTGTATCAACAGCTGCACCTATCTTTGTTATTTTACCGGAATTTTGAACATTCAGTCCATTGAAAGTATAATCATTGTCAGCAAATTCCTCCGGTGTGAATTCATTGTTGAGATAATCAATTATCCGGGTATTATTCATTCATTCCCTCCTTTTTGAGATAATGACCTGTATATGAATCAGCAGATTCTTCAATTTCCTCGGGCGTTCCCTCTGCAACAATCATTCCGCCGCTTTCGCCTCCGTCAGGACCGAGGTCTATGACCCGGTCGGCACTCCTGATAACATCCAGATTGTGTTCAATTACAACAAGTGTATTGCCCTTTCTGACCAGTCTGTCCAGTACACCCAGCAGCATCTTGATATCATACGGATGCAGGCCTGTAGTGGGCTCATCAAGGAGATACAGTGTTCTGCCTGTACTCTGCTTGGAGAGCTCCTTTGCCAGTTTTATCCTCTGCGCTTCACCGCCTGACAATGATGTTGCCGGCTGCCCCAGCCTTATATAGCCCAATCCGACATCCTGGAGCAGTTTGAGCCTCTTGCTTATCCTTCTTATCTCGGAAAAATGCTTCAATGCACTGTCAACTGTCATATCAAGCACCTCTGCAATATTCTTGCCCCTGTATTTGACCTGCAGTGTCTGCCTGTTGTATCTCCTGCCCTTGCATACCTCGCAATTGACATATATATCCGGGAGGAAATGCATCTCAATCTTATTGACACCTGTTCCCTCGCATGCCTCGCATCTCCCGCCTTTGACATTGAATGAGAATCTGCCCGGTTTGTAACCGCGCATCCTTGACTCCTTCATTGAAGCAAAGAGCTCCCTTATCGGCGTGAAGACACCTGTGTATGTTGCCGGATTTGAGCGCGGTGTCCTCCCTATGGGTGTCTGGGTAATATTGATAACCTTGTCTATGAGATGCAGATTCTTAATTGAATCATGCTCACCCGGTTTCCTGAGTGATGAATGAAAGTGACTTCTCAGTGATTTAAAGAGTATGTCATTTATCAATGTGCTCTTGCCTGAACCGGATACACCTGTTATGCAGTTGAACAGGCCGAGGGGGATTTTTACGTCAATATTCTTCAAATTATGCTCCCTTGCACCCTTGATCTCCAGATAATAGTCCCGTCTGGGTTTCTTCCTCTTTCTCTCAATCCTAATGCTCTCTCTTCCTGATATGAATCTGCCTGTCAGTGACTCACTGCTTTTCTTCAGACCTGCTGTTGTGCCTGTGAATATCACATTGCCGCCATTATCACCTGCATAGGGCCCCAGGTCCACTATATAATCACTCTCATCTATAAAAGCATTGTCATGTTCAACAACTATAACAGTATTGTCCATATCCCTCAGATTCTTCAGTGACTGTATCAGCCTGTTGATATCCCTCTGATGCAGTCCCACTGAGGGTTCATCCAGTATATAGAGCACACCGGTAAGCCCGCTTCCTATCTGCGTTGCAAGACGGACACGCTGTTCTTCACCGCCTGAGAGTGTCTCTGTCTTCCTGTCCAGTGTTATATAGCTCAGCCCGACCTCAAGGAGAAATGAAAGCCTCTTCCTCAATTCCCTGACAATATCCCTGGCAATAACCTGTTTTCTGCCCTCCAATTTGAGATTGGTGAACCAGTGATATGCCTGTTCAATATTCATCATAACAATATCATGAATATTCATGCCTGCTATTTTAACAGACAATGCCTCCCTGTTGAGTCTTGAACCATTGCAGACCGGGCATGGCTGAAATGTCATGTATTTCTCTATCTCATATTTCATCCAGCTGGAATCCGTGTTGATATAGAGTCTCTTGAGATAGGGCAATACACCCTCAAAATCAAGACCCGTCTCATCCTTCCGGCTCTCCCCGGGCCCCAGTATTATTTTTGAGCGTATTTCAGGGGATAATTCCTCCCAGGGCGCATCTGCATCTATATTGAATCTCTTCATGAATTCATTCAGTCTGTTGCGCTTTGAGGGTTCACCCCACGGTGCTATAGCACCCTCTGCTATTGACAGGGAGGGGTCTGTGATAACACTCTCCGAATCAATCTCCATACTGACACCGAGACCATGGCATTTGGGGCATGCGCCGTATGGTGAATTGAAGGAGAATGTTGCAGGTGTGATATCCTGATACGATATCATGCAGTGTGTGCATGACAGTGACTGATTGTAAACAATTCTCTCATTACTGCCCTTCAGCACATAGATAATCCCGTCTGTCTCCTTCAGTGCAGTTTCCACTGACTGGGTAAGCCGGGTCCTGATGCCGGCGCCTATCTTCAATCTGTCAATTACAATCTCTATATCGTGTTTCTTCTTACTGTCAATATTGAGCTTGTCCCCCAGCATATGGGCTTTCCCGTCAATAATAACCCTCGTAAAGCCCCTTTTCATCAGTTTCTCAAGGAGTCCGGCATGCTCCCCCTTCTTCATAACAACAATGGGGGCAAGTATCTCAATCCTCGTGCCTTCATCCATTGACATTATGTCATCTATGATCTCATCAATTGCCATCTCCCTGACAGGCCTGCCGCAATTATAACAATACGGGTCACCTGTGCGGGCAAAAAGCACCCTCAGATAATCATATATCTCTGTTGTGGTGGCAACAGTGGAGCGGGGGTTCTTTGAAATTCCCCTCTGGCCTATTGCAATTGACGGTGAGAGCCCTTCAATCCTGTCAACATCCGGTTTATCCATTATGCCGAGGAATTGCCTTGCATATGAGGATAGTGACTCCACATATCTCCTCTGCCCCTCTGCATAGAGTGTGTCAAATGCAAGGGATGATTTGCCTGAACCTGAAACACCCGTGATTATAACAAATTTCTTCTTCGGTATCTTTACTGATACTGAATTGAGATTATGGACACGTGCACCTGTAATGGAAATATGTTTCATTCAGTCAGTCATTCTTGTGCTTATTGTTCTCATAAAGCACTTTGGCAACCTTCTCAAATTTATTAACATCAACTATCTTGCTGTGCTTGCCGTCAACCCTTCTCTCTTCAATGAGTATGGGTTTCTTCTTCTTCTGGTTGCCCACTTTGATGTATTTATACTGATTGTATGAGAGAATGCCTATATAGAATTTGTTGGTCAGTATATTGTACAGTGCCTGCCGTGAGAATTTCTTCCTCCTCTTTGTCCTGTAGCCCTTTTCATCAAGATACTTCTTCAATTTACCCAGTGACTTGAATTCAAGGTATTTGTCAAATATCTCATTGACCACTTCTGCTTCCTTGTCCACAACAACCACGCGTTTGTCCTTGGATGTCTTGCCCTTGTATTTGTAGCCCAATGGACAATTGCCGCTTGCCTTTATTCCTGTTTCAAATATCTTGTATTCCCTGTGTGCAGCAAGCTTATTGGGCAGCTTCTCCTTTTCATAACGCGCAAATGCGCCTATCACCTTTTCCCTCAATATCTCCAGTTCGGGATTCTTCAGTGTCTGTTCACTGACATACTTGATAACAGCGCCATTCTTCATCAATTCCTTTTCAATCCACATGACAAATATATCATCCTTTGAAATATTATTCCTTGAATATGCAACCACCTTTTTGATATCCTTCTCAATACCCGTATAATTCATCAGGTCAACAAGGCCCTTCTCCTCACTCTTCATATCATCGGTAAATTTCCGCTTGACCTCTAATTTATACTTCTTGATATAATCATTGACTGCTTTTGCTATCTTCTTGTTCTCTTTCTTGTCCCTGGTCTTCTTGATAAATGTATATACCTGTTCTTTCATTGTATTACCCCTTCTTGTAATATTTAACATTAAAATGCATTATTTGTGAAACACTTGACATTATTATAATGGGTTTTGACAAAAAAGCAACAGGGATTTTACAAAAGTCATCATGGTATTTGCATCCGTGTCCACTAGCTGCATTTTTAATGCCCATTCAGCATTCTGTAAATAGTTAAGTTATTACTCAAAATTAAAGTGCTTGAAAGAGGTATTACAAAAATAGCCCTTCCCTTTTTACATTATCCGTTTCCCCTTTCCGTTTTACGCTCTTCCATGTCCTCTCATCATCGTACTTGGAACTTGATATAGGGTTCAAATTGTTGAACCCCTACGATTAATCGTGTTGCGTAATGCGTGTCGCGTTTCCCGTCATTCAATCTCTCGTGGCTGGATATTCACATATACGAACCATACGAATTTGCACGAACCGCGCGAAACGCGCGGCCTCTCTTCTTTTACCTTTTAGCTTCTTCTGCATCACGCAAAACGCATTTCAATCCGTCGTTGCGAGACCTCCGGGTCGCAGCAATCTCCTTATCCGCTATCCTGTTCTCCCCACTCAGCACTCAGACTCGCGTCCCGCGTCTCATGTCCCGTGACTTATACCTCTCCTAGCTAATACAATTAATCCTTGTAACCTGGAACTTGAAACTTGAAACTGATTTTCTCGTATCACACGAGTCACACGTGACACACGTATCACACGGGTTTTGGCCTGCTATTCGCAAAACCATTGACCATTAACATTATTGGCATTGTAGCCGTGCAGGTACAAAACTGGGTATGGTCGGTATGGCTCTGCAAACAAAACGATTGTTAAGGTGATTAAAAATAATATTATCGTTAACTTTTTCATATTTCCTCCAAATTATATCTCATTATTAGGAAATGCTATTTCTGTTATTATTTTACCATTGACATCCAATATTTGAACCAAATTATCTTCCGCCAATGCATATAAAGTTTTGTTAGCATTGGGAATACCTTTAAGTCCATGGTGAACATTTCTATTATTTAGACTATCAATACTA
>JAWOBN010000029.1:0-34089 GCA_046484245.1 bacterium | reverse complement strand
CCTCCATCCCCGCTGCGGAGAAGTTTTCCTTGCCCCTTGGCCAGTACGGTTCCATCAACAGCAACGGTAATGTTTGGCCCCCTTGCCCTATCACCGTTAAACAGGATTTCCTTCTGGAAAAAAGGCTCGCCCAGAAATACTTCGTGTTCACCTTCGGCAGGCTTTCCTGCAGCAGTCATTGACACCGTCTTATCTTCCACAGAAGAAACACAATGGCCAAGAAATAAACATATCACCAGGCCAGTTAAAGCAAAAACAGTTTTATTCATTACAGCTTATTTTATTGGTTTAGTATTTAAACATCTGCCGTGTCAGGCAGTTTTATTTTGCCCAATCAGGTATTCTACCATCTCCGGTCATTTCATGAAAGGTCAAGCATATATTCACAGGTTCTGTGAATGGTTCAAAGAGTATGAATATAAAAACGGATATGCCCCCCGGCATTTATTTTGTCAAGGACAGAATGAATCCCGGAATATATGACAGTAAATTTATCATATTGAGGTAGATCTGAAAATCCTTATATATGTTATCCTTATTCTGGCTATATTGGGTTGCAGTAATGAGAAACCCACTGTTCTGTTCAGTGACAGTATAAATGCCAATAGTGTAATAAATGAGTCCGGTAATATTCATTTTACAGGTGAGCCGTCCTTTGACTCGGACGGCTCTTGTATGCTCAGTGCAGACACATCTGCAGTTTTTTCACTTTTCACAGTGCATAACATTGATGTGGAGAATACTGCAATTGTCTATTCAGCCATGGTCAAAACAGAGAACCTGAAGGGCAGATGCTATCTGGAGATGTGGTGCTTTTTCCCGGACAAAGGCAGATACTTTTCAAGGGGACTGGACAATGCACTGACGGGTAACAATGACTGGACAAAGATTACAACCCCGTTCTTCCTTAAAGAGGGGGAGAATCCCGACAGCATTCATCTCAATATTGTGACTCAAGGCAGTGGTACTGTTTATATTGACAATATTACACTGCAGCATACTGACAATTGATTTATTCATCATAGATGCTATACTTGTACTATGAAGAAAGAAATATACTCTGATATTAGCCGGGCAGCAGGCCTGCTTTTTGACAGGGGATACTCCGAAGGATTCGGCGGCAATGTGTCTGTGCGCATTGACGGCACTGACCTGAATATGCTTGACTGCTGCAGGGACTATAAGCCGCGCAAACTGGACATGGCTCTGGATCTCAATCCTCTCAACAATGATGTGATAATCATTACAACAACAGGCTCCAGGATGTATCAGGTGAGGGATAATCCTGTGGACAAGACAACCATCATATTTATTGAACAGGGCAATGCATTCCTGATGAAGGAGAATGAACCATCCAGTGAACTGAAATGCCATATAGGCATATACTCTGTATGCAGTGATTTCAGCAGTATTGTTCATACCCATCCCCCTTATTCCACTGCTCTGTGCGCACGGTATTCGGGAATAAAGGATTTAAACAGTGTGCTTAAGAAAGCGCACGGTGAATTTGACATTGTCTTTCCCCGTGGAATAGGTTTTGTTGAAAACCGCAAGCCCGGTTCAGAACAATTATCATCTGACATCATATCAGCATTCAGAGAGTATTCTACAGTACTTATGAGAAGACACGGCATCATATCCGGCAGCACTGATATATTCAAAGCATTTGATAATATTGATATTATTGAGAAATGCGCATCCATTGCAATTCTCAGCAACAATTCATCAATATAACATTGTTATTTTCACAAAATATTGCCCCCTAATAATCAGATAATTTAAAGAGCTCTTATGGAGAAGCCCTCTTTTCCCCATTGTGTATTCACATTATCTATCATCAACTCTACCCCTATAATTCCCTCCAAATCCCAGGGACGTCCCTTTACATTGTAGACATTATCGGTTCTTCTCCAAAAGAATTGATTGATTTGGCCGGAAGCATTTATTCGCCTTCTATTCAATGTACTCTAAATAACAAGGTCTTTATGCATTGCCTTATAAAGTTGCTTTACCTTCTTGGTTTACAGGTCAGGGTTAGCACAACTTCTGAGTAAGATTCACCGTAATCCTATTTTCAACATCTGTCCTTTTACCCTTATTTTGTAAAAATCCCCTCCAAATCCCGGGTCCGGTAGTTGCATAGGTTGCAGAAAAGTCAAAGGTCATAATATGTAATTCAATAAATAACTGAGCTTATGCAGGGTCTGATGTGAACCACATAAATTAAGCGATATTAGTTGTGCAACCTATGCAACTACCGGACCTGGGATTTGGACATAATGCTGGGTAAAGCAAATATTAGCTAAGCTTATGGGGGATTTTGGCCTATTTTACTCAAAATCCATTTGATATATTCCACCTCCGTCCCTTATCGTTGTGCGAACTGCGTTTTGCGTGATGCGTGGCAAATTTGGATTAGGTTCAAATTGTTGAACCCCTACCATTTATTGTGATGATTAGTGCATTATCCGTATATATTGTGTGGTGATAGGATATCTTTTTTATCAAAAAGGGACATTTTTTAATAGTAATTTAAGGGGACATTTTTTTTTGGGAATTACAAACATCAATATAACACTTGACATACTGCCCTCTTATTATTATAATCCTTCATTACTTAAAGACTTAAAGATTAAACCTATTAGGAGGCTTAATGGTAAATATACACTTACGGAGAATGGGCAAGAAAAAGGAACCTTACTATAGAATAGTAGTTGCTGACAACAGGGCGCCCAGAGACGGCAGATTCATAGAGATTCTCGGTTCTTATGATCCTACAGGCAAGAAAGAGACTTCCGTTGATTATGAGAAATACGAGGAGTGGGTCAAGAAAGGAGCCCAGCCTACAAACCGAGTGAAGAAGATCATGAAGTTTTACAAGGAAGGCACACTGAAAGGCAAATTGGTGGAGAAGGCAATCAAGGAAACTGAGCCTGAAGAAAACACAGAAGAGACAGTTGAGAAGGATAATGAAGAAACTGCTTGAATTCGTTGTGAAATCCATTGCCGACAGACCGGAAAATGTTGAGATATACTCTGTTGAAGGCAAGAAAACAACACTCTATGAGATCAAGATAGACAAGGAAGATATCGGCAAGATAATCGGCAGGAATGGTACTACACTGGATGCAATCAATACCCTGCTCTCTGTTGCAAGTGTCAAGAAAGACAGAAAAGCTGTGCTTGAAATCATAGACTGAAATGTATGAAGTCGGCAGGATAATTAAGCCCCACGGGCTTAAGGGATTCGTCAAGATACATATACTCTCTACAGAGAAGGACAGGTTCCGGGTAGGGTCCTCATACATTATTGACAATGAAGAATATACAATTGAAGATATAAAAGGCATAGGCGGGAAACTGCTTATCAAGTTCTTTGAAATAGACAGCCGCAGTGAAGCAGATGAGCTGAGAGACAGTATTCTCTATGTAAAGGAAGATGACCTGGTGCCGCTTGAGGAGAATGAATACTATATACACGATATTCTGAAATGCACGGTTTATGACAGTACTGACAATAAACTCGGGCCGGTAGATAATCTCTATTTTGCAGGACCATCACCTGTTATTGAGATTACGGGCAGTGATATAAGCATACCCCTCAACAAGGAGATGATTGAGAGCATTGACATCAGTAATGAGAAAATTGTCCTCAAACATACTGCTGAATATTATGAATTTTAATATAATCACACTATTCCCCGAATTGATAATACCATTTACCCAGACAGGCATTATAAAAAGGGCAATTGAAGACAGCAATCTCTCAGTCAATATTATTGACCTGAGGGATTTCGGTGAAGGCAGGCACAAACAGGTTGATGATTATCCCTATGGAGGAGGCAGCGGTATGATACTGATGCCCGGTCCTCTCGCGGATGCTGTCAATTCCCTGCCGGATAAAGGCAAGGTAATACTCACATCACCTGCAGGCAGGATACTGGACCAGTCAATTGTTGAGAATGAACTGGCTGCAGAGAAATCCCTCACAATTATTGCGGGAAGATATAAGGGCATTGATCAGCGGTTCATAGACCATTACTGCGACACAGAGATATCAATAGGCAACTATATACTGCAGGGGGGTGAGATACCTGCTCTGATAATACTGGAAAGTGTTTCCCGTCTGGCGGACAATGTTTTAGGTAATATTGATTCTGCAAGAAGTGATTCCTTCTCCAGCGGACTGCTTGATCCGCCGCAGTTTACCCGACCCTCTGTTTTTGAGGGACATGATGTGCCGGGCATTCTTCTGTCAGGCAATCATGGTGAGATAGATAAGTGGCGTAAAGAACAGTCACTTAAGATAACAATGAAAAAAAGACCTGAAATTATTGAAAGAAAAGACTTGACAAACCAAGAAGAGAAAATTATAAATATAATAAAAGAGACCACATTGGAGGATAACAATGAATAAGCTCAATACAGACAAATTGCAGAGAGAGTTTGAAAAGAATCATTCATCAGAGAATGAATTGTCATACAATATCGGTGATACAGTAAATGTTTCATACAAAATCAAGGAAGGCGACAAGGTCCGCGTCCAGAAATTCAGGGGTATTGTCATTGCCCGGAGGGGTTCAGATTCAACAAAGACATTTACAGTAAGAAAGATATCCCAGGGTATTGGTGTAGAGAGGATATTCCCCGTCAATTCACCCAGTATTGACAATATTGAAGTGCTCAAGAAAGGCAATCCCAAAAGGGCAAAGATTCACTATATGCGTGAAAGGACAGGCCGCGCCGCCACCAAGGTCAAAGAATGAGAGAATTTGAGGAGAAATACTGGAAGGACGGCACATATTTCATAGCAGGTATTGATGAAGCAGGCAGGGGACCTCTTGCAGGACCTGTTGTTGCTGCATCAGTTGTATTCCCCGATGATATAGAGATAGAGGGTATTGATGATTCCAAGAAACTCACGCCCGAGCAGAGGGAGGACCTGTACAGCGAGATACTGGATAAAGCCCTCTCTGTTGCAGTCGGGGCTGTTGACAATACACTCATAGACAGGATCAATATACTTCAGGCGTCATACACTGCAATGATGCGCTCACTGCGGAAACTCTCTGTCATGCCGGAGGTCCTTCTTATTGACGGCTCCTCAATAATACCGGGTATTCCGATAAAGCAGGAAGCTATTATCAAAGGAGACGGCAGGTCTGTATCAATAGCAGCTGCCTCCATTATTGCAAAAGTTTACAGGGACAGGATAATGGAATTCTACGGCATGGAATATCCCGAGTATGATTTTTCCCAGAATAAGGGCTATGCAACCCGTGAGCATGTCAATACAGTAATCAGGGTCGGCACATGTGAAATACACAGGAAATCATTCAGTCCAATAAGGGAATTATTGAGCAATTTCATAAAACGATGAATTTCAGAAAGAAGGGAGAGATTGGTGAAGATACTGCAGTACAGTATCTCAAATCCCTTAAAAAGAACATAATAGAAAGAAACTACTACAGCCCATTCGGTGAAATAGATATTATTGTTGAGGAAGCCGGAACAATTGTATTTATTGAGGTCAAATACAGGGAGTCAGGGAGAATGGGTAAGCCGGTTGAAGCAGTTGATTTCAGGAAGAAGAAGAGAATAGTGCTGTCAGCAAGACACTATATGATGAAGCACCCCCGTCTCGCTGAGCACAATGTCAGGTTTGATTTCATTGGTATTGACACAGATAGGAATCCACCTGTTCAATACATCAGGGGCATTATTGCCGATAATGAATTCTGATAACTGCCTTTAATTTTGTCAAAGTGTGTCATATATCATCAATTAACATTCTAAGCCCGATTATTACTTTACTTACACATCAATTCCAATCATTGTTAATCAATTGTTCTGCTTAAGTGCCTCTATTTGCCTGTTTATGAATATGGGGTACAAAAAAAAACCCGGATGGAAGCGAGGCCATCCGGTTAGGGAGGGAATATGAGATTGGTTTCTAATACATATTATATATAGGAAAGTCCTTTTGTCAACAGGTTTTACAATTTATTTTGGTTTCATTAAATAACATAATGAATGATTATTTATTGTCAATTGTTTCATTACCGAGGTATTCTGCTATTGCCTCATATACTGCCCTATTGCCCGACCTGTCTATATGGGTATTAAATGGTGCGAATCCGTCAGCTCCCTCCTTGCTGAGCGCGTCGTAAGTATTAATATAACCTGCTTTAAGAGAGTCCAGTATCTTCCGGGTTCTCTCCCCGGCATAATGAAAATCAGGACTGTATCCCAATCGGGAAACAATGGAATCCTGAAGCCCTTTATCCACCTCGTATCTGTCGGGAATAATGATATATTGCAGTTTAATGCCATTCTTATGAGCCAATCCGGTAATTTTTGCCAGATAATGCCTGTATCTGTCCCATTTATCAACATTTTCCTGTCTTGTTTCAACAATACGCCTGATTTCAATTGCGAGTAATTCCTCATATGAATGCTCCAGTCTCCCTTCAGCAGGCATATCCCTGATTGCAAGCATCAGGATATTCCTTGCTAAATTGACTGTTCTCATATTCTCATAAGACCAGTTATTCTCCGGGATATTCCACTCGCTTATATCATTGCCTGTAAAGAGGATGACAAACACTCTCTCCGGTTCAACTGTATTGATGTATTGATTGAGTGTGTGATAATAATCATAGGGTGAATACCCGGGCTGGGAGAGATTGATGTCCGTTACGGAGAATCCCTCACCTGTCATGTGAATGAAATTGTACTGATAATCAACTATACCCACACCGAATGAATCACCTGTAAAGAGCCATCTATGCTTATTTTCAGTAAACGGGGTTTCGCCCGGAAAACCCTCATTATTGATAATTATATTATTGACCCGGCTGCCCGGTCTGAGCCTTACTATCTCATTCCTGCGCTTCAGTATATCCATGCCTGTCAATGCAAATACAAGACGGAGCAGGATCTCTGCTGATATGACGATAATGAGTATATTAATATATACGGTCCTCACCCTTCTGCATGCAGATGCTTTTGTGTAATGTGCTGTCAGAGAGAGCACAATGATTATCGCCCTGTTAAGACCGAGAATGACCAGTTCAGGGAAAACGGAATATCTGAAAAAGATTGAAGTAATGATTACAGCAAGAGGCACACTGTATATAAGATGTCTGAATCTTATGATTTTCATGAACAGCAATACGGATAATGATACTGCATAATAGATGATGAATGTGGGCAGATAGGGCTTGATATAATAGGCATTATAAGCCAGATAGATTGCCGGCATTGTCAGTGAGAAGGCAATCCACAGCAAGTATATAATTGCCGGGATGCGATTCTTATCTATTATACCTGAGAGTGAATTCTTCATCCGAATAGGTAAGGTATATGATGCCCTCAATCACACCGACAATAGCGGGAATACCTGTCCATGAGAAAATTATATATACGATACCCCAGCCTATCTGACCGAGATAGAATTTATGTATGCCGAAACTGCCCAGAAGAATGGCAAACAGGGCTGCAACAATACGGGATGTAATGGCTCCACTGCCTGTTGCCATGCCGGGCTGTCTGACACCGCAATGGGGGCATATTTCCGCCCGTGGATCTATTTCTTCTCCGCAATTTACACAGTATTTCATATGAGCTCCTTTTTAATGATTCTATTATCCCCGGTAAATAAGTCAAGTCAATCGTTATTCCTCAAAATTAAAGTACTTGAAAGACATATGTTTCCTCATAAAAGATATGAGGCGAGGACAGTTCTCAGAAAGCACCTTTGCCAATCCGTGCATAACCGATAATTCGGTGCTGATGAGAATGTGTGACCTTCACAGTCATTACATCAATCACTATGCTCAATGCTTTTTTATTAAGAAATCAAACATTACATAATAATTATATTCAGTGACTTTTTCTTATGAGGAAAGACGGTCAATTATGCAGGTGTAAGCCGATACATCTGTGCAATTGCCCTTCACCCCATTCTATGTCTTTTTCTTCTTCTGCCCTGATGCAGGGAATAGAACATTATTGAGGATCAGCCTGTATCCGGGTGAATTCCTGTGCAGATTGAGATCAGTGGGAGGGTCATTGACATAATGCACATAATCCTCAGGATCATGGCCTGCAAAGAATGTGAAAAATCCCTTGCCGTAATTACCGTGAATATATTTTGCAAGCCTGTTGTCGCATGCATCAGCAAGTATCACGACATCACCCCTTATTTTCTGCTTTCTGTATGCAGTTGTTCTGCCGAGGAATTCATCAATATACAATCTGTGGTTCTGGGTGAGCATTGCCTCAACAGGATCAATGAGGGGTGCAAAGACCCTTAATTTGAATTTCTGATTCTGCCATAGCATTCTTTCAGGCGGTTCGTAATTTATATCCGCGAGATTGAGTGTTGAAGAATTGTTCAGTTCAAATCCCTCAAATGCCATTGTGCGCGAATAATCCGGTTCAATTGACTCCATTCCGTCATTATCCAGTACAGCGGGTATATTATCCTGATTGCCTATAGCAAGTGCAATATCCAGGGAATTGGTTCCCGAGCACATTGAGAAGAGGAATCCGCCCTTCTCCACATAACCTGCTATGCGTCCGGCAACATCACGCTTCATTATCCAGTATTTACTGTAACCGAGCTTCTGTGCTGTATTGATTGTTCTCTTGTACATCTTCTGAAACCACGGTGTATTGAATGCAGACATATAAAATCTGTCAAACTGCCCGGTGAAATCCTCATGATGAAGATGAAGCCAGTCATACTTATAGAGCTTTCCGTTAAGTATCTCAGTATCATATATAACATCATATTCAATGGAGGCATACTCCAGAGCCAGTGTTACAGCGTCATCCCACGGGTCTTTGTCAGGGGGTGAATACACTGCAATACGGGGTGCTTTTTCAAGGAGCACTGCCTTCTGTCCGTTTTTCTCCATTGAACTTAGTATATGTGATTTACGGCTGTCAGTTATCTCAAAGAAACTGACACCTTTTTCAGTACAGAGGGATATTGCATCACTGCTTTCAATAATGAATGCTCCGCCCCTGTATCCGAGGAGCCAATGCGATTTGACATTCTGCTGAAGCATATTATAGACAATGCCGTATGCCCTGAGATGGTCATTCTGCTCATTATCCATGGGTATCAATATACCGGACCCTGCAGCAATAATACATATCAGTATACCGGTCAGAACACTAATTCCTTTCATCAGCAAACTCCATCAAAATAATATTAAGCGGATACTCGGGATACTGTTTCATGAATGAGTCAATATTGACATCCCTGCCTCTTTCCATATCAATAATTATTCTCAGCAGATTATCCTCCGGACCTGTGAAACCTGATGCAATTGAGTCGGCTTTCTCCGGGTCACCTGCCTGCAGATGCATCTCATATCCGAGTGGTGACTCAGGTGCAATGAGATTAATGAATTGTTCATACTTGTCCCTGCTGCCTGTATAATAATACCTGAGAAATGTCCCGTCATCAATATAATTGCTAATAAGAAGCATTTTTACGAGTTTCATCCTTACTGTGTAATTGCTTTCTGCCATAAGGAAATAGGAGAGTATCCGCTTGAATTCACTTTCATTGGACTCAAAGAGCATATACATCATTTCCAGATAACGCATGACAATACTGCCGGGATATTGCTCACTGAAATCATCTGTTTCATACTGCCTGCCATTGTAAACACCGGATGCAAGGCGCAGCATTTCATTTTCTATACCGGACCCCCTACCCGGTTCAGTGAAGGACTTGACGAATAATTGATATGCATCTTCCATTTCAGTACCATTGAAGAAATGAGAGAGATTGCTGTCAGGGAAATACACAGCATATTTTGTCAGTATATCCTCAAAATGCTCAATGCCATTGCTCTTCACAGCATATTCCATGAGCATCCCCTTACGCTCCTCACTGAACCGGCTGCCTGCAAATAATTCCCTCACACGCAGATTGCCGAACCGGCAGAGTGCTTCAAGGTATTGCCTCCCGCCATTTTCACTGTATAACTTGGCTGCAGAGAAGAAGCAGAGCTCACTCCCCTGCCGGGCATTGTCAAAAACATCCTCCAGTATGCCCCACCGGAAAAAGAGTTCTGTGTAATGTCTCATATCAATATCCGCATTACTGTTGTCTGTTATGAAACGGATAAGCTCCTTCGTGTCCTGACCCCTGTAATAACTCAGCATATAGGGGTATGTTCTCTCATCAATACTGTGTTTTACCAGTATGCGGGCAATATCCCCCGCATCTGCATGCCCCGATAAAGCCCTCAGGAGCATTCTGAATCCCCCTGCGGGGAATTGTTCCTTATTTGCTGCAATAATGTCAATATCAGTCATCTTACTGTCACTGGATGCAATATATTGAACAATGCCCTGTATATTCTTCCTTTCAATGAGATCCTCAAGCTCCCCGGAAGCAAGCATTACTGTCACAATTATCATAAACAGTGTCATAATGGATTTCATTCAATAATCTCCATATAGTATTTCCTTATAAGGGGTCTGTACTTCTCATTATCGTAATTATCCAGATACCTGAACAGCTGTCTCCTTATATAGTATCTGTCAAACCCCAGGTCCTCGGGCAGCACAATACTGCTCTTTATTGTATAATCACCACCCGGCAAACTCTTTCTCTCAGGGGATATCTTCTTCCTGTAAACGGACTTCGTCATATCAAGCATCCTGTTCAGCAGTCTGTTCTGCTTATTGACCATATTGCTGTCAATGCCGCCTGTTTCCATCTGACGGGACATATCGTCCAGTGAATCGGCAAGGGATTCCATATCACCGAGCATCTTCTCACTGCCCTGTTCACGGGACATCCTTCTCATATGACCTGCCATTTCCCTCTGCATTCTCGCCAGTTCATCCAGCATCTGCTTCTCGCCCGACCCTGACTGCATCATATTCTTTAGAGCCTGCATTATCATTTCCTGCTTCATTGTCATTGAGTTCATACTGTTCATCATCTGCTCCATGGACTGCCCCTGTCCTTTGGGATTATCCTTTGGCGAGAGCAGATAACTGATTATCCTGAAATTCTCATTGATCAGCTCATCCCCCTTCACTTGATCTGATGAAAGGCTCCTGTAAACACCGGATATCATTGCAGACAAAGGGCTCTGCATATCAGCATCCCCTGTAACTGAAGCATACAGATTGCTGTAGAATGTTCTCACAGAACTGTTGACAGAATGACTGTCAAGATATTTGTTCATTGTATATAGTGAGGCAATCACCATATTGATATCAATATTTGACTGACCTGTCATATCCCCCATCTGTTTGAGTATATCAGAAGACATCTTCTCCATCTGCTTCTTCACTTCCTCTGCTTTTGCCCGGTCTTTTTCAGCCTGCCCGGACATCTCAGCTGCCTTCTGCATATCTCTCTTCACATCCCTCATATCCCTGCTCTCTTCAATTGCATTATCCATGCGTTCCAGTGTCTGAGTAATGGACTCCTGTTTTCGGGTGAAAAGGGAATCCTCTGAATTGATTGCATCCTCCTCTCTGGCAATAAGTGTCTGCAGATTCTTCCTGATTCTGCTGAGGTCTGAAAGTGTCTCAAGCTTATCAAGCATACTGTCCATACTGTCCAATGCTTTCTCTATCTCTTCAGTATTGTTCATTATATAATCCTCCAGCTCCTCCTCAGTCATCTCTTTCATCCGTCCCATTTTCATATCAGCAGTAATCTGCTCCAGTATATCCGAATCCAGTCTGTCAATACGTTTCTTCATGTCATAAACATGTTTCAGTATCTCCTTTTCCACCCTCATTGCCGATATATCCCTCAGTATGCTGTCTGTTCTTGAAGAGAACTCCCTCATCTCTTCCACTGCCTCCCTGAACTCTCTCTCTGCTGTTTCAGTATCACCGCGCATAAGTGCGGACTTGATATTCTGAACCCTCTGTGACACTTCACTGTTCTCATTGGTGAAATCAGGTGAAATTACTGTATCAGCGACCCGGGAAACATCTATTCTGCTGCTGTCAGCAGTTATCCTTATTATACCGGAATAGGATATCTGCTCCTTGAAGGGGTTATTGTCCTTGGCAAAAGCCCTCACCTCAATCTGCCTGCCTCTTATACTGTCGGAATTGAAGAGAAGGAAGAACAGTGAATCGGCATTCTGCTCCTTCAAAACACGCTTCTCATTATTCTCAGTGATCTCAATACCGGCATATTCAATGCCGATATCATCAATTGCAATAACAGGTATCCTTATATACTGATAGTCCAAACCCCGCATAAGGTCTCTGTCAATTTCACACAGAGGATATCTGTCCTCTTCAACACCCAGTGTCAATGCAGCGGAATCCCCCATTATCCTTAGGGATTCAATATGGTTCTTCTCAATAGGCTGCCCGTTATTGACTGAAACTGTATCATTGCCTGCAAAACTTGAATATACAACTGCCCGGGCAGTGGAATACTGGGGCAGTGTCATTGACAATGAGCGGACAGTGTCTCTGCCGCCCCCCCTGTAATCCGGATTGCTGACTATCACTGTAATGGAATCAATAATATCACTTCTTACATATCTCAGTGCCAGTTTATTGCTCATCACCCCCGGACCGGTGAACATTACATAGTCATCCGGCTTGTAATGATTGTCCTCACTGTAATGATTGCCCCTGCTGTCAATAATATGCCCGCTTACTGCCCCGTAATTGTAGGAAATACAGTGCAGTCTGCTGCCGGGTTTCAGGACAACCTCCTTATCAGTGATTCCGAACATATTGGTCATGAAGACGGGGAATATAATAAGAGTGATAAGGAGTATAATTACAGAGAAGAGGAAATATCTGACTGACTGTATCAATGGATACTGCGGCACTGTTTTGACTGAAGCACTGTTCAACTGAGCTGATTCAAGGAATTCTTCTTCAGTAGGATTGAGTTTGTCCTTTCTGCTCAGTTCAAATGCAGTTATTATACTGTTTCTCAGATGCGGATTCAGGCTGTTGACCCTTTCAATAGTCCTCTCAGCAGGGAAGAGAGTAAAGAGGAATACAGTCAGGTGCAGTATTGCCAATATGATTATTAGAACAGTGTAGAGACTAAATGACGCACAGCACATATTCCACACAAAGGGGTAAAGAGCTGAAATAAGGACAGTATTGCCGGCAAAGAATATACAGCATATAGAGAGTGCCGATAATCTGTATTTCAGGAGAATGCCGGTGAAGAATGCTTTATGCATAATGGAAGGGGGCATAAAGCCCCCTTTTTCAGAAATTCTTGATTATTTTAACAATTTCATCACCCACTTTATCCTGAGCCTCAAATGTCTGGGCTCCTATATGGGGTGATGCTTCAAAATTATCCAGTTCAAAGAGTTCGCTCATCTCAGGCGGCTCTTTCTCATATACATCCAGTGCAGCGCCTTTTATCTCATTATTCTTGAGTGCATCTGCAAGCGCCTTTTCATCAACAATTCCGCCGCGAGCACAGGATACAAAGAATGCCTCTTCCTTCATTTTTGCAAAATGCTCCTTGGAGAACATATGCTTTGTCTGCTCAGTAAAAGGCAGATGCAGTGTTATGAAATCAGCTTCCTCTAAAACCTCGTCATACTCCTTCATGCTGATGAATGGTTCTGAACATTCCTTCACATAAGGGTCATAACCTATCACATTCATTCTGAAACCTTCTGCAATACGGGCTGCCTCTCTGCCTATTCTTCCGCACCCGACAATACCGAGTGTCTTGCCTGTCATCTCATTGCCTCTGTACTGTTTCTTGTTCCACTTGCCTTCCTTCATTGTCTTGTCTGCAGGAGCAATATGCCTTGCCAGCGAGAGCATGTGAGCAAATGCGAGTTCAGCAACTGACACTGATGATGCTGCAGGTGTATTACTGACTGTCACCCCCTTGCTCTTGGCATAATCAACATCAATATTGTCCAGACCGACTCCGCCTCTGATAACGAGTTTAAGGTTTTCTGCTTTGTCAATAACATTCTCCCTGACCTTTGTTGCACTTCTGACAATCATCACTTCATAGCCGGGAACTGTCTCAAGCAACTGTTCGGGTGTCATATCCGTCTTAACAGTGACATCATGACCGAGTTCCCTGATGGCTTCAACAGCATTGTCAGCTATTTTATCGCAAACCAGTACTTTCATATTTGCCTCCTAAAGATTCCATATTTCATTTATGTCTTCTAGCAGTTCCTCAATATCCTCAGGCTGCAGGTCACCCATTGTGCCTATCCTGAATGTCTCTTCCTTGAGTTTGCCGTATCCATTGGATATAACCTTGCCCTTCTTAGCCAGAGCAGCATTGAGTTCCTTTACGGATTTACCATGTGTATTGTTTATTGTCACAACAGTCGGTGACTCATATCCCTTTTCCGGGAATAGGGAGAATCCCTTGTCCTCTACCCATTTCCATACGATCCGGGACATTTTCTCATGCCTTGCAAACCTGTTATCCAGCCCTTCCTTGAACATCCTGTCCATCTGGACATTCAGTGCATTGATATGGGAAATAGAGGGGGTTGAGGGTGTCTGTCCCCTCTTGTCGTATTTGATGAAATTCTTCATGTCAAAGTAATAACCCCTGTTCTCAACCTCACTGATACGGTCAAGGGCTTTATCGGAAACAGCCATTACAGCAAGTCCCGGGGGCAGTGCGAATGCCTTCTGAACACCTGCGAGTATTACATCAATACCCAGTTTGTCCACTTCAACCTTGACTCCTGTCATTGCTGAAACAGCATCAACAGCCAGTATCACATCAGGATACTTCTTCACTACCTCTGCAATTTCTTCAATGGGATTATACACACCTGTGGATGTTTCATTGAGAACAAGTGTCAAAAGATCATAATCACCTGTACTGAGCTTTTCATCAACCATCTCCGGTTTGATCGCTTTACCCCATTCAACCTTCAGCTGATCCGCCTCTTTGCCGTTTGCCAGAGCAATATCATTCCATCTGTCGGAGAATGCGCCGCACATTGCACTGAGTATTTTCTTCCTTGAGAAATTCTTTGTTGTTGCTTCCATGCATCCTGTTGCAGAAGCAGTAACCAGAAATACCCTGTTGTCAGTAAACAGCGCTTTCTGCAGCTTGGGAACAACATCATTGTAAAGGTCTGAGAATTCGGGGAAACGGTGTCCTATCATCTCAACAGCCATTGCATCCCGCACTTCCTTGACAACCTCTACAGGTCCCGGAATGAATAATTTTTTATGCATTAAAACCTCCTTACTTGTTTATTGTGAAATTTTAACATTTTAAAATACCTTGTCAATAACATCGCATTTTATTGTGATTATAAATGAATAATGTCTTCTTAAATATTTGTAGATGCCTGAGGGTCTGCCTTCAGCTGCCGGCAATGTGACAAGCCGGCCATAGAGATTGCTTCGCGGATAACCGGCCGGATGTTTATAGTTGAATTACTACACGTTCTAATCGCTCTATACGCTCTCAGTAACGCATCCCGGGGACGGTCCTTTACATTGTTTACACCATTTTTTGCAGATAATACAGTTAAGTTATGAGATATTAACTTTTAACAAGATTGATGACTGAGATTCCATTTTTTTTCGTAAAGAATGTAAAGGACCGTCCCCGGGATTTGGAGGGGTGTTTTGACAAAATGAGGAGAAAAGGACAGATGTTGAATTTTGATACAGGGACCTTCCGTGACTGATCAGTTATGCATTAATGCTGTTCTTCTGCCAGTATATCCATCATTATCTCAACTATCTGAGGATCAAATTGTGTGCCTGATGACTGAGAGAGTCTTCTCTTTGCCTCTTCAACTGAGAGTGAATTCCTGTACGGCCTGTTGGTCGTCATTGCATCATAGGCATCAGCCACAGCGATAATGCGGGCTGTCAGGGGTATCTCATTGCCTTCAAGACCTGCAGGATAGCCCTTGCCGTCAATGCGTTCATGATGATATAAAATCCCCTCCTTTATTTCACTGAGCTGTTCTATTCTCCCTACAATCTCAATGCCTTTCCGGGGGTGTTTCTTTATCTCATCGTATTCCTCATCAGTGAGCTTCCCCTTCTTGAGCAGAATATTATCTGATATGCCTATCTTGCCCACATCATGCAGTAATGCGGCAAGCTCCAGTTTATGTATTTTCTCACTGTCAAACCCCATTCTTTCAGCAATCTTCATTGAATATTCTGTTACTCGTTCCGTATGACCCCTGGTGTATCTGTCCCTCTTCTCCACTGCTGTGACAATGGATGAAATGGACTGTTTTGTAAGTTCAGAGAGGTCATTGTAGAGTTTTGCATTTTCAATTGCAACTGCTGACTGCCGGGCAAGTGATTCAAAGATACGGATATCATCCTCAGTAAACTGCCCGCCTCCCTTTTTATTGAGGACCTCTGCAACACCTATTACCCCCTTCTTTGTTACAAGGGGGACTGCAATAACCGATTTGGTGCTGAATTTTGTCTTTTCATCCACATCCTTGTAGAACCGCTCATCCCTGGAAACATCAGGCACATAAACAGTTCTCATATTCTCCGCAGCCCATCCGACAATACCCTTGCCGACCGGAACCCTTATGCTCTTTGCTGCTTCGCCCTTATCTCCTGTTGCAACCCTGAAGTAGAGTTCTTCCGACTCACTGTCAATCTGGAATATTGAACTTGCCTCAGCAGAGAGTATCTCCTTTGCCTTGCCCATTATAAGAGCAAGAAGTTCATCAAGGTCCAGAGTGGAGGAAAGAAGTATGGAGGTCTCAATGAGATTCCTGATCCTCCCTATCTCCTGTTCCAGACCATTATAAAGAGTCCTGTTCTCTATAATCACACTGAGCTGACTGGCAAAGAGCTTTGCTATTTCAAGATCATTATCATCAAATTGACTGTCCGCCCTTTTATCAATCAGTTCAAGAACACCTATAATACTGGATGAGCCTGTTATGGGCAGACATAGTATATTCTGAGGTATATAGTCAATCTCTTCAGCTATCTTCCTCTTCCATTTTTCATCATCCTTGACATCATTGGACAGAATGGGAATACCTGTGAGATACACCCATCCGGCAAGACCCTCGCCCTTCTTCAATTTCAATGACCGGAGTTTCTTTGAAGTATCCTCTGATTGAGTCCTCATACTGACAAACTCAAGCCTGTTCTCCCTGTCATTGAAGAGGAGCAGGGAGCCGTACTTTGCACTGACTATCTCAATTGCCAGATCAAGAGAATCCTCGTATATCTTATCAAGGGATCTGTGCATTCTGCCAATGTCACTGAGGCGCATCAGCACCTTCTGCTGAATGCGCATTGCCTCCAGTTCTTTTTTGAGCTTCTCTTCTCTATTCATAATTAAATTGTATTTGCAGGCAGAACATTGTCAATACTGCCGTTATTCCTCAAAATTAAAGTACTTGAAAGACATATGTTTCCTCATAAAAGATATGAGGCGAGGACAGTTCTCAGAAAGCACCTTTGCCAACCCGTGCATAACCGATAATTCGGTGCTGATGAGAATGTGTGAGCCTCACTGTCATTACATCAATCACTATGCTCAATGCTTTTTTATTAAGAAAAAACAATACATAATAATTATATTCAGTGACTTTTTCTTATGAGGAAAGACTTACTGCTATCAATCATTATCCTCCACCAGTTTGTCTATATTATTGAATATCTTCCTGAGACGCGTCTCATCAGCATACTGTTTATTGTCCTTCCTGTTCAAATCCCCCCGTAAATTGCTGAGCCAGTTCATATCAATACGCATATCATAATCAATCATTTTTGCCTTATGGAGATAGTCTGTCAATTCTCTGAGAGACAGCTCATTGTCAAACTTTCTGCTGAAATATTCATAGAACCCCTCCTTCACAGTCCTTACTGCACCTTCATAATCTTCAAAGTCAAGCCTCAGCAAACCCTCCTGGGCAAAATTTCTGCATCTGTTGAGACGGTTCCTGAAATTAGTGAAGCCGCTTTCCTTATAGAGTTCATTCCTCTCTCGGGATAATTCATTCAGCTGTTTGACAATCTCTTCATTCAATGTCATTTCACGGAGCTCTTCAATCCTGTTCTTTATTCTCTCCAGTCTGTTCCTCCTGACGCGCATCTCTTCAAGTTCCTCCCTGAGGGATTTTATCTCCCTTATAACAGCCGAATCAATATACATTCTCTCCCTCAGCGGTATGAATCTCTTGATTCTCTTCAAATCATAGAAAATCATTCCTATGGACAGCAGAAGCAGATAAACCATCAATGATGGAATAGTAATGAGCAGTTTCAGTGTAAATTCTTTTGTATTGGATAACCTGCCCTCAATGTCTTCCCTGTTTATAAACCCTCTTGATAATCCATTATAAAAACCCGTATATCTGTATTTTCCCGTCTGCAGACTTTCTATGAAATAAATACCCTCTCTTTCAATTACAGTGAAATCCGCATTACTATCCACTGAACTGTAGAGTATTGCTGAATCCTTCATCTCATATAGATCAGAAAAGAGCATGGGAAAGAACATAATATTGACAATGATAAGCAGTATTATAAAAATCATATTGGCTGTGAGAACTGACAATCTGATGTATCGCGATGAAATAAATAAGAGGATTATGAAAGATATGAGAACCAGAAGCAACATTAACCCTCCCGATTACATTACATGAATGGGGGCATGCCCTGAAGACCGCCTTTTGTGAGTTTCTTCATCATCTTCTTCATCTGTTTATGCTGTTTTACGACAAATTTCACCATCTTCACTGTATTGCCGCTTCCCTTGGCAATACGCCTGACCCTCTTCTTATTGTTAAGCAGATGCGGGTTTGCCCTTTCACCGGGTGTCATTGACAGTATAATTGCCTCAACCTTCTTGATCTGTTCTCCCTCCATACCTGTAAGCTTGACCTTTGAACCGACACCGGGGAGCATTTTTAAAATATCCTGCAGCGGACCCATTTTCCTGAGCTGCTTTATCTGCTCCAGATAATCAGTGAAATCAAAACTGCCTGTCTTGAGTTTCTTTTCCATATCCCGGGCTTCTTCCTGAGAGACCATATCCTCTGTCTTTTCAACAAGTGATACAATATCCCCCATGCCCAGTATTCTTGACGCCATCCTGTCAGGGTGAAACTTCTCTATCTGATTGATATGTTCGCCTGTTGTAATGAATTTTATCGGACTGTCCGTGGCTCTGGATATGGAGAGTGCAGCACCGCCCTTCTGATCCCCGTCCATCTTTGTCAGCACTATACCGGTTATGTCCAGTCTGCTTCTGAATCCCTCGGCACTGTTCACAGCATCCTGTCCTGTAAGCGCATCTCCGACATAGAGTGTTTCACAGGGTTTTATCTTATTCTGAATGCTTTCCAGTTCATCCATCAATTCCTCGTCAATATGAAGCCGCCCTGCAGTATCCAGTATCATTATCTCGGCAGCATTGCTCCGAGCATAGTCAGCAGCCCTCATTATAATATCCGTCACATCTTCGCCCCGGCCTTCAAAGAACATAGCACCGGAGTTTTCCGCCACAATTTCAAGCTGCCTGTATGCAGCAGGCCTCTTTACATCACAGGGTACAAGGAGTGACCTCTTGCCTTTCTTTTCAAACACCTTCGCCAGTTTACCGCATGTTGTCGTCTTTCCTGTTCCCTGCAGACCGACAAGCATTATTACTGCCGGATTCCCGCTGAGATGCAGATCATTGTCACCTGCAGAGAGTATCTCCGTCAGATGATCATTGACTGCCTTGACAATAATATGCTCCGGCTTGAGTGATTTCAGTATATCCTGACCCAGCACGTCCTCTTCAACATCAGTGATAAATTGTTTGACTATCTTGTAATTGACATCAGCTTCAAGGAGAACAAGTTTTATCTCCCTCATTGTCTTCTTGAGATCACCTTCAGTGATCTTGCCTTTATTCTTTACATTCTCAAAAATACTGTTCAGTTTTGATGTAAGATTCTCAAGCATCTTTATTCACTCCTGCTGTCTGCATTATGATATTTACCAGTTCATTATAATCAATCCCGTCAAATTCCGCTTCTGCCGGCAAATCGGACACATCAGTCATGCCAGGCACGGAATTGACCTCCAGTTCATATATCTTGCCTGACCGGACAATAAAGTCCACCCTTGCAAATGATTTCAGATTGAGATATTCAAATACCCTCACAGCTGAATGCTTCAGGTCTTCAATGATATGCCCGTCAAGTTCAGGCGGCAGAATGAATTGAGTCATGCCTTTCGTATATTTGGCTTCATAATCATAGAAAACATTCCGGGGTCTCAGTTCAAGGGGGGTCAGTGCCCGCGGTCTGCCGTTGTATTCTATTACACCGACAGTGATCTCCTGGCCTCCTTCAACATATTCCTCTGCTATGAAGGCATCGTACTCCTTCAAACCGTCTTCTATCAGGCCTGTCTGGGAGGGACTGATTATCCGTGTACCGACACTGGAACCGCCTGTATTGGGTTTCAGTATTACCTTTGTCTCAAAATTTTTCTTTACAATATCCCTGTCTTCAGTGAATATCTTCCTGTTGATAAAGAGAGACCTCAGTGTGGGTATGCCGATGCTTCTTAAAACTGTCTGTGTATAATACTTGTTGATAGTCAGTGCAGAGGCAATGACACCTGAACCTGTATAGGGTATATTGATGTTTTCAAGCATGCCCTGAACAATACCGTCCTCACCGGGTTTACCGTGCATGATATTGAATACAGTGTCAAAATCCTTCAGATGACGGGATATATTGCTCTCATATTCAATCAGTTTCGGATTATATCCTGTTGCCTGCAGTGCATTCATTATTCCCCCGGATGATCTGCGGGATACACTTGATTCCGGGGACGGTCCTCCGAAGAGTACTGCTGTTTTCTTCATATCATCTTCCTCATCTGCTTCAGGGTTTTCTCCATTGTTCTTACAGGCATTTCAATGCCCTCTTGACCCATTTCAATCACCTCAAAATCATTCCTCCGGGTGTGATTTTCACCTGTCAGGGCAATAACCCTTTTGCCGCATTCAAGTGCAAGGTCAATTATTCTACCTGTAATCTTACCATAAAAAGACTGACAGTCAATCTGACCTTCCGTCACTACAACAATGTCCGCATTACTCACTGCGGATTCTATATCTTTAATACTGTTCATAAAAGAGAAATTATCAATGAGCCGGCCGCCTGCATATGCTGTTGCTGCTCCCAGTCCTCCTGCAGAACCGCAGTATTCCATGCCCTCAACCCCGAGATTGAAGGATGTCTCCTCAAACATTGCAGACAATCTGTCAATTGCTTCTGCTTTGACACCCTTCTGCCGGGCATAGATAATTGCGCCCCTCTCTCCTTCCAATGTGTTCTTGACATCACACACTGCTCTCAGCAGCGGATACCGGCCACCGTTCATTATATTCCTCAGTACAGATGTGCCGGGGTAATGCTCTGTCTTGAAGCCCATGGATGTGAGCATGCCGAAACCGATATCAACAGTTGCACTGCCTCCCAGCCCGATATACACTGTTTTTCTTCTGTCATAGAATTTCTTTACAACAGAGCCGAGTCCCTCTGTTGACCTCATCAGCGGGTCTGAGTCCCCATGGAGCTGCTTCAATCCGATAATATCAGCACTCTCTATGAATACAGAGGAATTGTCCTGCAGCACCTGTATCTCTACCGGTCTGCCAGATGCATCAATTGTGGATACAGATACCTTGCTTAAATGCCCATTGTAGAAATGCACTGTGTTGAGAAAACCGTCACCGCCGTCTGTTACAGGGAATATATCGGCATTGTCACTGTCAAACACCTTGCGGATAATGCCGCATAATTCAGTTGCCTCAATTGTTCCCTTGAGCGACTGTATGAGAAAGAGTATCTTCATCTTACTGTCTTTCTGTACCGTGCAATATTGCCGTATATATCAACAGCATATATCATGATAAGAAGACTGTTTTCGCCCCTGGGTATTCTCACTGTGAATGATTCATTGCGCGAGTCAAATATCCTGTCATCCGGTTCCGCCTTCTCATACTGTGAGCCATTGACAGAATAATACGCTTCATCAATGAATGACAATGCGTCTTCTGCCTTGAAAGTCAATGTGTTCATCTTATAACTCACATCATATATCCTCGGCGGTGTATTATCAATCATCAACTCAGTCCTGTAATGGCCTGTGAGGGGATTCTCCGGATTACTGAGAGAATCATCCGTATAGAGTTCAATATTGTAGCTGCCCTCCTCAAACATATCCGTGTAGAGGAGCGCATAATCGGTTTCAAGATTCTCACTGATGAGATATTTGCCGCGTCTGTCTGAGAGGTAGATATCACTGGTCAATCTGTCCTGATCAGGGTCATTTGAATACCATTCAATATATATTATTTTGCTGTTTGTCTTCATTATACTGACATTGTACTCGGGATATAGCCCCGTGTTCTCAACAGGCATTGCAAATATGCCTTCACTCAATGCATATTCGGGAAGCAGGCGTGGTCTGAACACCTTCACTGAATCTATTACAGGTTCCCTGTTGTCAGTCCTGTAGTAGAATTCCATTGTATTCAATGAAGCATTGCCTTCAGCAAACAATGCCTTGTACTGCATATACTGTCCGGCGGGCAGATGCTCAGTTGATCCCGGTTTGACAAGCAGGAAATCCGTCCAGGCTGAATCAGGGAGAGGGGAATTGCCTGTTCTCATATAGAATTTTATATTGCCCTGATAATCGGGATGCATTGAATTGACATAGACAGGCTGATTGAAGCTGATTATCCTTGAATCAAATTCCGTTTTGGACACTCGGTCTCTGACAATATATATATTGCCCGGCTGGCCTGTTGTAAGATATACATGTTTCCCTATCCTCCTTGCACTGAGTATATAATCACTGCTCAGCGTCCCGCAGGAGAAGACATCCGAGTAATCATAATATAAAATCTCCGGTGTCTCAGCTCTGGAGAGAAATATGCCTTTACTGCCAGCTGCTGCACTGATAATATAATTATTGTCTGCAATAATTGTGTCAACTGAATGATCGTCTAATTTAAGGAAGAATGATTTGAATCTGTCAGTATCCTTCTGCAATTGATTGACAAGCACATATATACTGTTTTTATAGGTGTGAATGAAATCAATCTCACTGTTCTTCATTGAGAGGAGCATCTCCTTTCTCTCATACCCCCTCAAAAGCCTGCCATTGCCCTCAGTACCCAGAAGCAGATTGTCATCACTGTCCGATGCTATGAATGTGACATTCTTGTCTGAGAGTGCTGTCAATTGCCGTACTTCATCTCCATCATAAACAAACACCCTGTTGCCTACTGCAATATAGAGTTTACTGTCCATCTGATGCATTGCATTTATTGACATATTCTCAAAATTCTTCAATGTATCAATGCCCTTGCTGTCTGCTGCAATAAGCAGTCCGGACGGAGCAATAGCTGCAATAATTCTCTTTTTATATGACTCAGCGAGATATACTGTCTCCCCGTCGGAGAATTCGGCAAGCGTGTCGCCTGTCTCAGTATTGATTATACAGGGTTTGCTGCCTGTGCCTGCATAAAGATTGTTATTGACCTGTGCCAGGGAGAATACCGGTTCTGAGACATTGAAATCATGCTTGACAATATCAAAACCGGGGATTATGCGCTTATCTGATATTAGAACACCGTCCTCTGCATTATTTCCGGATACATTTAATTCCGGCTTATCTATGATCTTGCCTGTTTCCAGTGCAGATAAACCTGTAGCTGCAATCACTATTATCAGTATGATAATCCGTCTAATCATGTTTCCTCCTCAATTTGACAGTAACCGATTGTTCTCCTGTGATAACCCCATTGGTCAGTATTGTCTGCTCACTGACAATATCCGTATTTATCTCCCTGCTTCCTGTATTGATCATACTGCGAACAGCAGTCCCCGGCAGATTGCTGTATTCCCTGTTCATGTCCGCTGCCCCTTTCTTGATTTCAATGAGTTTGACAATAACAGCATTGGAGGGATTGAGAGAATCAATGATTGACATCAATGTCTCAAGATTGGTGAAACTGTATTTACCTTCATTCCTGTTCAATTCAAAGACCATCTCATTTCTTCCGTTTACTGCAATGATCCTGAGTGAGTCACTGCTCAGATTGGAAGGTATGGGAAGAGTGAACGGCTCCTTGTGTCTGCCTCCCCTGAATTCACTGAATATAATATGCCCGTCTATTGTCTCGCCTGGATAATAGTATTTCTTTTCAATGAGAATATCACTGACACTGAGTCTCCTTATATCCTCATATATATCGGATTCAATCTCAATCCGGATGATCTGCGGTGCTTTGAATATATTCTTGAGATAGGCATAGAGAATGGACTGGAGGTCTGTGTATATCTCCATCAATGCTGTCTCGGATGAAACTGTGTTCCGGTACTGTATTGTACCGGAGTTTTCAGTCACAATTTTCATTATATAACCGGCAGTAAGGGGACCACTTGATTTTATACGCCGTCCTATTGCTCCTATATACATCAAAGGCAGCATTGTCATTATAATATCCTCATCCCTGACAAATCGCATCTCAATTTTCTCGCCTGCAAGATTGACTGCAACAGGTATCATATCCGCCTCCCGGCTGCGCCGGGCATATACACCTGTGTTCCTGTCCTGCATGCCTGCACCGATATTACTGTCATATGCAATACCGAGTTTGAATGACATATCACTTCTGGGTATCACGGAATACACATAGGCAGGCGAAACAGGATAATTGATCCGGCCCTTTGTATAGAGTGCATGACCGAGCATGTATAGATCATTGCCGTCAGTATAGGTGCATGTGCCAATTGCCGAAACCTGCATATCGCCGTCAATGAGCTTTATGGCAACAGCATGCCCGGGACCTGTTTCAGGAGCATTCCGCGACCGGGGGCTGCTTCCGGAAATACCCGATTCAGCATTATCCAGCATACTGTTGATATCCCTGTCCCTGACACTTTCAATAATCCCCCTGCTGACACCGTCAATAATAATAGGGGCTTCAATGCTCTTGAACCTGTATATCTCGCCATTCATCTGCTGTTCAAATGTCTTCAGTTTAAGCATATCATCTATGGGGGTAACTGCTCCTATGGGTTTCTTCATATTGGACCATGTGTAACTGAGTGAACCGGCAAGTTTCCCGTTGAAATATACAGGGCTTCCGCTCATACCCTGTGCAATACCCGTTTCCTCAACATTCTCTCCCATGCATTCCACGAGCAGAACTGTTCTGCCCCCATTATAATTCTCAATAATATCAATCAATTTCACATTGAATGTGTCCGGTTTGTCACCTTTGAAAACAGTGAGGCAATATCCTGTCATACCCGGCCGGAGTTCACCGGGTGCAATGAAATCACTGTACAGGAGAATCACTGACAGGTAAAACAGTAGTGCAATAATCATCTTTCTCATTATTCAATCCTCTCTGATTTTATCAATTGAATTTCCCCGGGCTTTTTATCCGACAGTGTGAATGAATGTGACAGTATCTCCATTGTGTCTTCATACTTGTCTTTGTAATGAATGATAAAGACATCATCATTCTCCTCTACAAAATCTCCTGTCTTCTTCAAGACCCTTATGCCTGTCTTATGGTCAATTTTGTCTTCCTTCTTATTCCTGCCCGCATTCATATGTATCAGTGATACACCTATTGAATATGTATCCATGGACTCCATATATCCGCTGCGTGTTGCTTTCACTGCAATGGACCGGTTATAGACAAGGTCACCCCGGGACAGTTTCTTCACATTGCCGCCCTGGAGCATTACCATCTGTTCAAATCGCTCATAGGCACTGCCGTTTTCAATAACACTGTCCACCATCTCTCCTGCTTTATCACTGTTCTGTGCAATATTATTGGCAATAAGAAGCATTGATGCGAGTTTCTTCATAATAATATATGTATCATTCTTCAATTGACCCTTCAGAATTTTCACGGATTCATCTATCTCAATGCCATTGCCTGCCGTATTGCCCAGAACCCGGGACATATCCGATATGATATAGAGCATCTTCTTTGAGAACTGCCTGCCTGTCTCAAACATATTATCAGCAAGTTCCCGTGCAGACTTTAAGTCCTTCATGAATGCGCCATTTCCGCATTTCACATCCAGTACAAGTGAATCAATGCCTTCAGAGAGTTTCTTACTCATAATGGAGGCTGTAATAAGGGGAATAGACTCAACTGTTCCTGTTACATCCCGCAGTGCATAGAGTTTTTTATCAGCAGGCACGAATCGGTCTGTCTGCCCTGCCATGACCACCCTGTTCTTTTTGAGGATTTCCCTGAACTGCTTGCTGTCAAGCTCAACATCAAATCCCTCTATGGATTCCAGTTTGTCCAGTGTGCCGCCCGTATGCCCCAGTCCCCTGCCGGAGACCATAGGCACATAGAAACCCAGTTCGGCAAGTACCGGTGCAAGGGGTATGGACACCTTGTCTCCCACACCGCCTGTTGAATGCTTGTCCGCCTTTATGCCTTCAATATCATCAAATTGATACATCTCGCCGCTGTTCATCATTGACCTTGTCAGATAGGCTGTCTCATCTGTTTCCATACCATTGATAAAACAAGCCATCAGTAATGCGGACATCTGATAATCCGGGACATCACCGCTGACATAACTGCTTATTATATATTCTATATCCTGTTTACTGAGCTGCCCGCCGTCCCTCTTCTTCTTGATTATATCAGGTATATACATCAGTTATCCTCCATGATACTGACTGATGATGAAGCCCCTATGCGCATTGCACCTGCCTCTATCATCTCAAGGGCTCTCTCTTTCGTCCTTATTCCCCCGCTTGCCTTGATATACTTGTCCCCCATAATGGACTTGAAAAGCCGGATATCCCCAATATCCGCCCCGCCTGATGAGAATCCGGTTGAGGTCTTTATGAAATCCGCATTGCTCTTCTTTATCAGTTCTGCTGCTCTTTTCTTTTCATCATCAGCAAGAAGACAGGTCTCTACTATGACCTTGACTATTCTCTCCCCCGCTTTCTCTTTGACAGCATTTATCTCCTCAAGCACATACTGTTCATCCCCCATCTTGAACTTGCCTATATTCATCACCATGTCCAATTCATCAGCTCCGTCTTCAACAGCACTCTGTGCCTCATCAATTTTCACTCCCATTGTATTGGCGCCAAGGGGGAAGCCGACAACAGTGGCTACCTGTGTATTGGTGCCATTCAATCTCTCATGCGCTGTTTTGACCCAGAAGGGATGAATACATACAGAGTAGAATTCATACCGGATTGCCTCATCAATCAGCTTCTCTATATCCTTCAATGTGCCTTCCGGTTTTAGGAAGGTATGGTCAATATATCTGTTCAGCTGCATTCTCACTCCTCATTTGATTTTTATTATTTTCAATTGTTCCTGCAGTTTTTTCATCAGCACCCTTGTCGGAGGGTATCCTGCAGAGAGCTGAATATGCGAAACATCGGCATTGAATTGACCGAATGTGGGGTCAATGGTATAGACATTGCCGCCTGCAACAACCCTGTTCCATGCATGATAGAAGAATATGCCCTTTGAATATACAATACCCGAAACAATGTCTGTGTCATATCCCCCTTCAAGGGCAATAGCTGCAAAGAGCTGGGCATGTTCCGTACAGTCACCGTGATTCATCCGGAGTATCTCGTCTATACCCACAAGACCGGAGACGATTCTGTCATCAAGCCGCTTACCTACATAATCCATTATGGACCTGAGAACCGATTCATCACTGCCGCCTGCAAGCTTCTTGTATATTTTCCGTGTCTCGTCATTACCCCTGACATACAGTTCATTAAGGGGTGTGAGTTCCGGTGTTTCCAGTGCTCTTTTATACACATAAAGCGTGTCTCCATTCATTACCTGCCTGTAATTGTCCAGTTCCATGTCATCAATTGCCTTGATTACATACTTGCCTACAGTGTCGCTCGTAATCGTGGAGAAATCACCCTCTGCCTTTATTTCAAAAAAGTCAAGCAGATTCACCGATACAAGTTCCTTATTGAGTGAATCGGCTTTCACCATTACTATGCCTTCCCTTGAGACAGTTCTCACAACCTCACTGTCTTCTATGAATATGCGGCTGGTCAGTGTAGGGCTTGAAACATCATAGACCTTGTCATACTGATCATTCTTCTCCATCTCCTCTATTGTGACACTCTCCAGAGAATGTGTCATTGGATTGAACATATAGAGATCATCACTGAGCATCTCATCTGTAATTGCCTCAATATTGAAGAATATATTCCTGTTTTTTATATCAAATGTATCCCTCTGCTCCCTGCTCCCTATCATTGTCTTGACAAACAGGGTGTCATTCTCAACAAATCCATTGGAATAGAAATTCATCTGCTCACTGTTAATACTGGAGAAAAACTTCTGTATTCTGCCGTCATTGTCATATATGGTCACATTCCTGCCTGAAACATTGACAGTATTGGAATAGACACTGAGCTTCATTGCGGAATTCTCAGTTATGATTATACCGCCGCTCAAAGTATCATACTCTGTTTCATACCAGCCTATTCTGGAGCCGCCCAGCATTACATCCATATACCGTGTTGCTGAATGGAGCCCAATGGAGAGCATCAGGATCAGCATGACTGCAATGATAATATTTCTCTTCATTATTCCGCCTTTATCAGTTTTTTGTATTGAACTATTCTATTTTTCCTGCCGAAATTTTCAAATTCCATTTTCACTGTATATACCCCGGGTTTCAATGCACCGTATATGCTTTCATCCAGATTCACCCTGAATGTATTGAATCCCTCTTCAAAAAAGAAGCTGCCGCGCCTTAACACACTGCCTCTCCTGTCTGCAACAGAATACCGGATCACCCCTGCTCCTGAAGAGAGGAATGATATATTGCTTATGCCTGCTGACGGATTGGGATAAAGCGTTATATTCTCTATGGACCTAATCTGGCTGATATGTTTTACCAAAACGGTTTTCTCCCTTATCTTCAGGTCATTGTTATGGAGGACAATTCTCACTGTATCGGAGCTGCTGTTGGAATTATAATCACATGTAATGGTGTATGTACCGCCACTAAAATGCACTGCACCGGCAACAATCTCCTCACCATTGATCTCAACAAGAGGTTTGTACTCATCAATATTCCCGCTGTAAATGCCCCTCTTGTCCATCAGTTCGGCTTTGACCTTATAATTGCCGGGCAGAAGAATACTGTCTTCAACAGGGATATTATTGCAGTAAACATTCAGTAAAGAACTGTCCTGATAAGAAGCAGTGTCACCGGAAGAGAGAGCAAAGCCGTTTCTCGCCATACCGAGATAGTAGAGGGAATCAGAATTGCTGACTGCCGTTATTTCTATTTTCCCATTGTATTTCCTCTCATCAAACAGAAGCGGCATCGGCACATCAAGTATCAATGTGTCATTGCCTGCATCAAAGATGCCTGTGTAGATAATACCGTCTGTCTTGACATATTTGATATACTGATAGGGTTCTGTGTGCGTGTAGTCATGTGAATCAATATACTCGGGCTGATAGACAGTTACATTTATATTGCCCTTCAGTCCGTCTGTCACTATCTTTATCTGCTCATTACTGCCTGCTCTCAATGTGTCATTGGCAATAATCTCAATATCCCTTCTTCTTTCACCTATATTCATTGCAGGGTCCCCGAAGAGCATATATGAGGATTGGGTATATGAATAATTATTATAAATGGAGTTATAGAATTCACCGAGTGTTTCATATCCGGCATCAAGCAGGTCCCTGAAGAACCTGTTCTGAATGATCTCTGTATTCTCATTGTATCCTGTTGCCCTTGATGCTGCAAGTGAAGCGGAGAACCCGCCCCCCGGCACTTTCTGAAAATACGGAGCCAGTGCTTCACCGTCCATATCAAATTGACCTACATTGCATGTGCCCATGAGTGACACAGGATATTTATTCCTGTTTGTCAGTGCGTCCTTGTCCTCCGGTATCATAAGCACATGTTCATGAGCCAGTGTATAATTGGCGCCATGACCGTAAAAGACAAAGAAATCAGCACCGTCATTGAGTTTGCTGTTAATCACATCAGTCACCTGTCTCTTCTCCCCCGGATCAGTGGGCCAATGTTCCTCATATGTCTGTTTATCCCCAATATAATCACTGAGGAATATCTTATCGCAGTGATATGTCCTTGCCAGTATATTATAGAGCATCTCAGCCCACTGCATGAAATCATCCTCATTGTATATATTGGAACTGCGGCTTGAATACTCATCATCAGCCATAATGATAACCCTGTTTCTGTCAGCAAGATCACTGTTTTTTTCATAATCCACAATCTTCATCAATGCGAATCTTGCTTCCTCACTGTCAAGTGCAGTAATCCTGCCGGGCATTATATCAAGTATATTGTCATCACCTATAACATTGCAGAACCATCTGTCCGACACATTGCTTGCCTCCTTGGTAAGCAGGGGCATCTCTCTGATAACAAGTCCTTCCTGAAATACAGGCACAACATTATGATTGTCGTACGGATTTACCCTGTTCTTATAATCATATGAAGCAGAACCCAGGAAAAAGACATAGCGCGGTTTCTTATCCCAGTTGAGTAATGCAAAGCGGATGAATGACTTGATTGCAGGCGGATACTGAAGACCGAATGAGAATGCATTGTAAATCTCATTCACTTCAAATATATTCACTGAAAGCCCCCTGTCCTCCTTGAGTTTCTTGTACATTGCAGCACTCTCTCTCATTCCATTACCTGTAATGACAATTATATCACACCCCTCTCGGGAGTATATTCTGCCAGTGCTTATATACTGCATTGTCCGGGGTTTCATTGTCTCAATGCCTGCATGCATCAGGCGTGAATCACCTGTCTGTATATTGGTCTGCTCTGACTTGCGGGCAATTCCCAGATAATCATTGCTCCCCCTTAAATACACATACACATCCCTCACGGGATTCAGGCTCATAATGTCGGAAGGAATCTCCCGGCTCACCACATCCCCGGTCAATCTGTTCAAATCAGCATTTACTGACAGTCTTATCTCACGCAAATAGAATTTTCTCCACTGTGTATCAATATTTCTCACAATAATCTTCACAGTATTATTGCGTCTGACATTCCCTACATCCACTGAGAATTCCGACCATGGAGCACTGCCGTAAACATCATGTTCTATTGTCTCAATCAGTTCATCATTGAAATAGACATCCATTGTATAATGAACCCTTGATTCAAAAGCCATCTTGAATAAGAGAATACCTGATGAATCCGATGGTTCAGTTATTGAGATCTCTTCTATGATCTCCGTATCCTGACTGTCCGGTGTCATGAGGAATGCCTTCCAGACCCAGCCGTATCCTGCCATCAGGGGATTGAGTGAATCATAATTCAATGTGCAGTCATATAACAGTGAACTGTCCGAAGAACTGAGTCCTGTCCGGAGAGGGTATGCCCTTTTTGAGTCAGACCTGTTGAAGGCGAGGAAATAGACATTATTGTCAGTGTACGGATTATTGAATATATCGTATTGCCTGTAGTGATTGGCATTGTCCCTGTTTGTATTTTCCCCGAAAAAGAGAATGTATTCGTCCTTGTCAAACACATTGTCACCATTGCCGAAAAAACGGAATGAGACCCGAACAGGGTCAGAATATAGAAACAGATCGGGTGAATCATAATTGTACATAGTATCCGGTGTAAAGAGAGCCATCCTGCCCGGGTCAATAAGGTCCGGATTCATACCTGCATCAGCCAGCATATCCCTGTCAATCCTGTATATACCCGTAGAATCAACCTCAATCTTCAGATAATTCTCCGTAAAGGCACTGACAGAATCTTCAAATATCTTTCTGGACTGATAATTGCTGTTCTCAGTGAAGGATGTAAGCTCACTGGCCGGGTACTCTATCATGGAGGATTCAAAATCAATGCTTATTTTCACCCTTTCAATCCACTGCCTGCTGCCGTAAACCGAATTGACAGGATATAACTCAAGGTGGAGTATTCTCTGAAAACCGGCAAATTGATATTCTGCCTTGTAAAGAGTCTGCCCGTAACCGTAATCATCATTCTTCAAATGCTTTGCGGATAATACATCAATATTGATTCTGCACTCACCATCAGCAGGAACATTGAAAAAATAATGCCTTACAGGCATGTTATCAATCAAATCGCAATCACTGCGTAGCACCTCTCTTTCAATATCAATGGATCTCACTGTGAGATTGCCTGCTGTGAGAAATAATGACAGAAAGACCAGTGCAATAAAGAGGGATTTATTCTTCATTCAGCTCTTTTGCTTTATCAATGAGCATTATGGGAATATTATCCTTGATCTCAAAGTAAATTCCGTCCTTCCTGCATATAAGGATTTCCCTGTCCTTGTCATATTCAAGCTGTCCCTTGCATTTGGGACATGCAAGCACATCAAGCAGTTTCTTTTCCAGCATAATTCCTCCTGTTTAATTATACGGATACAGCATAATGCTGTATATTACACCAATGAATTTGCCTGTGATATTCTTAATTGTCAAAATAGATGCCTTACTGTTATAGACAGCGCGGAAACAAGTACTGTCAGTAAAGAGACATAGTGAAGCATCACTCTTTTCTATATCAATGCCATTAATGATTATATCATACATATTGCTCTTCTCTTCAATAATAATATCCTCATTGCCTGTAAATGCATAAAGCGTGTCTGTCACAAAAACCGGATCCCGCTCATCAGCATTCATGTACATATCAACACTTTTCAGCGCGTCCCCGTAGATAAATGAACCGATGTATGCCCTGTCTGCCTTAATAAGAAGCCTGTTTGTTCTGTCTGTTTCAAAGAAGTATGCTGTCCGGTTCTCCATATAGCCCCTGCCTGATGTCTCCATCCTTCTGTTAAGTGCAGATATGTCAGTATCTCTCTTATCAATGTTTATACTGGCTTTGGGCTCACTCTTCCTGGAGAAATAGATGTCATTGGGATAATTGAGCTTTACATCCATTGTCAATGATTCATTGGATATATCCACACTCCTCAGGGAATAATCCCTGCTGCTTATAATAATCCTGCCCTTCTGCAGATAATTGACAGGGCTTATGAGCACTGTATTGATCTGTGCCTCATATACAGGATTGCTGCCTGACCAGTCAATAAACTCAGGTTCAATCTCTGTCAGGGCTGTCCTGAGGAATTGATCGGGGTTTATCGGCGGATCATGCTCTATCGGTTTGCCTGTACTGTAATCAATCCACTCCCTGCCTGTATAGAAATCATTATATACAATCTTATTATTCCCCATTGTCATATGCCCTTTGACAAGTATTCTGGACAATGCATCCTTCTTGCCCTCTACTCTGAGAGTATACATCGGTGTGGCAATGCTCATTGAATACTCATAAGGCCTGTTAAGGGAGCCGGATATGTCAATATTGTCAATATCAGGCTCTATAAGGTCATGTTTGGGCATGCATGCAGTAATTGTCAGTACTGCTAATGCGGCAATGAGGATTGTCCGTTTCATAGGGAGAATTGCCTGGGCAATAATTCACTCAATGTGAATTGTTCCTCTTTACTGTTACTGGCAACAATGACCTTCATATCATTGTTGAATTCACTGAGCACCCCGAGGCATGCACCGCAGGGATAGGGCATTGAACTGCTGTCGGAATATATAAATATACTCTCTATATCCCTGCATCCGTGTGATACAGCATTGAATACAGCGGACCGTTCAGCGCACATTGTCAGTGAATATGATGCATTCTCCACATTGACACCGTCAAAGAGACTGCCGTCAGTGCATTTCACAACAGCTGCAACCCTGAAATGGGAATACGGACTGTATGAGCGGGAGATAAGCTCTTTTGCCCTTACTTTTATTTTACTATTCATAGAAAAATAATAATACAATATGAGCCTAAGTCAAGCCCCGCAGTATTTGTCTTTTGCCTTTAATCTTTTACCTCCTTCTCCTACCCGTTCTACTCGCTCTATTAGGACTTGATTTTTTGGAATCTCACGAATCGCGCGAAAAGCACGAATTCGTACGATCTTTGTTGACCATCCACCATAAACCATTGACCATTGATCTCGTATACTAGCAACAAG
>JAWOBN010000048.1:0-10502 GCA_046484245.1 bacterium | reverse complement strand
GAACGATTTTCTCATGAAAATACCTGTCCAGAACCCAGAGAGGGGCAATGAGTCTGCGGGGATCTGCAGAGGACTTCAATCTGTGAACAACCATATCCTCACTCATGGCTCTTATCAGGCGGATGATAATTTCAATATATTCGCTCTCCCGGAGGAGCTCTATGTCACCATTATAGAACATATCAGCAATAGGTGTATCCCGGATTATATAGAGATTGTGGAATTTGATGCCGTCCGCATTATCTTCAATCATACTCATGGTATTGAAGTAATCTTCCTCTGTTTCGCCGGGGAGTCCTATTATCATATGCCCGACAATATGCGCGTCAGGTATTACTGCCCTTATCACTGAGCATGCTCTGACAAATGTCTCTGCTCTCTCATGTCTGTTTATTCTCTGCAGTGTATCATTATTCGCACTCTCAAGCCCCAGTTCAATCTGGGTGAATATGCCCAGTGAAGCTATACTGCGCAATACTTCCTCATTAACAGTATCGGGTCTAGTTGCAATGGCTATGCCTGCTGTTAGGGGATGGCCTATTGCCTCAGTGTATTTACTGAGGAGATACGCGGAGTCTCCGTACATATTGCAGTATGACTGAAAATAGGGTATGAACCTGCTGTATTTCCCCTTGTTTCTTTCAATGAATTGAGTGACCTGCTCTCTGACAGAAGCACCGGAGCCTGTGCCTGAGCCTTCCCGGGAGCAGTAGATGCAGCCGCCTCTTGATAATGTGCCGTCCCTGTTGGGGCATGTGGTATTGATATTTATAGGTATCTTATACGCATTGCAGCCGAATTTCTCCCTGAGAAATGAAGCATAATTCCTGTAGAAAATATCAGTCATCAGAATATATTTCAGCAGAGAGTTTGTCCAGTTCAGCTTTTTCTCTCTCTGTCAGTGAATCATACCCCTTTGCTGCAATCTTATCCATCAATTCATCAAACCGCGTTTTCTTTGACTGCTTCTGTTTTTTGTCATACTGGCGGAAGATCTTTGAGTCTTTGCCTGTTCCCTTCACCTTGCCAATCCAGTCACCGCCTTTGAGATAGAGCAGTCCTGTCAAGAGACCGCCGAGATGAGCAAAGTGGGCTATGCCCGATTGTGCACCCGTGATCCCCAGAAACAGTTCAATGCCGCCGAATATCAGTACTGCATATTTTGCCTTTATGGGTATAAGGAAATTGATGTAGAGCACGCGGTTCGGGAAAGTGAGACCGAATGCCAGAAGAAGCCCGTAAACAGCCCCTGATGCTCCCAGTGACGGTATGGCAGACATCGGATCTATCAGATAGTGAAGAAGCCCGCCGCCCAGTCCCGCGACAATATAGTATTTGAGATATTTATTGGAGCCCCAATGTCTCTCAAGGGGCAGACCGAATATAAATAGAGCGAACATATTGAAGAATAAATGCCAGAGGCCTCCGTGGAGGAACATATGAGTGAGGAATTGCCACAGATAAAATCTCTTTGTCACAAGAACAGGTATCAATGCAAAATTGCGCACAAGAAACTCATAAGCAACAAGCTCCAGTATAAAGAGAGCAACATTGATTCCTATCAGATAGAGGGTGATATTACTCCCTGAGAATATTGACTGCCTCTGTCTTCTATACATTATTGAACTTCGCCCTTATCTTTGCTGCAACATTTTCCGGAACCATGCGGGAAATGTCGCCATTGAATTTTCCAATTTCCTTGACAATGGAGGAACTGAGATAGATATACTTCATGTCAGTAATGAAAAACATCACATCAAATTCCTTATAGAGACGCCTGTTTGTCATTGCCATCTGGAATTCATATTCAAAATCAGATACAGCCCTGAGGCCCCTGATAACTGTCTTGACATTATTCTTCCTTATATAATTGACAATGAGCCCCTCATAGCTCTTCACATGGACATTCTCAAGATATGCTACTGCCTCTTCAGTCATATCTCTCCTCTCTTCCACATTGAACAGTGTTTCTTTCGTGGGATTATTTGATATGAGCACTGTCACTGAGTCAAATACATTGAGAGCTCTCTCAAGTATGTCAATATGCCCCTTTGTTATCGGGTCAAAAGTTCCCGGATACACTACTTCCATTAATTCTCCTCTCTGAAGATAATAAATTTATTTCTGCCGAATACTGCACTGTCAATATCAGCGAATCCTTCCTGCTTCAAGCTCTGGTCTCTGGACATATGATGTATCACAATACCCCCGGGAGCCAGCACATTGTATTTACTAATATAATTTAATACAGAGAATTTTTCAACCCATTTATGCGGGGGGTCGGCAATAATGATATCAGCCTGCTTGTCATTGTTGTTCATTGCCTTTAGAGCCATTCTGAAATCAACAGCATGAGCTTCATAATTCTCCTCATTGAGTGATTGCATATTCTCATGCAGTATTTTTATATTATGCCTGTTTCTGTCTGCAAATATTGCATAATCACACCCACGTGAGAGCGATTCCATGCCCATCACACCGGTGCCGCAGAAAAGGTCCAGTACTGTGCTGCCCCTTATATCACCGAGTTTGGAGAACACCGATTTCCTGATTATTGCCTGAACAGGTCTTGTTATTTTTCTGTTGATACCCTTTGTTGACAGATTCCTGTTTGCGTATTTACCTGCTATTATCCTCAAAGAGCAACTCCTGCCATGGTCTCAGTAAACTGTCATTCTCATTGTTCTTTATCATATTGCGCCATTCCCCGTCAGTAAGCCGTTTGTCTGCAGGCTGTTTGAACTCATAGAACGGTATGATACCGCCTGTATAAACATAACTGCTCTGTTCAATGTGCATATTCATTATTCTGCCTGTTCCAACTTCAAGCACCTGTTTAGAATTCGGGTCAGTATGTATATCAGCTATCATCACAGCATTCTCCTCCTTGCTGCTGCCTGAGAGGAATCGTTTCAATGCCCTTTCAGCAAGAGAAAGGGCATATTTGACATCACTGCTTCTTTCCGATGCTTTGCCCTTCACTGTTTTTTCTCCGATCTGAGTCTGGAGTTCAATCATTGATACAATAGCGTCAGAAGCATCAGAGTACTTACTGTCACCGGTATAGCCGGATAATTTTTCTGATATGAACTCCATGTCATTCTTCATAATACTGTACAGTTCAATGTACGGCTCTGCAATAAAATATATCTTCTTTTCAGGCATTGGCTTTGCAGATGTGATCTTGGCAGTATAGGACTGTTTGGCATAGAGAATCACATCATGCCTCAGGTATGCCCATGATGCAAGAACAGTATTGAGTGTCTTGTACTTCCACAACTCATTATTCATGAAACATATATCACTGTCTGTTTTCAGCATATGACTGTACTGGGCTAGCATTTTGTTGTACAGATTGTTATCACCCAGTTGCTCATATACTGCTTTCATTCCATTGAGCTGCTTATTGTAATTTTCATAGGCATTATCCTGCCGGACTGTGAGTATCTCCCCTGCTGTCCGGGACCCTATTAGATAGAAAAGATCCAATGAGCGCGGGAATAATCTGACACCACTGCCCAGTGTGAAGACATCCTTGCGTGTTCCGGTGAATTTGCCCACTGCAGGATAGACAAGTTCAGTAAAGAGATGTGAATCAAATATGTATCTCTGGCCCATCAGGCCTGCAAACAGAGGCATATTATCAGTGTCAGCAAGAATATCAGAGCGTATCACTGCATCTGAATTTGCCCTGAGTATAGATACATAATCATCCAGGAGTTCATTGTTCAGGAGATTTTCATCTTTAATCTCACCGGGGAATAATCCATATGCCTCAGTGAATGTAATATCATCACTCCTGGGCAGATAGAATGAGATAATATCATCAATCGGCGCAAAAATGCTTTTAATCTGCTTCGTCTCTGTTATATCAGCAAGCATCACTATGCATCTGGTGAACAGATGCCTGTCAGGTATATCAGCGTCAGCTTCAAAACGCATTCTCTGCAGCCACATCATTGCCTTGAAATATTTCTTGAGTTCCTCTGAGCTTGTATAATGCCCCCTCGGCTTATACTGCGTATAATCCTCCTTTCTCATAAAAACAGGGGATTTTTTATTGAATGCCTGGGCATTTATCAGTGATATCTCCTTACTGACATAATCCCGGAATGCCGGCGGTATCACTGTATCATCATTGAGTATCTTGAGGGGCACATAGAGATAAGCCATGATCCTCTCATAGGAATCCCTTAATCCGTCATTTGTACAATCACCGTATCTGGCTGCTGTCATGTCAATGGCTTTACTTAGAAATAATTCAAAATCATCCATAAGATACTGCTCCTCTGTGTACCTCAGTGAATAATCCAGGAAGAGATGCTCCAGGTAGAAGAGAAAATCACTTGTAAGAATAATGCGCTCATTATTTTCAATCAGATCATTGTAATAATCAAAGAATGAACTCTTCCCTGTTTCACTGAAAGCAATACTGCATTCATCCGCGTGCATGGAGAATGCACTGAGTGGAAGCAGTGATATTATAAGCAGATATACAGTCAATCTGTATTTCATATATCCTCCGCTATTAGGGTATAACCGTTATTTTCTTAATATCCTTAACAAACCGCGAATCAAATATGACAACATATGTGCCCGGGCTTACAGAACTAGTGATATCCCAGACAAAACCCTCAGAACCGGTGTATACCCCGGGCAGGAGATCCTCCCTCTCCTCATGATATATCTTCTTACCTGTCAATGTATATATATCCAGTTTGAGATTCATTATCCTGTGTATCAATTTAAATGGTATATAGGCATATCCTGATTCAATGCTTGCAGGATTGGGATAGATAGCGAGCATCTCATCATTTTCAATATCCACAATCTCCTCACTGTCAGCAAACATCAAAGCACTTTCAAAATCAGCAATACCGAATCCCACAGTATCATTGGGAGTATCCCAGTAAGTAGAGTCAATCTGAGATATGAATGGGGGATATGCAGTTGATGTCAATGCATTCCTCACATCCATGGGGCTCCACTGCGGATGAGCCTGAAGGAGCAATGCGCATCCTCCTGCAATAATAGCTGTTGCACCGGATGTGCCCCTGACAAAATTAAAAATTGAGTCATTATACTCAACAACTGTGTAGGGATGGTCGGAGAGTGCGAGCACTTCGGGCTTGATACGCCATCCGTCCGGCATTGTGTCCAGTGCAGTTGTATCCATATACATATACCTGTCATATGTGGGACCTGTAGCACTGATGGGAGACAGTGTATTATAGTCATCAACACCCCCCACGGATATTATGGAATCAGCATCAGCAGGAGCTATAATTGATGTATCAGGCCTGTCTATATTCTCTCTGATATTGCCCATTGCATTGACAACAAGCACACCCTTTGAAGCTGCAATATCTGCTGCAATGGAAATGAGGCATGAATCACCTGTCATGTATGAATAGGGATACCATTCCTTGTATCCCAGTGATGAGGATATGATGTCCACACCGAGACTCTCTGCAACCTCTGCAGCCCTTATCCAATTGTCCTCTTCAGTTCTGTTTTCAATATCAGGATCGGCATTTTCTGTTTCAAAGAGCATATAGTCAGCTCCGAATGCAGGACTCACCAGGGCTCCTGCTTTATATGCGCCTATCAGTCCCAGCATATTTGTTCCGTGTCTAACTTGATTCAGTTCATAATCAGTCGGTTCCAGCATTCCCACATAATCCGTGTCATCAACAAATGAGTATGTATAGACAATATTAATATTCTTCAGTGCCTCGTGTGTGCCGACCCATCTGCCGTCCTCTTCTTTAACCTTCACACCTGTATCAAACAGTCCTATCATTACATCCCTGCCTGTATATCCCCTGTTGTGCAGTTTATTGACAAAGACCTGTTCAATCTGAAATCTTGAAGCATTGCCGTAATTGTATATATTGTCTGTGGAATCATCCTTGGCATCCTTGGGCAGTTTTTTCTCAACTGATTCAAGGTCTCTGCTCCCTGTAAAACCTGCAACAGGTCTTACCTTATATATGAATTTCTTGCTCCTCAGCTGACTGAGTTGCTCTGAAGAGACCCGGGCAGATACACCATTGAGCCATTTGGACTCCCTCAAAGGGATAATGCCGATACCGGCAAGCTCATCTATATAATTTCTATTGACAGGTATATCACTGTATGTCATACCCGGTCTGCCCCTCATGCGTCTTCTTGTAAATGCTCTGGGCGTAATACCCGTATTATGCGCATCAATGAACTGCTGCATCTCATCTTTTGAGTAAATACCCTTATCAGTAAACAGTATCCACACCTTACTGCTGCCTTTGGTATTTATAAGGCTGTGATGTATAACCGGTTCAGCCCGGTCTCTGATAAATTCAGAGCCCGTAAGCATCAGTGATGATAATACGAGCAGTATCAATAATATTCTTTTCATTATTATTCCTCCAATGACTCTTTGTTTGATACAGCAAACTGCATTCTCGGCATACCGTGATAATCCTCCATAAGTTCATGAGGAAACTCTTTACTGTATTTCATATACTTCAATCTTCTTACTATAATCATAGGCAATTTTGAGAATAAATCAAATATTATCCTTCCCCTCATACCTGATATATGCTTTGTGAAATAAAGATGCCGCAATGCATTGAACATATGCTTTAATGGGAAGAACTTGAGAACAAATATAAATCTGTTTCTGTTAAGCAGATAATCCTTCTCTTTCTGCTTCCTTGACCATGATGCGGAAAAATCATGATAACATACAGCATTGGGGATAAAATATATTCTTCTTCCTGTTTTTAATCTTACTGTCATACAGTAATCATTATCTTCATAATAGGCAAAATAGAGAGGGTCAAACAGACCTGCTGCATTTGCCGCACTCCTGTCCAGGAACATTGCTCCGCCTGTTGCAAATATCACTTCACCGGGGGGTCTGTCAATATCACGGACATTCCTTCCAAAATCCCTGTCCCAGGCATAACCGCTCCTGTTCATGATAATGCCTGTTGAATTCACTGTCTTTCTGTCTTTCATAAGCATCAGTGGTGTCAGTACAGCGGCATTATTCAATTCAGCCATACTCTCTGTCATATATTCAATAAAATCATTCCTGTAAACCATATCATTATTGGAGAGAAGCATATAATCATAATCATGACAGGTAAAATACTCAATACCGGTATTATACCCTGCTGTACCCATATTGGTCTTGTTCACTATTATATCAATATGGGGGAATTGTGAGCGAATTGTCTCAATGGAATTATCAGATGAATGATTGTCAATTATCAGAATACCGGTTTTTACTGATTGATTTATCAGGGAATCAATGCACTGCAGATATGAGCTGCCTGTATTTACTGCACCATTGTAATTGAGAATAACAGCAAGTGTCCGGGGCATTACATGCTCCTCAGTATTCTTATTCTTGAAACCGCCGGCGGATGGGTTGAAAAGAGTCCCCCGGATTTTTCACCGGCTTTCTGAAGGGGGTTAAGTATATACATATGCTGTAGTGCCCTGGAGGGCTTTTTCATCTTTGTTTCTTTATTTTCAAATGAGAGTGCTATCTTCTCCAATGCATCTGCAAGTACACCGGGATTACGCGTGAGTTCTGCTGCACTGCTGTCAGCAAGGAGCTCCCTCTTCCGTGATACAGACATCTGAATGAGCTTGCTGAGCAATGGGGCAATGACTGCAAGTACTATTATGACAATGATCATTATACCGCCTCCGCCTTCATTCCTCCGCCTTCTTCCTGAACCGAGCCATATGAATCTCAGGATCATATCACTTAAAATTATTATGGACCCCACCAATACACCGGCATACATGGCAAAGCGTATATCCATATTCTTCACATGACTCATCTCATGGGCAATAACACCTGTCAGTTCATCCCTGCTGAGACGGTCAATCAATCCTGTTGTAACTGCAATTGCACTGTCATCCGGGCTCTTGCCTGTGGCAAATGCATTCATTGCATTGGTCTTGATAACATAGACCTCGGGCATTCTTATGCCTGCAGCAATAGACATCTCCTCAACAATATTGATAAGCTGTCTGTGCTCATTGCTGTCTGCTTTTACAGCTCCTGCTGTTTTCAGGACAATTGCCTTGCCGCCTCTGTAGGCAGTAAAATTGAGTATCAGGGCAATACCCAGTGCAATGGCAAGACCATAGTATGTATTCCCGAAGTAGAGTCCTGCACCATATCCTATAAGAAGGAGTATTGATGAAAGCAGTACAATAAGAAGAATTGACTTCCTCCTGTTTGATGCCTGTATATCATAGAATGAGTATCTTCTCTCAGCCGGAGCAGCATTATCCCTGAGGGGTTCATTGCATAGAGCACAGGTTTTTCTGATACGGGAATTATAGTATCCGCATCTGCTGCATATTAAAGCCATCCTACCTCAGATTGACTTTGGGGGCTTCCCGCTCTTCTTCAGGTATCTCAAAGAACTCCCTCTTGGTGAAATTGAACATTCCGGCAATAATGTTTGTGGGGAAGACCTCTGTCATTGTATTGAAACGCATCACAGAGTCATTGTAGAACTGCCTTGCATAGGATATCTTATTCTCTGTTGAAGTGAGTTCCTCCTGAAGCTGCATCACATTCTCATTTGCCTTGAGGTCCGGATAATTCTCAACAACTGCAAAGAGGGATTTGAGGGCTCCTGTCAGCATATTCTCTGCCTGTGCCTGCTCCTTGACACCCCCTGCATTCATAGCCATATTCCTTGCCTTTGTCACTGCTGTCAGGGTCTCCTGCTCATACTCCATATAATCCTTCACTGTCTCCACCAGATTGGGTATCAGATCATACCTCCGTTTGAGCTGCACATCTATCTGTGACCATGCATTGTTTACAATATTCTTCACCCTGATAAGACCATTGTATGTGGCTATGAACCAAATTACAACAATCATTGCCAGTACACCTATAATTATTCCTGCAATCATTTTGCCTCCTTGCATTTATCTGATTATAGTTAAATAAAGGCATTAAATCAATAACAAATGAATATTATTTAGCTGATTATTAAGGTTCTTCCCCAAAAGAGTTGCTAAATAGAGATATAAGATAAATGAAAGAAGGATTCTCAAGCGACTAATATAAAAAAGATTGGTTCTTCTCCAAAAGAGTTGGTAAAAAGAGATACAGAATAAAATAAAGATGACTTCTCAATGGACGAAATTTGAAATATTAGAGAGCAAACCGTAAAACAGCTGCATACACGCTCTAACCCCTGTTATTTATTCAATTACATAACATTCTGTCCAATTCCCGGGGACAGCCCTTGCGATTTGAGCAAATTGACAAAATTATAATTTTTTAAGTGTATAATTAACGTCACTTAATTAGAACATCAATGTAAGTTAATAAATAGCAGGCCAGAAATTGCTTGAATCGCAAAGGCTGTCCCCGGGATTTGGAGGGTGGTTTTGACAAAATAAGGGTAAAGGGACAGATGTTGAAATTAGATTTACGATGCATATTACTCAGAAATTATGATAATCCGGCAGAATATAAGCAATTATCAAGATTCTTGCAATTCATAACATCCATAATCCAGCATATAATGAAAGAACCTCTGTAATAAATATTTCTCCTTGTTCACACCTGCATACCAAAAGGTAAAGCAAATTTATAAGAGAATATAACAGATCTAGTGATTAGAGTACATTGGACTAAAAAGGGAATAAGTATTTATGGATAATCTTTTGGGGATGAATTTGTAGTTTCTACATTATAAAGGAACGTCCCCGGGAATTGGAGAGGTGTTAATAGGCAATAAAAAAAGCCCCTCAAAAGAGGGGCTTTTTTATTTATCTCAATGAACTGAGTATCTTACTTGAGATACATCATCTTCATTGATTTATTGAACTCGCCTGCTGTGAGCTTGTAGAAGTAAACACCGGATGCAACTGCATTGCCGTTATTGTCTCTGCCATTCCAGGCTGTCCTGTAATAATTGACACCCTGCATGTCATTGACAAGAGTCCTTACTTCCTTACCTGTCACATCGTATATGGCAAGCTTGACATTCGTCTCTGTGGGAATTGAGTATTCAATCACTGTATTTCCTGTAAACGGATTGGGGAAATTCCTGGCAAGTGAGAATACTGTGGGTCTCGGTTTGCCGTTAGCAAGCACCTTGATTGCAGGATGCGAGACCTTCTCACCTGAAAGTGAGACATCAGTGAGGCGGTAGAAATACTCCTCACCGCCGAACACATTCTCATCAGTGAATGAATAAGTGCGATCGCCTGATGCATTGACTCTGCCTACTTCCTTGAACTCGCTGTCTGTTGCCTTTTCAACTATGAAGTATGCATTGTTGTCTTCCAGCTGTGTCTTCCAGTTCAGTGTGACAAATCCGCTGTGCGCATCTGCTGTGAATGCAGCAAGCTTTACACCTGTGTACTGTTTTGTATTCAATATCTCTATTGTCGTTGACTCTGCACTGCCCCAGTTGCTCGGTGATTTGGATGGTGAGGCGTCCTGACCTCTGACCCATATGTCCACT
>JAWOBN010000033.1:0-4466 GCA_046484245.1 bacterium | reverse complement strand
ATATCGGCAAAATCAACATTGAATGACTGCAAATCTATTGACCTTATCAATTCACCATAATCCATAAAAAAACTCCTAAAAACTCATATTAAAATTCATACCAATGCCCTTGTCAGGCGTGGGGTATATATTCATTCCCACATTCTCGGGTATCTTCACATCATCTCCTATTGTATTTTTCCTCAGCATATAGACAGCTGCCTCGCCGCCAATCATGCCCATTGCTGTCAGTGCAGGGTGATAATCATCATTAAAGAAAATATTTATGCCTGAACCGACCATGCCTCCCAGCACTCCGCCTAAAATCATAAGCACTGCATTGGCGTCATCAAAATGCGTATTCCTCAGAAGATATCCTGAAGCAAGAGTGGATGACATGCCGGCAAGCGAGAGAGCCAATGGCATTGTGGTCTCATTATCATAGTACTGATATATTTCAGCTGCAAGCAGCATTCCGGGACCTGTGTTGAAAGCCATGACCCAGCTGTCAAATGAGCGCCACCCCAGATCCTTTCTGCTGCCTATATATCCGCCCAGTAATCTGAGGGGATATGAATAAGCCATTCCCATGCCTGCAGACACTTGGGTTATTTTATCCTCTGTCCATTGATCTCTATTGAGTAAGCCTATATATGCTCCCATAAGGCCACCCCAGACATATCCCAGAGAAGCGCCCGCATAGTAGAAATGGCCAGCTGCCCTTCTCATATTACCGGCAAATCTATTAACAAGATAATAACCGCCCCATGAATATGCATAACCTGTCAGTGCAGAGAAAAGAAAATCATTGTCTGTCATGTTAATCCGGGGACTGAATGCAACCCGGGCTATTAAATAATCAGCAGGACCCGCCCTGTAGCCCTGATCAATAACAGGAATTGCAATGGGCTTGATATCATCATCAAGGAGCAGAGGCGGGGTAATGAACATAATAAAAGGCATGGAGAGTGTTGAAAAGCCGATAATATTCTGGCGCCAACTATTGGCCGGGTCCATCCACTGTGTCAAACCTGTACTCATAGTCAAACCGTAATATGTACCCTGGGTAAGGCCGTATGCGCCTATCTGCCATTTATAGGGCACAACATTCCTCAGCCACTGGGGGTCATCTATTTCTCTTGGTGCAAGCTGCTTTGTCGGCGAGCGTACCTCATAATCAATTATCTCCAGTTCCTCCACTGACAGTGTGTCATTCATGTCATTGAGAATCACTCGGTATATTGTCCCGTCTTTCCTTACAAAGACCTCCCGGGTCTTCTCTTCACTGAATGGAATCTTGCCCTGATGTTCAACATTGAAGAGCTCGCCTGCATTTAGGGATACAAACGCAATTATCAGAATTACAGTAATTATTTTTTTCATATACACTTCCTTTTTTAGTAAGTATAGATTGTAATCGGAAAATTTTCAAGATGTACGATATTCTTCAAAAATAAAGTACTTGAAAGACATATGTTTCCTCATAAAAGATATGAAGCGAGGACAGTTCTCAGAAAGCACCTTTGCCAACCCGTGCATAACCGATAATTCGGTGCTGATGAGAATGTGTGAGCTTCACCGTCATTACATCAATCACTATGTTCAATGTTTTTTATTAAGAAAACAAACAATACATAATAATTATATTCAGTGACTTTTTCTTATGAGGAAAGACGGATGTAAACAATACCCAATATTAATATCCAGTTGGAATCATCAGGACCTTTTGAAGAAACTGCGCACAGTAAGGACTATGCCGCGGATATGAACCAGTAATGCAAATCCGGTCAGTGAATACAGCACGGTCTTGCCTACTATATACCCATTATTCCAGAAGAGGCTGTTTATAATCTCTCTCATTGGCGGGGCTCCATAATACGCTCCTGCAAATGATGAGAGGGATGAGATAAAGAAATACCCCACAGCGTAGTATATTACCACTGTCCGTTTCCTCAGTTTTTTGCCCTTTGAATTTGATGACCAGAGATAAGGGTGGAATTTTATCAATATGGGCACAATTGCATAGAGGGCAAGTATCGGGAAAGCAATGAGCACAATGCTTGAAAGTGTGAACGGGAAATCTGTTCCTGCCATTGACCTGAACAGCAGGTGGCCCCATGATGCATAAGAAAGTGCCAGCATAGGCAGTATGAATAGAATATAATATGCTCCGAGAAATACGCCCTCTACATGCTTTCTTGAGAGGGGCAGACCCTCAAAGAGCTTTCTGTAATCCTCATTCTTTGAAGGGAACAGATGAAATAGTGCTATAAATGTGTATATGAGAAAACAAGCAGCTGCAGGGAGATGCAGAATTTCAATGCCGGTGATATTAACAGCCCAGACAAGGCCTATCCATACAAGCATGAATATAATTACGGGTAATGTGAACCATTTTGAAAGCAGAATATTCCACAGTGGTGTGAGATTCTTGAAATCCACTGCCTTGACTGATTTGAATGGAATTGATATATCCGATGAACCGATAAACTTCAATCTGCTCAGTTCCACAATAACAAAAATCAAAAAGCAGACAAAGAGAATTGAAGTGACAAAAACAGGTAAATCAAAGTTGCCGGCTGCAGTATTAGTAAATACAAGGGACCATGATACAGGCGAGAATCTGTAGAATGCTGATGATAATTCACCTGATGAAACCCTGTTCCAGAGTCCTGTAAAATAGGGCTTGAGGAGTATGAATAGCAGTACATTGAAGGCAATAGTAACAAATCTCTTCATTCCCCCGGAAACATTGTCTGTTAATTTTTTACCCAGTATGCCTGTGAAAGAGCCTGTTATGACACCTGAGAGTATTATATAAACAAGACCTGCAAAAAACGGTTTGAGTATCTTGAATACCACGCTGAATGTCCCCTCATCCATAACCTTTTTGGTAATAAGGTCTATGATAAATATGGATAAGAAGAATGAGATGTATATGACTATTGAAACAATCAGTGTTGTGAAGAGAATATGAATAATTGTAATAGTGAACCTGCTCAGGGGAATATATTCCATGGGGAATTCCCTGTTGATCTCCCCCTCTGATTCTATCTTGTAAATATGGGCATAAGCACCGGAAATAAGGAACACGAAAAAGCCTGCAGTTGCAGTAGAGAGAGAGGAGTCCTTATGAACAATAACAGGCACTACAAATATCAGTGTAAACAACAGTACGGGGAATATGAGAACTATTATGAGCTGAATGATCTTCATTATGCTGCCTGTTCTGAGCCACTGCTTGAAATAGAGATCAATTGATGCTTTAATCATTTGCTTATTGTCTCAATAATATGTTTTGTATTATCATTGATATTCTCGGATGAAGTCAGATAATTGAAAAACTGCTCCAATCCGCCTTTATCCTTCAATTCACTGACAAGTCCTTCGCCTACTATGACTCCCTCATTTATAAGAACGACCCTGTCTGCAAGCTTCTCCACAATCTCCAGCACATGCGAGGAGAATATTATGCCTGCTCCCTTCTTCTTCATCTCAATAATAATATTGCGCATCAGCATTGCTGTATTGGGTTCTATGCCTGTGAACGGCTCATCAAGAATAAGGAGTTTCGGATTATGAATAATGGATGCAATAAAGAGAATCTTCTGCTTCATTCCCTTGGAGTAATCCTTGATAAGGCGCTTCCTGTCCTCATTGAGATTGAATATTGAAATGAATTCATCTATCCTCTCTTTCAGAGCATCTTCATTGATTTCAAAGATCCTGCCTATGAACGAGAGATATTCCTCTGCATTGAGAAAACCGAAAGGCGTGTTATTCTCAGGCATGTATCCGATTTTCTTTCTGAACTTAATATCATCTTTACTGATTCTTTCTCCAAGGAGCTCCACTGTTCCGCTGTTTCTCTTAATTGCATTCATTATAATCCTGATTGTTGTGGTTTTCCCCGCACCATTGGGTCCGAGATACCCGAGTATCTCACCCTGATTCACAGATAGATCAATACCCTTTAAGACCTCTTTCTTTCCGAATGATTTCCTGACATCTTTCAGGTTTAATACTGAATCCATATTATCCGCCTTTAATGGAATTTATAGTCAATAGGATGAAGGAATGTCTGGAACTCCACATTCCTGCCCTCAGGATCTTTTGCATAGAAATGATAAATACGGAACTCCTCATTCTCCCGGGGTTCATGCTCTCCGCCCGCTTTATCATACATATTGTCCACATCCTCTTTGCTTTCATAAAAGAATGTTATGACTCCCTCTGTCTGGGGCTCTTTGCCTCTGCAGAATCCCAGTATGAGATTACCGCTTCTTAAAATAATGCATGCACCCTGGTCCAGCCAGAGCGTCATACCTATTTTATTCATATAAAACTCTTTGACAGAATCAATGTCTGCTGTTTTGAGAAACACAATGCCGGCCATAAAATCCTCTCTTATTATTTATCCCTGTTTATTTTTGCTAAAGCATTACAGGGCAGTTTATCACAGAGCTTCTTCTTGTCAACAGTTTGTC
>JAWOBN010000079.1:0-5491 GCA_046484245.1 bacterium | reverse complement strand
AAATTCAATGGCTGAGATCAGAGAATTAGAGATATTTGAACAGATAACAGGTATAAAACCTGATAGAACAGATCTTTACACAATGGCGCTGACACATAAGTCAACATCTGAACAGATACATTATGAACGTCTGGAATTCCTCGGAGACAGTATTCTTTCAATGCTCAGTGCAGAGTATGTGTTCAATAAATATGCTGATTCTGACGAGGGTATGCTGACAAAAGAACGTTCAAAGATAGTCAACAGGCAGAGCCTTGCTTCTGTTTTTGATGAACTGGGTTTTGACAGAATCATTATAATTGACAGAAAGAGTTTCCCGGAAAGAATCCCCCGTTCCATTAAAGAGGATGTCATTGAAGCGCTTATTGCAGCAGTGTATCTGGACAGAGGTATGGAATATGCACGCCAATTCTTCAAACTAGTTGTGGATAATGCAGGCGAGGTATCCGATTTCTTCTTTGCCAAGAACAATCTGCAGGAACTCACAATGGAGATATACAGGGAACTCCCTGAATTCAGGGTTTATGAAGAGGACGGGAAATTCACTTGCAGGATATATCTGCAGGGTGAATTCATTGCAACAGCAAGCGCCGATTCAAAGAAAAATAGTGAGAAGAAAGCAGCATTGATTGCATATAATAAACTGAAAAAGGAGTTTTAATGAAGATCATTGTATGTATTAAGCAGACACCCGATACATCGGAGATGAAATTTGACCCGGAATCCAAGACAATAATCCGGGAAGGTGTAGAAAATATTGTAAATCCATTTGACCTCTATGCTATTGAGGAAGCCCTCCGCATTAAAGAGGAAGATCCCGATACGGAAATAACAGCAATATCAATGGGTCCCGGTTCTGCTGAGAATGCCCTGAGAGAAGTTGTATCCATGGGTGTAGATAATGCAATCCTCATATCAGACAAGGCATTTGCAGCAGCAGACACACTGGCAACATCATATACACTGGCAAAAGCAATTGAGAAAATAGGCGAGTATGACCTTATCATGTTCGGTAAACAGGCAATAGACGGTGACACTGCCCAGGTGGGACCGGGTGTTGCGCAGTGGCTGGGCATTCCCCAGATAACATTCATAAGGAAGATTGAGGAGATAAATGCCGGAAGAATCAGGGCAGAGAGAGCAACAGAAGCCGGTTATGAGGTCATTGAAACAGCAATGCCCTGCGCATTGACATGCATAAAGGAACTCAATGAACCGCGTCTGCCTTCACTCAGAGGCAAGATAAAGGCAAAGAAGATAGAGATTCCCAGGTGGAATGCTGAAGATATTGAGGCGGATACTGATATGATCGGATTCAAGGGTTCGCCGACATGGGTCGTCAAGGCATTCACACCGACAATTGAAAAGGAAACCATTATATACGGGGATGATGATCAGGAGAAGAATGTAGATATGCTGATTGAAGCCCTCAAAGGCAAAAACATCTTATAGGAGAATTGGTATGGGTATAGAAGAATACAAAGGTATCATGATATATGCAGAGCATAAAAGAGGAGAGATGGAAGGTGTCACATATGAACTGCTTGCAAAGGGCAGGGAACTTGCAGAGAAGACAGGTTCAGATGTTCTCGCATTCATAATAGGTGATGATGTGGACAAATTCAGTGATGAACTGATAAGCAGGGGGGCAGATAAGGTAATAATTGCCCGGGATGACAGATTAAAGCATTATGTGTCAACAACATATGCCAATATAACATCAGCAATACTGGAAAAATACAAACCTGAAATTGTTCTTGCAGGATCCACAACAACAGGCAGGGCATTGCTGCCCCGTGTTGCAGTGAAACTCAAAACAGGTCTTACTGCTGACTGCACGGAACTGACAATTGATGAAAAGGACAAGAAACTGATGCAGACAAGGCCTGCAGCAGGCGGTTCCATAATGGCAACAATAGTGTGCCCGGACAACAGGCCCCAGATGGCAACAGTGAGGCACAAGGTGTTCAAGGAGGCAGAACCGGACAGTTCAAGGACAGGTGATGTGGAGCATTTTGATATTACAGATGATATGATAGACGGACGGACATCATTCCTGAAATTTGTTGAGGATACAACGCAGACAGTCAATCTTACGGATGCGGACATCATTGTGTCCGGCGGACGCGGTATGAAAGGACCTGAGAATTTTGCTCTGATAGAGGAACTTGCCGGGACAATTGACGGTGCAGTGGGTGCTTCCAGACCTGTTATTGATGAGGGCTGGATGCCGTATTCACATCAGGTCGGACAGACAGGCAAGACAGTGTCACCCAAAATTTATATAGCAGTGGGCATATCAGGCGCAATACAGCATCTGGCAGGCATGAAATCATCAGATATAATCATTGCAATTAACAAAGACCCCAATGCGCCTATATTCCAGGTGGCTGATTTCGGTATTGTCGGGGACTTATTTGATGTTGTACCTAAACTGACCAAGAGATTAAAGGCATTGAATGAATGAATTGAGCATTTCGGTATTGTTTCTCTGCTACAATGACAGGGAGACAATACCGAAACTCATAAAAGATGCAGACCGCATTATTTCCCGATACACATCCGATTATGAGATACTGGTTATTGATGATCATTCCACTGACGGTTCACAGGCCAAACTCAGGGAATTGGACAGTCAGTATGAGAAACTCCGGATTATACTGCACAGTGAAAATAGGGGTTACGGGAATACAGTGATACACGGGCTCAAAGAGGCAAGCAAGGAGTATTTCTTCTATACTGATGGAGACGGGCAGTACTCAATGGAGGATTTCCCCGCATTGCTCAATGGTCTGAAGCCGGATACTGTTCTGGTCAATGGCTACAAGATTGTACGCAGTGACCCATGGTACAGGATACTTATAGGCAATCTGTACAATCTGCTGATGAAGGTTTTGTTCCATATTGAAAAGGTGCGGGATATTGACTGCGATTACCGCATTATCAAAAGGGAATTCTTCTCTGATTACAATTTTTACTCATCCTCAGGCACAATTTGCATAGAACTTGTGAAGGTCATTGAGAACAGTACTGACAGCATAGAAGAGGTCCCTGTGCATCACTATTACAGGGAGCACGGCAGTTCACAGTTCTTCAATATAGGCCGTCTCATGAAAGTCGCATTTCATCTTATAATGCTGTGGATAAAGCTCATACCGGGCGGGAATTGAGAAGACAAGCGGGGGAGAAGTAAGAGATACAAAGTAACAAGTAGCAAGTAGCAAGTAGCAAGATTCAAGAGATCGCAAACAAGTTTGCTAACGGAAAACGGAAAACGACGTTCGGCCGAGTCAATGGTTGATGGTTGGTGGTCAATGGTCATGCGAATAGCAGCCATGAGAGACAGTTGCTTGTGACTGGTGGCTGGTATACGAGGTCAATAGTTTATGGTTGATGGTCAATAGTCAAGACCATGAAAGAATGGAAAACGAAAAAGGGAAGACCGGCTGGCGCCGGGTCAATGGTTGATGGTTGGTGGTCAATGGTCAAGACCATGAAAGATAGTGGCTGGTGACTGGTGACTTGTTGCCAGTACATGCGAATAGCCAGCCAAGAATGGACGGATAACGGATAACGGAAAAAGACGGAAAGAAAGATTAACAGGATGTATGTAGGGGAGCGGTAAGAGACACGAGACGCGAGACACGGGACACGAGTCTGAATGCTGAGCGAGAAGAACAGGATTGTGAATGCCGGTAAGGGGATTACCACGTCGCTCTGCTCCTCGTAATGACGGCCCGAGGATGTCATTGCGAATGCAGTGAAGCAATCTCCTTACTGCTATGCAAGCAAGACCTTATAATGGAAAACGCATTACGCACCACGCATCACGCATCACGAAATTATGTAGGGGTTCAACAAATTGAACCCGAAATCAAGTTACAAGAAATGTGAATAGCAGGCCAAATGCCGTGCGTTTCACTCGGTTCGTGCGAATTCGTGAGATTCGTAAAAGAAGATAAAAGCCCAAAGGGAAAGGATAAAGTCGGACGGAAGCCGAAGAGTGGGGTCAGATATTGAAAATCATACCGGCGAGTGTGAGGTAAATGAAAATTGACAGAATGTCAATAACAGAGGCAATGAATGGGGCTGACATAAGGGCAGGGTCCAGTTTCATTTTCTTGAACAGAATGGGGAAGACTGCACCGAGTATATTGGCAGTCAAAACCACTATGACCATGGAGAGACCCACTGTTATTGCAAGTGACGGGTCCTGATTCATTATGATTGCCCTGAGTCCTGCTGCCAGACCAAGGAGAATACCTATTATAATTCCGGTTGCAATTTCCTTGACAAGTATCTTCAGTATATTGCCCATTTCCAGTTCGCCTGTTGCAAGGCCTCTGATGATAATTGTTGAGGACTGTGTGCCTGCATTACCTGCTGAGCCATTGATAAGAGGCAGGAAAAAGGCGAGAGCTATGACACTTTCCAGAATATGCTGTTTGAGTTCCATCACATAACCGGAGACAAAACCTACAAGAACAAGGAGCAGAAGCCATATTATCCTCTGTTTTGCCAGACGGAACGGGGATACTGAGAGATAATTTTCCTCTCCTGTAACAGAACCGTGCCTGAGAAAGTCCTCTGTATCCTCTTCAATAACAATATCAACAATATCATCAACAGTAACAATACCGAAGAGCTTCATATTCTCATCCACAACAGGCACAGAGAGCAGGTCATAGTCGGCAATAACCTTGGACACGAATTCCTGGTCATCATTGATATGCACTGAAACAAAATCCCTGTCCATAATATCCGATATCATTACCTTATCAGGGGATACTATCAGTTTTTTAAGGGACAGTACGCCGATAAGCTTTCTGTTCTCATCAGTCACATACACAGTGTATATTGTCTCCTTGTCCGGAGCAATGCGCTTCAGCTGATCCAAACCCTCTCTTGCTGTCATATTGCCCTTTAGAGAGGCATATTCGGATGTCATTATAGCACCGGCTGTCTCTTCTTCATACTCAATAAGATTCATGATGTCATTGCGTTCTGCCTGTGCGATAAGAGGCATTAGTGACTGCACGAGGGATTCATCCAGTATTTTGAGGAGGTCAACCCTGTCATCTGATGACATCTCCTCAATCATTCTTATCATGTTCTTCCTGTCAAAATGATGGAATATCTGCTGGGCTTCTTCCTCATCAAAATATTCAAACAGTTCAGCTGCCTTGGGGAATCTTATGTACTGGATAATGGTTGCAATCTCATCATAATCCATACCCTCTATAAGGGAGAATATCTCAAATGGATGGAGTTCCCTGAACAGCTCCCTTATCCTGTTTTCAGGATCAGGGCCCTTCAGCACCTGACGCAGCTCAGGACCTGCAATGGATATCTTATCCTTCATTCCTTTATCCTGTTAACCCTTCTGAAATCCTCAATAACCTGCTTGTCCTTATTGAATGAACTCTTCAGAATCCTCACAAGACCCTGCAGTGGAGGGTTGAACAGTGAATCCTCTGATTTTGCAAAAAAG
>JAWOBN010000107.1:0-28205 GCA_046484245.1 bacterium | reverse complement strand
TCTTACCAATTCAGTTACAGTAAATGCAATGTGCTTACCATCTGGGGATAATCTGTTGAATGATATAACTTTGGCTTTATAAAGATCCTCTGCTTTCATTGTTCTCTTTGTCAAAATCCCTCCTAATTTATAAATACATCACCCAATAATTATACAATCCTCACAATCATAGTCAATAAAAAAATCACCCTCCAATTCCCGGGGACAGCCCTTTATTTCTATAACCTGCTATATGAATTTATTATTTGATTTACAATCATGTAATTTGTATGTTGTTTATTTACCAACTTACAATCATTGTAGTTTGTATAAAGTTATAGATATAAAGGGCTGTCCCTGGGATTGGATAGAACTACTCTTTTTTATCACGCTCTCCTCTGATTTTTTGGGGAACTTTCTTGGCATACAAGCATTGTACGTTCAGTCATGGCTTGCAATGCACATTTCTCGCGTCCCGAGTCTCGGGTCTCGCGTCTCTTACCTCTCCCCGCTTACTTTACAATTTCTACAATATAAAGGGCTGTCCCTGGGATTTGGATAGAATTACTCTCCTTTATCACGCTCTCCTCTGATTTTCTGGGGAATCTGCTTGGCATACAAACGTTGTACGTTCAGTCATGGCTTGCAATGCACATTTCTCGCGTCCCGAGTCTCGGGTCTCGCGTCTCTTACCTCTCCCCGCTTTAACAATAAATCCTTGTAACTTGGAACTTGAAAACTTGGAACTGTTTTATATGCCGGAGATCGGATTTGAACCGATACGGGATGTAAATCCCAGGGGATTTTAAGTCCCCTATGTCTACCAATTCCATCACTCCGGCATGAAAAAAAGGCGGCGTCCGGACTCGAACCGGAGAATGATGGTTTTGCAAACCATTGCCTTAGCCACTTGGCTACACCGCCGGATATAAAAAAAGAGCGGGAAACGGGATTCGAACCCGCGACATCAACCTTGGCAAGGTTGCGCTCTACCAGTTGAGCTATTCCCGCTTCTTAGATATTCAATAATACAAATATATTGAACTGTGTCAAGTGTTTTTAAGAGACCGGTATGGGGCATATAACCCCCCATTCCTCATAAGCCCTTAATAACCTTGCTTATCCTCTTCATTGCCCAGTCAATATCCTTCTTCTTGATAATGAGAGGTGGTGCAAACCTGATAATATTGTAATGTGTCTCCTTGCAGAGCAGTCCTTCTTCCATCAATGCCTCACAGTATTTCCTTGCTCCACCTGCTTTATCCGTGAGCTCAACACCAATGAGAAGCCCCTTGCCTCTCACCTCTTTTATATTATCAGAATCAATCTCTCTGAGTTTCTTCATGAAATACTGACCGAGTTTGTCTGCCTTCTTATCCAATTTATTCTTCACCAGCACGTCCAATGCGGCATTGGCTATTACTGATGCGAGCGGATTACCGCCGAATGTTGAACCATGGTCACCGGGTGTGAACACATCCATAACCTCTTTCTTTGCAAGAAAAGCACTGACAGGATAGAATCCGCCTGAGAGTGCTTTGCCCAGTATGAGTCCATCCGGCTCTACGCCCTTCTCCCACTTGTATGCAAAGAATCTGCCTGTTCTGCAGAGTCCTGTCTGGATCTCATCCAGTATGAAGAGCACCTTGTTCTTCTTGCATATCTGCTGCGCTTCTTTGAGGAAACCGTCAGGCGGTACAATGATTCCGCCTTCTCCCTGAATCGGCTCAGTGAGAAATGCAACTGTATTCTTTGTGATTGCCTTTTTGAGAGCTTTTGCATCACCAAAAGGTATTTCCTTGAAACCGGGGGTTAATGGACCGAATCCTTCCTTGTATGACTCTGATGATGAAAATGATACCACAGTAATTGTCCTGCCGTGGAAATTATTGTTTGATACAATAATCTCTGCTTTATTGGCAGGCACGCCCTTTACAGTGTAGCCCCATTTCCTTACTGCTTTAATAGCTGTTTCAACTGCTTCAGCCCCTGAATTCATAGGGAGCATCTTCTCCATTTTTGTCAATTTACAGAGCTTTTCATAAAATATGGGCAACTTGTCATTTCTGAATGCCCGTGATGTCAATGTGAGCTCCTTCATCTGCTTTTCAGCTGCTTTTGCAATATCCGGATGGCAATGCCCCTGATTGACTGCTGAGTATGAACTGAGGAAATCAAGATATTTCTTGCCTTCATTGTCCCAGACCCAGATGCCCTTTCCTTTTGACAGAATTACATCCAATGGATTATAGTTATTTGCCCCGTACTTTTTCTCTCTATTTTTCAATTGTTTATTACTGTACATAGAAACTCCTTTTTTGTAAATTAAGAAGCTGATTTCAGATAGAATTTAACAGATTAAAATTTTTAGTCAAGAGAGACGTTATTCCTCAAAATTAAAGTACTTGAAAGACATATGTTTCCTCATAAAAGATATGAGGCGAGGACAGTTCTCAGAAAGCACCTTTGCCAACCCGTGCATAACCGATAATTCGGTGCTGATGAGAATGTGTGAGCCTCACTGTCATTACATCAATCACTATGCTAAATGCTTTTTTATTAAGAAAAAACAATACATAATAATTATATTCAGTGACTTTTTCTTATGAGGAAAGACGGAGAGATGATAAAGCTTTTTATTGGATATTTTGAAGCTTATGATTTGCTGAAACAGGGAATATTAACCCGGTATCAAACAACAGTTAGTCAGTGACAAGCAAGCCGTCTCTGAGGTTCACGACACTGTCAGCATACTGGGTCAATTCATTTTCATGAGTGACAATAACAAAGGTCTTGCCCTCTTTCCTGTTGAGTTCCCTGAAGAACTCCATAATGAAATGCGTATTGACTGAATCAAGGTTGCCTGTCGGTTCATCAGCAAGAATGATCTGAGGGTCATTGACCAGTGCTCTGGCTACAGCAATGCGCTGCTGTTCACCGCCGGATAGTTCAGACGGTTTATGATCCTTTCTGTGGTATACACCGAGATTATTCATCAGCATATCAGTTCTTTCCCTTCCTACTGAAAGCTTGTTTTTGGAGAACATATAGGGCAGCAGGATATTGTCTGCAGCAGTAAAATCATTGAGCAGATAATGAAATTGGAATATGAATCCTATGTTCTTGTTCCTCCACCGGGATAATTTGCGGTCTGATAATTTATATAATTCAGTGTCCCTGTAATAGACTGAACCTTCTGTCGGCTTGTCCAATGAACCGAGAATATGAAGTAATGTTGATTTGCCTGCACCAGAAGGCCCCTTTATAAATATTATTTTGCCCTCTTCAATAGGAAGGTCAATACTTTTCAATACATCAACGGATTTCTTCATCACTGTATATCTCTTTGTCACACCGCTGGCTCTGAGTATGCTATTCATATCGTATTGCCTCCACGGGATTCATCCGGGCAGCCTTCATTGCAGGATACAGTGTTGCTGTAAATGACAGAACATAGGATATAATGATTGTAAGTATTATGTCAAGTATTCTCACCTCTACCGGAAGCTTGTCCAGCAGATAAACATTGCCGGGGATATTGATGAACTGATATTTAGCAAGAAAATAGCATGCTATGAGACCTGCAATAACACCCAGCACTGTGCCTATCATTGTAATAACAAGCCCCTGATATATAAAGACCTTCAGTATCTCGTAATTACTCAGTCCCAGTGTCTTCAATATGCCTATCTCCGTTGTTTTTTCCATGACAATCATTATGAGGGTCGTTATTATATTGAAAGCAGCCACAATTATTATGAGCAGCAGCAGTATGAACATAAGCTTTTTTTCAAGAGCAAGTGCAGAGAAGAGTGAGCCGTTAAGGTCAATCCAGTTATTTGTCCTGTACGGATAACCGAGTTTTTCCTTGATCAATCCGGATATCTGAGGTGCCCTGTATATGTCTTTTATGCGCAGCTCAATACCGCTCACCCCGCCTTCCAGACCAAACATATCTGAAGCAGCATCAAGTGGTATATAGACGAGTTCTGAATTATACTGATACATGCCTGCATCAAAAATACCTGCTACCTCAAACTTTCTCACTTCAGGAATCATAGAAGTACCTTTCTGAGATGAAGCAAACGGCATGGCAATTTTGATTGTATCACCGGTATGAGCCCTTATTGCCTCTGCAAGGTCTATACCGAGCATTATTTGATCCATGCCTTGGGGTATATCACCGAATTTCACATGTTTTTTAAGTATCTCTCTTTCATTACTGTCCGAGACATCCACACCTCTGATGATTATACCGTCAGTATAATTCTTGTATTGTATGAGTCCCTTGGAGTAAACGAATCTATTCATCTGCTCAATCTCATCTATTGTTCTCAGCGAATCCATTAATTCGGGAACCTCATTTTCAGCAATTGTTTCATTGAAATATTTCAGGACAATAATATGGGCATTGATGTCAACAATACGCTCCTTGACATCCTTCTGAAATCCGTTCATTACTGACAGTACAATAATAAGAGCAGCTACTCCAATGAATATACCGCCAATGGATATGGCAGTTGTAATATAGCCGAAGACATTCTTTCTTCTTCCGAATAAATGCTTTAATGCAATAAAGAATGTATAGTTCATTTTTCCGGTCTCAGCAGCGGGAAAAGAAGGACGTCCCTGATGGACGGGTTATCTGTAAGAAGCATGACTATTCTGTCAATCCCCAGGCCCACACCGCCTGTCGGCGGCATTCCCTGACTGATTGCCTCGATGAAATCCGCATCCATGTCAAATGCCTCAGAGTCACCGCTCTTCCTTTCCTCCACCTGTGTGATGAATCTGTCCTTCTGTTCAATGGGGTCATTGAGTTCTGAAAATGCATTGCCTATCTCCATGCCTGCAATAACCGGTTCAAATCTTTCAACAACACCCTGCCTGTCCCTGTGCTTTTTGGCAAGGGGTGATATTTCAAATGGATGATTTATAATAAAAGACGGATTAGTTATTTTGTTCTGGACAGTCTCTTCAAATATTGCGTCAATTACTTTGCCGAATGTCTTCTTGTTCTCAATATCAATACCCAGTTCTTCGGCAATACCTTTCAATTCCTCTACTGACTTGCCTTTAAGGTCACGGCCTGTTGCCTCTTCTATTGAATCATAAAAGTCCACCCTCTTCCACGGTCTGGTAAAATCCAATTCATTGTCCTGATAGGTAATTTTCTTCTGAGGGACCAGCCGCTCAAATATCTCCTCAACAAGCTCCATCATATCATTGTAGTCAGCATATGCCTGATAGAATTCCACCTGTGTGAATTCCGGATTATGCGTTCTGTCTATTCCCTCATTGCGGAAATCCTTTGCAAATTCAAAGACCCTGTTGAATCCCCCTATGATCAGACGCTTGAGATAGAGTTCATCAGCAATCCTCAAATAGAGATCCATATCAAGGGAATTATGATGGGTTACAAAGGGTTCAGCAAATGCGCCGCCGTAAATAGGCTGCAGTATGGGGGTCTCCACTTCAAGATAGTCATACTCTTTGAGTGTATCCCTTATTGTATCAATTATCTGAGCCCTTCTTATAAAAGTTTCCTTGGATTTTCCATTCATGATAAGATCAAGGTATCTCTTTCTGTATCTTATCTCCTTGTCCTTGAGTCCGTGGAATTTTTCAGGCATGGGGCGAATAGATTTTGAAAGCACTTCAAATACCGATGTCTTGACTGTGAGCTCTTCTGTTCTTGTCTTGAATATGGGTCCTGTGACCCCCACAATATCGCCAATATCAAGAAGCTTTGCTATTTCATAATGTTCTCCACCTATCTCATCCTTGCGCATATAGACCTGGATTTGAGAATCCTCATCAAGGATATCAAGAAACATCACCTTGCCGTGCCTGCGTTTGGACATTATCCTGCCTGCAAGAGAGACCGGATCCTTCTCAATGAATTGTTCAGGGTCTTTCAAAATCTCTGATACCTTGTGGCTTACCTTGTAGGAATACTTGTAGGGTTCTATTCCCCTTTCTCTCATTTTATGTAAATTCTCTTCCATCTGCTTTATAAGAAAATTCCTGTCTTCAGTCACTACTACCTCCTGAATCCTTTGCTTTCATCATAAGATACTCTTTAATAAATCTGTCCAATTTTCCATCCAGCACACTGTCCACATCACCTGTCTCATACTTTGTTCTGAGGTCCTTCACCATCTTATACGGATAAAGGACATAAGAGCGTATCTGATTGCCCCATTCTATGCTCTTTTTGTCAGCAAGCTTTTTATTGAGCTTCTCTTCTTCTATCCTTCTGTAATGCTCATACACCTTTGCCTTGAGTATCTTCATTGCATTCTCTTTATTCTGATGCTGCGAGCGTTCTGTCTGGGACTGGGCAACAATACCTGAGGGCTCATGTGTTATCCTTATTGCACTGGATATCTTATTGACACTCTGGCCGCCCGGACCGCTTGAACGGAATGTGTCAATACGCAGCTCATTTTCATCTATCTCAAAATCACTGTCCTTATCAATATCCGGATAAACATATACTGAGGCAAATGAGGTATGCCGCCTGTTGTTGCTGTCAAATGGTGAGACCCTCACAAGACGGTGCACTCCTATCTCAGCTTTGAGATAGCCATAGGCATATTCACCGGATACATTGATTGTCACATTCTTGATACCTGCCACATCACCGTCTTCCCTGTCCATTACTGTATATTTGAATCCCTTGTTCTGGAAATACCTTATATACATCCTGAGAAGGATTTCAGCCCAGTCGCATGATTCAGTACCGCCTGCCCCCGGATGAATATCAAAAATAGCATCATTCTCATCCATCTCATCTGTAAGCAGCAGTTCTGTCTGGAGTTCATCAGCCTTTTCAGCAATACTGTCTATCATCTCCTCCATCTCATTCTGCATGGATTCATCAGCCATTTCAGAGAGTTCAACAGCAGAATCAAAGTCCCCTATAATGGAATTAAATGACTCTATTCTGTCCTTGAGAAGCTTCACCCTGCGTGATATCCTGGCTGCTTTTTTCGGATTGTCCCAGAAGTTCGGATCCTGCATCTTCTGTTCAAGGCGGGAGACTTCTTCCTTCCAGACATCCGTATCAACATGGGATTTGAGGTCTTCAACATTCTTCTCTAAATCATTGAGTTTTTCTCTTATTTTATTATCCAACATAGTTTTGTATTATAGTAATTAATACCCTCATAGTCAAGTGTTTACATTCCAGTGTAAATCCCGGTAAAATGTCACATTGTGGGGTAAAATAATCTCACAGCATTTCACACTTTGTCCATTGAGAAGTCATCTTTCTTTTCCAACTCTTTTGGAGAAGAACCTATTTCTACAATTTCAAGGGACGCCCCCGGGATTTGGACTATTTGGAATCACTTGAGTATATTTGCTATTGCCTCTCTGCATTTATTGGGATTATTTACAATCATCCTCTCTTTGAGGCGCAGTACAGTCCACCCGTCTGCCATGAGAGCAGCATCTCTCTTCCGGTCATATTCTTTCTGACCGGGTGTTGAATGACTTGCTTTACCGTCGCATTCAATGTCAATTTTCCTGTCTTTTGATATAACAGCAAAATCCAGCCTGTAGTAATTTGCATTCTCAACAGGCACATAATACTCCCTATCATAATGAATGGACATATCATCCAGAATATTCATCACCTTCATCTCAATATCAGGCATATCAAAGAGTTCAAGCAGTGTGCCGGACTGCCTCAGTGTGTCCTCATCAGTATAGTGAAACGATACCCTGGTCCCCGATTTATTCAATACCGGTCTTGTGAGTTTTATTATACTGCTGAATCTGAACAGATAGTATCTCTCATGCTCCGGAATACTGCCGGGTATATTAATACTCTCTTTGGAAACAATCTTATCTGAATCAATTAAACCATAATACTGAATACGCCCGGGCTCTCCTGCCCAGGATGCCGGCTGATAGAATGCAATGCCGTCAAAGGGCCGAACAGGCATATTCTCAACCGGTATGCGGTAAACCTTATCATTGAGCAGCAGCTCAAGGTCCTCAGGATGCTTCAGTACTCCGACAAGTATTACGCACATAAACACCCCCTCCCTATTATTATTTAATTATTTCAGATGACAGATATATACCCAGTGCCTGACCTATCAAAAGTCCCTCACTGTCATTATACACCGGTATGTCCACTGTAAGGAATCTGCCTAACCGCATTTTAATGCCTGTCTGATAATGATAATCCCACTGACTGTAATCAGCAGAGGCAAAATAATTACTGAAATATGTCTTAAAAATACTGTTCCCTGCTTCCAGTGACAGTTTCTCAATAGATTTATGCAGGTTATCATTGTCCATTATATAGCCCATGCCATTATTGTATCCCAGCTCAAATCCGTAATTACCCAGAGATGCACTGCGTTCCCTGAACAGTGTCAATTCTGATGATTTGAGATAATAGCTGTTTTCTACATTGACATCACCGAGTATGAATCCGCCGTCAATATTCAATGAAACTGACAGTTTGCCTGCAGGTACAGAAATTCCTCCTTTTACATCAATTTTCTGATATTCTGTTGAAGAGTATAGAATAGGGTCAGATATCTCAACAATGGGATATATATAGAATGAATAGAATGACTCCTTGCTGAAATAATTCATACTGATTAGAAGGCGCGATAATTTGCCTGTAAATATCTTGTCAGAGAAATGAGGTAATGTGTCTGTTTTACGGTAATGGCCCAGCAATTTGAATTCATAATTATAATCCTCGGCATGCCTCACTGCCCTGACTCCATTGTAGATCTCATAGTAAAGAGGGGTATATTTGAATTTGTGAATGAGCTGAGTAATAATCTGTTCACCCTGATTCCTGATAAATTCATGCTGGTACTGATAATGGGTCACAGGATTATATCCGAAGAAGAGTTTCAATGCCCAGTTCCCGTACATTGAATACCTGTTGAATTCAACTGTCGGGATATCACATGCATAAATGCCGAGACCATAGGAGAATTTATCCGGAAGTGAATGCTGCATCATGGGATGGAAGTAGATATTATTGGAGAAATAATCAGGAGAATAATCAAGTAGATGAATATTGAAGTGCTTATTATGAATATTATTATAATAATCAGTGTCAAGAAAGCGCATATCCGGGTCAATAATTATATTGGACAGTTTCCTATTTTCTTCAAGCTTCACAAGCAATTTATCTGAAGTAATGATTGTGTCTGATGAACCGTCAGAATAGATAATTTCAACAGGAACCTCAAACTCAAATGGTGAGGAATTGCTGATGCTTATTTCATACACATTATCATTTCTGTCAATACCGGAGATTGAGTAATCATTATAAACATTCTCATGGAGAAGATGCTTGATATTCCTTGAATACTTATTGTCTGTATAATTGTTTATAAATGTCTCAAATTCGGATATGGACGGATGTGTAAAAGCAAATCTGTCAAAATATTTTTTCATCATTAATGCAAATTTATCTTCCCCTATCATTGTCTCCATTGCCCTCAATACAAGCATGCCCTTGCCGTAAACATTGAGCCCGTATGAATAATCATTCTCATAATCATAAGATGAATAATCCATTGGGGCTGTGAGATTATTCCTCTGTGCATACATGTATGACATATAGTAATTATCAAAGAGTGATACAATAGGCCTGTTAAACATTGACATATAGTTGTTTCTGCCATAGGCATGCTCCATATAGGCAAGTTCACTGTAAACAGCAAACGCCTCATCCATAAATGGCTCTTCAGCCTCATTACTGCCTATTATGAGATAAAACCACTGATGGGCTATTTCATGACAGAGCACTTGCTGAAAGAGTTTCATATCCACAAAAGGAATTTTCATCCTGTCAGGCTGCATCATTGATGATATTATTATGAAATTGGGATACTCCATGCCCCCGCCTGCTCTCAAGAGCCCCTCTGCCACAGTAATCTCGTCATACGGATATTCCATGTATTTCTGCGAGAAGAACCGGATGATTTCCCTTATCTCGTCAATACTCTCAGCATATGTCTCCCTGCCTGACTTGGAACAGACTATCTCTACTGCAGTATTCTCTTCATCATCATAGAAATAATAAAACTCATTCCTTGCAATAAATGCAAAATCATTCACATTGCCGGCTTTCAGTGTGATTGTCCGTAGAGTATCGGATTGAGTGTTCTTATAATAATTGTCCCCGTCCAGTTCAGACAGCAGTTCGCTGCGCAGCGAGTCATCCATAGACCCTGTGCCGAAAACATAGTAATTACCGGGCAGTGTTACAGAGACAGTGTAATCACCGTATTCCCCGAAAAATTCAGTGTGTTTGGATACCTGAAAATCTGCCCATCTGCTCTCTTTATATACAGCAACTTTGGGATACCACTGCGAGATATCGTATCTGCCGTCCAGAGTACCTTCTCTCAGATACGGATAGGGTATCTTATTGACAAAGTCAATATTGAAAGTTAAGAGAGAACCGGGCGGAAGGTTCTCATTGAGTTCTATGTATCCCATTGTACCATCTACAGAAAATCTCATATTGCCATTACTATTGTAAATGGAATCAATCCTTATGTATCCGGATTTCTTCTCATTATACTGCCTGCCGTGATCCTCCCAGTAATCCCCATCCTCTTCAAAATAATTGGCTGTGAGATGCAGATTGATTGTGCTGATAGTATCATCCGAATTATTTTGGTATATGATCTCTTCTGTTCCCGACAAGATATTCTCTTCAGTATTGAGTATTACCTCAATATTATAATCCGATCTGTTTGTATCAGAGAAAACTAACACTGATAAAATGAGAATAATTAATACTACAGAAATCTTTTTCATCCTAACTCCGTTTTTGTATAATAATATCAAATTAAAACGGATAATCAATACTTAGTTGCCTCCAATATTGACAAGGATAATTAAACCTATACTATATTGAAAAAGTAATTGGTAATATATGAATAAAAGAATTCTATTTCTCCATCCCCCTCTTACATTAAAGGAAAGATACGGAGTGCTTGCACAGGCAGGATACACAGCTCCGCCTTACGGATTATGCTACCTTGCCTCATATGCAAGGCAGATGGGCTATGACACAAGGATTCTGGATGCACAGGCATTGATATGGGGTATGGACAAGACATTGAAGGCAATCTCAGATTACAATCCTGATTATATCGGCATAACAATAACAACACAGCTGCTCCCCAATGCAGCAATTGTTGCAGACCATATCAAGAATATATTGCCGGATGTAAAGATAATTGTAGGGGGTGTACATGTCACCTCCAAGCCTATTGAAACAATGCAGTACAGCAATGCTTTTGATTTCGGTATAACAGGTGAAGGAGAGGAGGCACTCACAGACCTCCTTGAAGCAATAAAGAGCAACAGGGATATTTCACGGATTAAAGGTATTGTTTACCGTAATGATGACAGTATTGTTTCAACAGGACCGCGGTCTGTGATTAGAGACATTGACAAGCTCCCCTTGCCTGCATTTGACCTTCTGCCTTATCTGCCGAAATACTACAGGGCAACAACACAAACAGTGGACAGGCTTCCTTCCCTGCTTCTGATGACTGCAAGGGGATGTCCCGGCAGATGCACATTCTGCGACAATAGTGTTCACGGGCATATTATAAGAGAACACAGCCCGCAATATGTAGAGAAGATGCTGAAGATCCTCACTGAGAAATACTCCATCAGGAGTATTTTCTTCTATGATGAGAATTTCTTTGTCAATCACGACAGGGTCAGAGCTATATGCGGCATTATCAGGAATATGGATAGGTCTATCTCCTGGTCATGTATGGCAAGGGTTGATACAGTCAACAGGGAAATACTTGAAACAATATATGAAGCAGGCTGCTGGCAGATAAATTTCGGCATTGAATCAGCAGAGCAGCAAATACTCAATCTCTACAAAAAGGGCATCACACTCCCTCAGATTGAAAAAGCAGTTAATATTGCATCGGAAACCGGACTCAATGTGAAGGGTTTTATTATGGTCGGCAATCCCCTTGAAACCGAAGCGTCAATGACCAAGACTCTGGATTTTGTAAAGGGACTGCCTCTGGATGATCTGAGCATTGCCTTTTTCACTCCTTATCCCGGTTCTGAGATATACAGCAGTGTTGAAAATTACGGGACTTTCAAAAAGGATTATTCATTGATGAGTTCATTCAATCCCGTATTTATCCCATACGGTTTTACTGAAGACAATATGTGGTACTGGGCAAAGAAAATCTACAGGGAATTCTATTTAAGGCCGCGGATTATTCTCTCATATATCAGACGCTTGAGATCACCGGAACAATTCAAGGAATTATTCATAAGCGGTTTGATGCTTATCCGTTATATTTTTTCCGGTAATTGATTACAATATTAGTCTCTTCATAATCCCTGCACAAAGCAGCAACAGTATTGAGAATACGGAGATGATTATACCTGTCTTAAGATCACCGGGCAGTTCTGTGGACAGCATCTCTACAATTACCTTTTCCCCGGGATTAAATATAATACGCGCATTTTCTTTAGAATCCGGCCTTGCCATCAGTGCAAATGGGCCTGTTCTTTTCTTCACAAATCCCATATATTCAAAAAATTCGGGATAATGAATTGCCTGTCCCTTTTTGTCTGTTATCATCAAAATCCTGCCGCTGCCCCTTACTGTAATACCTGTACTGTCAGTATAATTCAGGTAAACAGCTTTCATGTCATCCACGCCCGCTAAATAGCTGTGCTCGGGATTTGCCGGATGTGTATCAATATCAAAACTCAGTTGACCTGTGAATATTATCCTCAGTGAATCCCCCGGGTAATCAAATGTGCTGATTGTTAGACTGTCATCAATTGATTCAATGACAGGGATGTCCGGCACAATGATGAATTGCGGTTTGATAATGTCCGGATTGAGAATATAGTTCATATTGGAGAATCCGCCTCTCATTATTGTTCTGTCATCAAAATAATCTATGTATGCCTCTCTGTTCAGGGAATTATATATATTGATTGAATTACAGTCATAATACACTCCCCTGTTACCGTATGTTGTATATGCTTTACTCAGTTCAGGAGAAAATCCCTCATTATGCTTGAGATAATCAATATAGAATTCATAATACTCTGGCACATATGTCACAACAGTACTGTTTTTCAGTTCAGGCATTGATATATTCCTCACTCTATCCAGTGGCTCAAATCCATAAAACTGTGATGACACAATACACAGATCAAGGAACAGTATGCCTGCGAGGAATACGGGGCTGAGGTTTCTGTGTCTTACAAGAAAAATAACAATAATGTACAGGATAATGAGAACAATTGATAATACTAACATGAGGGGATTAAAACCCCTCAGATACATCAGTATAATAAGAGCCGCAATAGATGCAGTGGAAATGGCGGTGTTCTTGATATTAATTTGATAATCATAATTTCTTATTAATATGAATAAAGAAAGTATCACCCCAAACTGAAGATATCTGACAGGTGTAAGGAATATACCCAGACCGGAAACTTTGACAAATGAAAGTGCAATGAGTATAATACTCGTGATAAAAAGCCTCTTGTTTGATTTCACAGCACGAGTGACAGTTTCCTTTCTCATATTCACAATAATAATAAAGGGCAGTAATGTAAAATAGGGATATGATTCATATAGATTATAGGGACCCCGGTAATGCAGGCCGCCTGCAATTTTTGAATGCATGTAAGGGAATATCATATAAAGCGAACTTTTTATGTCACTCATAATAAAATTATTCATTGTGCTTCTGCCGGATTCTGCAGCTAACTTCAGCAGAGGAAACCATATTACAGCTGTTGTCATTACACAACTTGCCGTGAATACTGATATGATCTTCAGGTTTTCCCTCTTGAAAGACAGTGCAATGAATACAGCAAAAACAATGAATATATACTGGGGGTGCCCCCCTGAAGCAATGAAGAAAAACAAAATGACCGAATATATCATAAATTTCAAATTCTTCGCCCTTATCATTCTGACTGCTGCATATGCAAAAAGAGGGACAAAGGATAATCCGGTGATTATTGCAAGATGCCCCATTCTTGCGAGAGTTACTGTGCTGAACCCGGCAATAACAGCAAAGAGCAAAGCACTCTCACTACTTTTGCTTAAATACCTCATTAATATATATGCCCCTATTACAATAAGCATTAGAGCAGCAAGTATCATGAGATTGACTATTAGATGAACCGGGAGGGGAAGCAGTAAAAATAGATTATACGGGCTGTAAACACCTGCAGATATGCTTCTGTATACAGGGTAGCCCAGTCCGATACCACTGTCGTGTACAGTCATATCACCTTTTAAAAGGGACTCTTTTATCAAATATTTATAGGGGACTGTCTCATCATTCAGGTCACCTGCAGCCAGAACCCTGCCTTTGAATAATGGAGAAAAGACAAACACTGTCATGAGAAGTAATAGGGCAATGTGCATAATACGGTTATTCAACACTTTATTCATATTCAATATTATATATTGCAATCTGATTATAACCGGGCTCTGTTCGTGAATGCACAGTTACTGTATCTGACTGCAGTATTGTGTTTATAATTACAGGTCTGGAAGAAATCTCATACTGTTTACCATTAATATCCAAAACACCACTGTCAGTAAATTCCGTGTATGCCTTCATTCTCATATTTTTCATATCACTACTGAGGAATGTGAAGAAGGCATTATGAGATATGCGTATGCCGAGGAAATTCTCAAATGGGCTGAGTGAAATAACATTGGGCTCAATGTATCTGTTGCGGGAATAATCAATAAGAAGCTCATCCTGAATAATATCCTTGACCAGACTCTTCTCGCTTCTGTCAATATAACCGGGCATTACTGAAATGAGAAAAGTGAAAAGGACCACTGATGCATAGATGTAAATAGTACGCGGGAGAGGCACTGAGTTCAATCTCAAATCGTGCTGTCCGGACAATATGTATATCACTGAAACTGAAATGATCACCTGCAATGCTGACAAGGATATTATCAGTTCACTTCCTGCAACAGGTATTGAGAAGACATTCATCATGAATACGGATGAAGTGGACAGTATATTAACAAGAGCAATGATACTGTATATAATTGCCAGCCGTCTTACAATAATAATATGTGATGCTGTCATGAGAAAGAATAATGGATACAGTATATGCTGATTTCTCAGGCCTACCATGAAATTGAACCAGATAATTGAGAAGATAACTGCAGTAATCGCTGTACTCCTTTTCCTCATTACATACGAAAGCAGTATGATTGTCAGCAGGATCATGCCTATGGAGATCGTCTTTATTGACACCGGACCCAGCTTATAATTGAAATCCATCAGATGGGCATTGGGCAGAAGGGAATACAGATTGAATGCTAATCCTGACAGGGGCGAAGAGAGCAGAGTGTATTTGAATAAGGACTGTAATGACATAATAACACTGCCTCTTATGATCATCGGGAAATACACAATGATAAAAACAAGAATACTGTGTAATGCAGAATAGGCAATAACGCGCCATTGCTTTGTTCTGAAGAAATAATGGATTATTAATGCCAGTGAAATAAAGAATGCTGTCTGTTTGATAAACACGGGGATTATCAGAAGCAGGAGGCCCATGTGCAGTTTATCCCTTTCAAGGGATTTGAGTCCTGCAAACATAAGTGCGAGGATTACGATGTCAAGGGACCCGCCGAAAAGTGTTGAAACAATTATGGGGAGAACCAGAATCCACCTGTGAATCCGCGCCCCGATAGGATATATCCAAATAAACACAATCAGAATCAAGAGAGGAATAATCTTGTAGAGGAATATGAGGGGTACGGAATTTACTTTCAATGGTGAAATATATGACATTATCTTACCGGGCAGTATGTACATATATGCTCCAAGGGGGGGATATGAACAGACATTGCTGAAATAATGGGATGGGTTATACAGCTGGGATACAGAATTGCCGGTTGCAGTGTATGTCCAGAGATGATAGGCATAAATATCATAATGAATTGTTATGAATATTGCTGAGGCGAGCATGATGATAAATAGAACTGCAAAAAACAGTAGTCTGTTCCTCAATTGATTCTCCTCAGTATATAGAATATAGATAGACCTGCCGGGATCTGCTGTTTCCTGAAGAAATAATGCTCAATTCTGAGAATATTAAAAAGTATTTTATCTGTCAATGGCAGCATTGTTTTCAGATCCGAGGGGTGTTGAGACGATAGAGCGGTTCTTATTATCCTTGCAATCATAACCCCGGGAAGCATTATCATATTCCAGTGGCTTTTGAAATAGACAGCGAATAATCCTGATGTGTCCTTTTCCAGTTGATTCCGTGAAAACCTCATCCCATTCCCCACAGCAATATCATGATAAGAATACAGTGACGGCATTGCAGGGACATTGATAAGCCAATACCCCCCCGGTTTGAGTACATTATAAACAGACCGGACTGCACAGGGTATATCCACACTTTCATGCTGCAGCACATCCATGGTCAATACTGCATTGAATGAATGTTCTTTAAATGGAAGGGACTCTATCCGGCAGTTCACCCTCTCTTTATATGGATTATTCTTCAATGCATTAAAATCAATGTCAGCACCCAATGCATTAGTATTCTCATGCATATCCACTCCGGTACCGCATCCTATATCAAGCACAGGTTTGCGGCGGATTCCCAACTTACTGATGAATTCTCTTACAATACCCTTTCTGAATCTGTACCAGAAATGGCTCTTGTGATGCTTTATGATTTTTGTGAATTCTTCATTCTTCATTATACTTCAAAAGAGCAAAGAGTGAAATGCCAGCAGGAAGAAGTGATATCTTGAAAAGATTTAATTCTGCTGAGTACACTGCCTTGAGGACTGTATTCAGTACAAATGGTATCTCCACAAGGTCTGACCTGTAATCCCGGCCGATTACCGGGGATATAAGCTTTCTTCTTATGAATACAAGGGGCAGTACAAAAAATGACCAGTATGAACATTCTATCATATTCCATTTCTTTGAAGCAAATAAACTCTTAATTTCCTTTCTGTCATATCTCTTCCTGTTACCTACTGTCCTGTCATGTCTGGAATACAGTTTCTTCATTGCAGGGACATTGATATAGAGATATCCTCCCGGTCTCAACACCCTTTCAATCTCACTTAAAACACTTTTCTCATCAATACCTTCAACAGAAATCAGGTCAACTGCCAGTATGATGTCAAATGAATTATCCCGAAACGGCAATCTGTTTGCATCCCCGTTCACAAGGGGCATATTTATTCTTTTAGCAATAACAAGTGACTGAAAGTCAATATCCATACCTGTCACATTGTCAAAGAGTTTCATGTCTGTGGCAGTGGAACATGACAAATCCAGAATTTGCGGGCCATCAATTTCACCTGCAATATGCTTATCATACATATACTGCAGGATCTTCCGTTTTGTCCTGAAATAAAAATGATTTTCCTCATTATGTTCAACAAATCTCAATTCATCTGCATTCATCTGAAAACCCGTTTAATACATTGACGATTGTCTTAACCTCACTGTCAGTCAAATCAGGGAAAATGGGAATAGAGAGTTCACTGCTTGATAATCTCTTTGCATTGGGGCAATGCCTGTGATAATTGCTGAATGCTTTCTGTTCACTGAGAGGTACAGGGTAATGCACTGAATACCCAATATTGTTAGCTGTCAGATACTGCTTCAAGTCCTCCCTCTTTTCGGTGAACAGAGGGAAAATATGCATATTGCCGTATTGGAAATATCTCTCAGGAGGCAGTGTTATCAACTCATTGTCAATATGCTTGCTGTAATATTCTGCAATGGACCTGCGCCGCGAATTCTTTGTCTCTATGGATTTGAGCCTGACATTAAGCACTGATGCCTGCAATTCATCAAGCCGGCTGTTCACACCGAACATCTCCCCTGCATATATATCCGACTGTCCGTAATTCCTCATCTTTGAGTATTCTTCAGCCAATCGGCTGCTGTCAGTGACAATCATTCCAGCATCACCCATAGCTCCGAGATTCTTTGTGGGGTAGAATGAGAATGCCGATGCAATGGAGAATCCGCCTGTATGCTTTCCATTGATATATGTCCCTGCGGATTGCGAACAGTCCTCAATCACAGTAATATCATTATCCCTGCATATTTCATTGACAGTATCCATATATTCCGGTGTTCCGTATAGATGTACTGCGAGCAGTGTATCAATCTTATCTGCATTCGACTCAAGGTCCTCAATGGACAATAAACCTGAATTATCGGGTCTGCTGTCAATAAAGACAATATCAGAGCCTGCAATGCGTGCAGCCTGCCCGCAGGGCAGTGGTGCGGCTGCGCATATACCTGTTGTACCCGCATTGACTGATTTGAATATCATGGCTAAAGCATCAGTGCCGCTGCCTACACCGATTGCATGTTTGTGCCCCGTAAAACCGGCAAATTCATCCTCAAATGATTTGACCTCATTTCCCAGTATATAATGGCCCTTATCAAGAATACGGTTTATCCGTGTTTTGATAAGTTTCATATCATCTTTATCTCTGGTCAGATCAATAAAAGGTATCAAATATAATACTCCCTGTACTGCCTGAAATACTCCAGTGTTCTTTTTAACCCATCTTTCAATCCTGTCTTGGGATTATGGCCAAGATTATCCCTTGCTCTTGTATTATCCGTTATGAAATTCCCTATATCAATTTTCTTTCTCTCTTGAGGGAATTCCCTGAACACAATACTGCATTCAGTGCATAACTCTTCAATGATTTCAGCTGACTCTATTATAGTTGATTCCTCAGGTCCCCCGATATTCACTATACCGCTGAAATCACTGTCCATTGACCGGATTATTGTCTCTATCAGATCATCAATATACAGCATATCACGGCTATTCCTGCCACTGCCGAATATTTCAATGTCATTGCCTGTCAATCCTCTGTTTATGAACCAGCCGAGAAATGATAATCTGTTGTCTCTTATATGCATACCAGGACCGTAAATATTTGTCAGACGCATTACTGTGAGCTCAAAATCATAGACATCACCGTAAACCCTGTGATAGAGTTCTGTGGTGTACTTATTGATACCATTTACATCAACCGGTTTGGGGCATGTATTCTCATCAACAGGCATTTTCTCCTGATTGCCGTATATCTGCCTTGTTGAAGTATAAATGATTTTCCTGGGTCTTATTGTGCGCATAAACTGAAGGAAAGCTACATGCTCGGCAGTATTCTCCTTCAGGTCTTCTACAGGCCTCTTCATACTGTCCATATGCCCTATGAGGGAGGCGAGATTGAAGACAATATCTATGTCTTTGAGCTTGCCGGCATGAAGACCGGTATTGCTTATTGTATCTTCAATAATCACTGCACCCTTCTCTTTGAGTATCTCACTGTGCAGTTTATTGAAACCGCTTCTTGAATCCTTGGAGTCAATTATACAGACATCATGGCTCTCTTCTGTCAATCTATTGCATAGATTGAATCCAATAAAACCCAGTCCGCCTGTCACCAGTATCTTCAATACTATTCTCCGAATCTGTTAAATATGATCTCAATATTCTTTAAAAAAGGCTCAATGTCAAATATTGACTCTATCTCCCCTGCAGAGAGTTGAGCAGTAATTCTTTTATCATTGAGCAGCAAATCCCTGAGAGGGGTTTTGTCCTCCCAGGACTTCATAGCATTTTCCTGTATAATCCTGTATGCCTTCTCCCTCGTTATACCTGTCTCTATCATTTTGAGCAATGCCTTCTGTGAGTATATGAGGCCATTCGTATGGTCAATATTCCTGAGAGCATTCTCAGGATAGATTTTCATATTACTGATGACAAACTGCATCTTATTCAGCATATAATCAATGAGTATTGAACAGTCAGGCATTATTATGCGTTCTGCTGATGAATGCGAAATATCGCGTTCATCCCAAAGATTGATATTATCCAGTGCTGTTGTCAGATTGTTCTTTATAATACGGGTGAGACCGCATATGCGCTCGCATATGACAGGATTGCGCTTATGAGGCATTGCCGACGAGCCCTTCTGTTTACTTGTAAAAGGCTCTTCCAATTCCCTTGTCTCTGTTCTCTGCAGGAGGCGGATCTGAAGTGCAGCCTTGGATAATACTGATGCAATGCGCGCAATAGCGTATATATAATCAGTATATACATCCCTTGAGACGATCTGTGAAGAAACAGATGCTGCTTTGAGTCCCAGTTCATTCATCACTTCCTCTTCAATATCAGGACTGACATTGGCGTAATTGCCCACAGCTCCCGATATCTTGCCGCGCGCAACATTGTCCCTTGCCTCTTTCATCAATGCAATTGCACGGTCAAGGTCATCTACCCATGTAAGCATCTTAAGCCCTATTGTCGTGGGTTCAGCATGAATACCGTGTGACCGTCCGATTACAGGTATCCTCTTGTATTCCTTAGCCTTTGCAAACATCAGTTGGCGGAACTTCACTGAGGATTCTATGATCATATCTGATGCATCTCTTAATAGCAGGGCATTGGCAGTATCAAGAACATCACTGCTTGTAAGCCCCATGTGAATGAAACGGGATGAATCACCTACATGATTGGCTACGGATGTGAGGAATGCAATCACATCATGCTTTACTTCATTTTCAATTCTGTCAATCTCATCTATGTCAAAATCAGCCTTGCTTTCAATCTCTTCCATAGCACCGGCCGGTATTGTCCCCCTGCGGTAATATGCTCTGCATACAGCAAGTTCAACCTTCAGCCAGTTCCTGTATCTATTCTCCCTTGACCAGAGATCCTTCATTCCGGGCAGCGAATATCTCTCTATCATCTGAACTCCTTTTCATAAGAATCCTCCCACAGGGTATTGAAATAGTCCGTAAAATCCTCTGCAATCGCTTCCCCTGTGAGGAGCACATTTGCCTCATTATTGTAATTAATGGCTGATATGGACCAGTTCGTTGAACCGACAAGCACCCTCGCCGTGTCAATGATTATCATCTTGCAATGCGATGTCACTGTCATGGGGTCATATCTCACTTCTGCCGCATTATCGGCAAGATACTGACCGCTTTCATAATTATCCTCATTGAGATCAGGATTCCAGTCACTCTGTTCAAGGATGATCTTCACATCTATGCCATTCAATGCCCTTGACGCCAGTTTGGCGAGCAGTTTCATCTCTTCATTCTCAGGATTGTAATCATAGTATTTCATACTGTACATAATCATATAGATTGAGTGCTCGGCATCTTCAAATAAATCATACACAATAGGGTAATAATCCCTGTTATTCACAGCCAGTGCACTCACATCAACCCCAGTACTGTCATGAGTATTGCTGTCATCATTGCTTATTCCTGCAGGCTGACAGCCTGCTGCCAGCACTGTAAGAACAACAATTACTATTGCATTAAATATTCTTTGATTTTTCATAGTCATCAAGGAATCTCCTTATCCCTGCATCAGTGAGGGGATGTTTCATCAATTTCTTTATCACCCCAAAGGGTATTGTGGCAATATCTGCACCTGTTCTCATTGCTTCAAGCACATGCATGGGATGTCTTATTGATGCTACAATAATCTCAGTGTCAAAATCATAATTGAAGAAAATATCAGTGATATCCTCAACAATATCCATGCCCTCGCTCACTATGTCATCCAGTCTTCCGATAAAGGGCGATACAAAACTTGCACCTGCTTTTGCAGCTATCACTGCCTGAACCGGTGTAAAAACCAGAGTTACATTGGTCCGGATACCCTTGCCGGAGAGTGTTGATACTGCTTTCATCCCCTCTTCTGTCATGGGTATCTTCACACAGATATTGTCAGCAATAGAGGAGAGTTGCTCCGCTTCCTCTATCATGCCCTCATGATTCTCACTTATTGCCTCTGCTGAAACAGGCCCTTCCGTAATTGAGCATATTTCCTTCAGTATATCATCTGCTTTTCTTGATGTTCTCTTTATCTCCTTTGCCATCAATGTGGGGTTTGTAGTTACACCATCCAGCAGTTTCATGTCCTGTGCTTCTTTTATCTCTTCTGTATTTGCTGTATCAATAAAAAACTTCATCAGTCCTCCTTGAATTTAATAATTCGCATATTCAAAAATAAGCCCGTTTCCGGGAGCTTTTCTGCCTGCATTCTCTACATTCCTGCTCTCCAGTATATCCTTCATACCGGCAGTTGCAGCCCCCAGAGATATATCCACAGCAGTGCCTATAATGAATCTTATCATATTATGCAGGAATCTGTCCCCTGTAAATCTTACTGTTATCTCATCTTCAATTCTGCTTACATCAATTTCAGTGAGTCTCACTGTATTGGACTCCTTCAGTGATTTCCTCCTGCAGAATGAAGTGAAATCATGAGAGCCCTCCAGGACAGCGAGTTCACGGGAGAATATCTCAAAATCAACGGGTCGTTCAATCTCCCAGTGGAAATGCCTTCTCAATGGGGAGACAGTATTGAGTATCTGATATCTGTATGACTTGCATACACACATTCTCCGTGCATCAAATCCTGGGTCTGCCTCTTCAATGGATTTGATGTATATTCTCCTGTCAGTTACTGCATTGAGGGAATTCCTGAATTCTTCTGTGTCTGTTACGGACCGGGACCTGAAATTGAATACATAGTTCTCTGCCGATACATTACTGTCTGTCCTGCCCACACCGTTTATTCTGATTCTTTCTGACAGTATTTTCTTCATGGAACTTTCTATATTGTCCTGAATGGTATTCTCTTCCGGCTGACTCTGCCAGCCATTGAATCCGCGGCCGTCAAATTCACACAAGGATTTGTAATTCACATTACTTAACCACTAATGACAGTAACTTTTTCTTTACATATATCTTCTTTACAACTGTGCCCTTATCAGTGTATTTCTTCACATTATCTTCACTGATTGCTCTTTCATAGATCTCATTTTCTGATATATCCGGCTGCACATCCAGCTTTGCCCTCACCTTTCCGTTTATCTGCACAACAACAGTCACAGTGTCTTCTGCAAGATGTTCACTGTCATACTGAGGCCACTCTGTGAGGAATACGGACTCTGTGTCCGGTGCATATAAGCTGTGCAGTTCCTCACCTATATGCGGGAGGAAGGGGGATACTATTCTCGTCATTGTAAAGAGCACGGATGCTGTGAATTCCTTTCTCATCTGCTCTTTCTTCTGATTTACAAGATTGAGCAGTTCCATTATTGACGCAATTGCAGTATTATGCTCAAATGCCTCAATATCCTCACCTGTCTGTTTTATTGTCTGATTGAGTTTCACATAAACGGATTTTTCAGTATCCGAAGACGGCCCGCAATTGCCCCTGAAATGGGAAGCATATTCCACAGCTGCCTTCTCCAGTCTCTCAATAAATCTGTGCATACCCTTAATACCGTCCTCTGACCAGAGAGCATCCTTGTATCCGGGACCGATAAAGAGCATTGTTCCTCTTGCAAGGTCACTGCCGTGCTTCTTGACAAAGGGGCCTACAGGTACAGCATTGCCCTTTGACTTGGACATAATATTGCCCTCACTGTCCATGATCATTCCCTGATTGACCAGTTTCAGAGCAGGCTCCTCCTCATTATGCATACCAATGTCCTTGAGGAATTTTGTAATAAACCTGAAATATATCAGATGACCGTTTGCATGCTCAATACCGCCTATGTACATATCAACAGGCAGTTCATTGTCAGCCTTGTCTTTTGAAAATATGGACTCACTGTTATTTGCATCAACATACCTCAGCTGATACCATGATGAGTCAACGAATGTGTCCATTGTATCAGCATCGCGTCTGGCTCTGCCTCCGCATTGGGGACAAGTTGTGTTTATGAAATCACTGCTTGTAGACAGGGGTGACTCGCCCTTGGGAATAAAATCAATCTCCTGAGAATCAGGCAGCAGAACAGGAAGGTCACTTTCATCCAAAGCCACTATACCGCATTTTTCACAGTGAATCATCGGTATGGGGGCTCCCCAGTATCTCTGTCTGGACACAAGCCAGTCCCTTATCCTGTAATTCACATCCCTTTTCCCCAGCTGATTCTCCTCAACAAATTGCGATATCTTTTCTATTGCACTGTCTGAGGGTAATCCGGAAAAATCACCGGAATTAACAAGTATGCCTTCTTCAGTATATGCATCCTTGTCAAAATCCCACTGTTTATCCTGCGGTTTGATAACAGGATTTATATCAATTGAATATTTCTTTGCGAATGCATGGTCCCTGCTGTCATGTGCAGGCACTGACATAACTGCTCCTGTCCCGTATGATGAAAGCACATAATCCGCCACCCATATCTGCACTTTATTATTATTGAGGGGATTGACTGCATAGAGCCCGGTGAACACACCGTCCTTATCGCCTATTGTTGAGGTTCTTTCAATCTCTGTCTTCATCAGTGAGTGCTCAATATACTCTTCAACATCCTTGCTGTATTTATCCGGTATATTCAGTTTTTCCAGGATATCGCTTTCAGGGGCTATTGCCATAAATGTGACACCGAAAAGTGTGTCGGGTCTTGTTGTGAATATCTCAATTGACTCTGATGAATTTTCCACAGGGAAACGCACCAGCAGTCCTTCTGACCTGCCTATCCAATTTCTCTGCATTGTTTTCACATTTTCCGGCCATTCAGGCAATTGGTCAAGGCCGCTTAGAAGACGCCGGGCATAATCCGTTATTTTTATAAACCACTGTTCCTTCTTCTTCTTTACAACATCACTCTTGCATCTCCAGCACGCACCCTGTTCAACCTGTTCATTGGCAAGCACAGTATTGCATGACGGACACCAGTTTACATAGGACTCTTTCCTGTAAGCCAGTCCGTGCTCATAGAGTTTGAGGAATATCCACTGTGTCCACTTATAATAATCCGGTCTGCATGTTATAACCTCTCTCTCCCAGTCATAGAGAAGTCCCATTCTCTTCAATGTGGATGATGAAACAGATATATTATCCATTGTCCAGCTGTCAGGAGCAACTCCCCTTTTTATTGCCGCCTCTTCAGCAGGCAGCCCGAAGGCATCCCAGCCAACTGGATGTATTACATCAAACCCCTTCATCTTCTTGTATCTGAAAAGCACATCACCCAGCACATAATTTCTTAAATGCCCCATATGCAAATCACCGGAAGGATAAGCAAACATCTCCAGTATATAGTATTTTTTATTGTGATTGCCCTGATATTTCTCAAGGCCTATGTCATTCCACCTGCTGTTCCACTTTATGTCAATTGAATCAAAATCCATTAACCGTTACCCATCTCCTTCAATTTCTTCTCAAGCATCTCAATTCTTCCTGTCAGTTCAAGCTCTTTCTTCCTCTTCAATTCTATTCTCTGAGAGAGAGCTATCTCCTCTTTCCTCTTGGATACGATTCTCTGTGTTATCTCTATCTCTTCGCGTTTCTTCTTCTCTATATCCTCTGAGGTTGCGGGAGCAGAAGAACTTGATGATGAAATATTGGCGAGCTGGGCTTTTTCTTTCTTTATCCTCTCATTGAGTTCCTTCTCTTCCTGTCTCTTCTTCTCAATTTCGCTGATTGTCTGCTGAAGCTGGATCTTGAAATTATTCACCTGGGATTTCAATGTGGAAATTTCCCTCTTCTGCTTATCGGACATCTCGGGTACATCAGCCTGCTGCTTTGCCGTCTTGGCTTTCTTCTCCAATTCCTCTATCTTATTATTATAATATTCCACCTGCTTTTCCTTCTCCGCTATCTTCTCATCACTCTTGTCAAGCGTCTCCTTAACCTCATCATACTTTGAACCGAGTTCTTTTATCTTGCTGTTGACATCCTCAAGCTTCTTCTCAGCTTCCTTGACCTTCTGATTCTTTGTAGTGAGGGCTTTCTGCGCTTCATCCTCCTGTTTCCTCAGTTCATCCAGCTTGGCTGATTTCAATGAGGTTGCAAACGCCGCCCCGACATTATCCATCATCCTTGAAACAGTCATGGCAATAATAATCGTGCCTATGAGCCCTATTGCAAACATTATGCCGACAGGCACAATGGGCATTGATCCGGATGCCTGCTGGCCGGGAGGATACTTCACACCAATATGCACTTCACCTATTTTCTCCCCTGCGTCCAGTATCGGGACACCTGCGTCAAATATCTCTTCACTCATCTTCTGAATCTTCCTGTTCTCAGAGGATAGCAGTTCTATCTCCGGCCGCTTGAATGTCTTGAGGACATTGGTCGGGTCCTGTGTATCACCCCAGACCTTCCTGTCAGCATCAAGCACATATATGTATGTTATTATGCCGCCGGAATTGTCCAGTGTCTTGTTTATTGTCTCATTGATGACAAAATCATCCTCAAGATACAGTGGATCAATGGATGCTGCTGCAATGACATTGGCAATATTGACAGCTGTTTCCTTCCTTGCCTCAACAATCTTCTCATTGATTTCCTCGCCCCCTCCTCCGGGGATAAGGAAGAATCCGATTGCCGACATGATTAATGTGATTACTGCAAAACCTGCAATTATTACAATTAACAGAGTCCCTTTCTTCATAAAAACTCCTTAGTTTTATAGAATTATATTATATACATAGAATATAATTATTGTCAAGTTAAATCATAGTAAAAGCGTGGTGCGTAATGCGTAATGCGTGTGCGTATAAGAAGAACGTGTAGACCGAGTAGAGCGAATAGAACGGGTAGTAATATGACACATGTGTCACACGAAAGGACCATTGTACTCTGTACGTTTTTCGTTGTACGTGAGCAGCTTGGATGCGATTTCCCGTGTCCCGTGTCCCGCGTCTCGTACTTCTCCCTGCTACTCATAATCCTGTTCTTCCCGCTCGGCACACGCCGTTGTACTTTGTACGTTGTACGGTCTTACCTCTCCCTGCTAATCAATTCTGATGTTTGCCTTTCCCATTATAGAGCCCGGAAATTGAATTATGTGATGATGAGGAAGAATTACTGCAAACAGTCAACAGACAGTAAATTTATTTTGTCCTGCTTACATTACGAATCTATTGACTCTCAGATTTTTTTTGTATATATTCATTTTATAAAAAAGGAGGATTTTTGAAAAGAAAGAAATTTGTATCTATCTTTATAGTGATAAATCTACTACTGCTTTCTGGATGCATAATAGGTTTGGTGAGAAACCCCAGCAGAATTGACGACTGGTATAGTTCTCCAAGAGAGGGTACTGCCTACAAATATGCTTATTACTTTTACTGGAACGGAAACTTGGAATCATATGATGAATTCACAGACACTGTTGTTGATATCAATAATAGCACTGATATCACTTCTGTTGCTTTTCATTCAAAAAACGGATACAGCTATCATCAGATAAATCAAATTGACAATTGTATTTATATATGGTATAGCGATTCATGGAATAGTGATCACTCTTCACTTGACAATAACGAAGATATGATTCTTCTCAAAGCTCCTGTTGAAATTGGGACAAAATGGAGTGATTACTATAATACATATGAAATAAGTGAAATTGATGCAGAAGAAGAATTTGCTATTGGTAAGTATGATGATATTATTGTTGTTGAATCAACATCAGATGATTTTTACGGCGCTTACTACTACTCGCCTTCAATAGGCAGAGAGATCTATTGGTTGGAGATAAGTGAGACTGTTACGGGAGACACAGCAATTTCTGTATATGAACTGACATCAATAGAATAAATACTGTCTCTCATGGCTGCACATTCGGATTACTTGTAACATCAGTCAGGGTTCAAATTGTTGCCCCCCTACTACCTTCGTAATGCGTTTGCGTTATGCGTGGTGATGTTGAACGAGGAGAACGAGTAGAGCATGTAGAACGCATAGTGAGATATTGACTTGTGACTGGTATGCTGCTGACTGGTGAATATGCATGTGGAGCAATAAGTGGATTCATCTGATTTCAGTTCTTTCATGGCTTCTCATCACATTGACTATTAACCGTAAACTATTGACCCGGCTTCCAGCCGGTCTTCTGTCTTTGCGAGGAGCAAAGCGACGCAGCAATCCCCTTATCCGCTATTCATTCCGGTTTCTTGAATCTTTGATCTTGAATCTGTTTGAATCCGTCTCAATATGTGTTGACACATTGGAAAAAAAGAGAGTCACAGCCTCCATTGGATATTTTACAAAATGTTCTCTCTCTATTACTAAGACCGGGTGTTGCTTTTGTTGCTTTATCTCATGAAACCCGCATAAACCCAGTATAATGACCGATTTTATAACAAACTGATAAATGCTATGTAAGTTGC
>JAWOBN010000096.1:0-2566 GCA_046484245.1 bacterium | reverse complement strand
GTGAGCGACCCTGTCGTGAGTATCACACGTATCACACGAGGATACTACCCGTTCTACTCGCTCTAATCGCTCTATACGTTCTGTATTTTAGCGAATCACACGAATCACACGTGACACACGTATCACACGCGTTTTGGCCTGCTATTCACATTTCCTGTAACCTGAAACTTGGAACTTGAAACTGTATTTGGACCATTGACCCGGCTTCAATCCGGAATTCCCTTGACAACATTGAATTATATGCTATAACTAAACTGTAGGTATAATTATGGGTAAAAAACTAATACAAATAACCAAAATAATGAAACCGGGTGTTGTATATACATCTCAATATCTTCGTGAGAAGGGTTATTCATCCCAATTATTGGCAAAATATAAAGATTCCGGACTCATAAAGTCACCTCATAAGGGAATATACCTTCTGGATGGGACAGACCCAACAGTATATGACCTTGTCTATACTCTGCAGGCAATAATGAACAAAGATGCTCATATATCAGCACAGTCAGCATTAAGTATTAAAGGAATAACAGAGCAACTAAATATGGACACAAGCCCAATGACCATTCAGTTGAACACAACTAAAGCATTCAAGAAGCCAAAATGGCTCAAAAATATTGAAATGCAGTACGGTTATTCTATTCATATCAGGCAGTCCAATTTATTTGATGATAAGTATTGTCTTATAAATCAGATGGAGGTTCAAAACAGGCTCCTTTCAATATCTGACATAGAAAGGGCTGTGTTTGAGATGATAAGTGATATCAAGACAAGTCAAGAGTTTTATCAGGTAGAAAATTTCTTTGAATCTTTGCCCGGACTCAGGCAACATCAGGTGAAGTATCTGATAAGTAATTGCAAATCAATAAAAGTGAAAAGATTGATGCTATACTTCTCTGAGAAATATTTAGCTGCCGTATTCAAAGAATTAGATAATATGTCAATTGATATGGGAAAAGGGATAAGAACAATTTCAGATGATACTTCAAATACCAAATATATCAGGAAATTGGGATTAATCATCCCGAAACAATATGATGAATAATGATTATCTAGCCACAGTAAGAAAAATTGTGCAAATTCTTCCAATAATTGAAAAGAAAAATGAATTTGCTCTTAAGGGAGGCACTGCATGGAATCTGTTTTATGATGCTCTTCCGAGGTTGTCCCTTGATATAGATCTCGTGTATCTTCCGATAAATGAGAGAAGAGAGTCATTACATCAGATCAATCTTATGTTAAAGGATATTGGAAATGAAGTTACCCGTGTCATGAATCATGACTTTATATTCATAGAGGGAAAATCAAAATTACTTATTAAAACAAGAGGATTAAATATTAAAATAGAGCCGAATATTGTTATAAGAGGTTCTTTATACGGTTCGGTGAATAAGGAGATAGACATCAATGCTCAGGATGTACTTGAACTCCATACGTCTATGAATTGCCTTACACCTGAAGAAATCATCGGGGGCAAAGTGATAGCATCTATTGACAGACAGCACCCAAGGGATCTGTTTGATATGAGTAGAATCATGAACCTTTATGATTTGGAAGATGCTAAAATAATGAATGCTATTTTTTTCTATATCCTTCAATCCAATAGACCTGTGTATGAATTGCTCAATCCTAATGAGAAATACATTGAAGAAATATACAATAATCAATTCGCGGGTTTGACAAAATCAGTCATATCACTGGATGAGTTATTGCTCACGAGAAAGAGAATCATTGCATTTATGCAAAATGAATTCTTAAAGAAATTCAGGTCTGAAATACTTGAATTTATCATAACAAAAGGGGAGTCGCTTTCAGAACACAAAAGCTTCAAACAATACCCCGGTATTCAATGGAAAATAATGAATCTGACTAAAACATCTCAGAAAAAACTGGACACCGAAATAAACTCCATCAAACAATTGTAATACCCCTCCCATACCTACAATAAATCCTTGATTCATGGAATCGGGTTCAAATTGTTGAACCCCTACAACTATCGTGATGCGTAATGCGTAATGCGTTTTCCGTTCTTTCATGGCCTTGACTATTCGCATGTACCAGCAACAAGCCACCAGTCACAAGCAACTATCTCCCATGGCTGCTATTCACAGACCTTTCCGGCGTCAGCCGGCTCCGTTGTACTTTGTACGTTGTACGTTGTACGATCCTACCTCCCCTCGCCCGTTTTTGTAATTTTGTCAACCTGGCACTTTTACATTAATGTCAAAATGTCAACCTGGCACTTTTACAAAAATGTCGTTGCGAGGAGCAAAGCGACGCGGCAATCTCTGTGGCTGCTTATCACATTCTTATCCGCATTCCGCATTACGCACCACGCATTACGAGCTGACAGCTGGCAGCTGATGGCTGGTGGCTGCTTCTTTATTTCTTTGCTTAGAAATAAAGAAGCTTGAACGCTATCTTGATAAGCACGGAGGCTGTGCGGTTTAGGGGGTTTTTGAGGTAGGATTGCCAGCGGGATGCATATTTCTTGAACTCTTTATTGCCTGTAATATTATAAAGTATCTTGAGTTGTACAATGTGCAGGCCGTGGTAGAAGATTGAG
>JAWOBN010000095.1:0-4665 GCA_046484245.1 bacterium | reverse complement strand
CAAAGGTTCGTTCCCCCTGGACGAATGGCTTTGTAGAGAGATTCAACAGAACAATCATGGAAGAGTTCTTTGTAGTTGCATTCAGAAAGAAATGGTATCATAGTCTTGAAGAGCTCCAGAAAGACTTGAATAAATGGTTAAGATACTATAACTTTGAGAGAAGCCATCAGGGCTATAGACTTAAAGGCAAAACTCCTTATCAGGTCTTAATGGATTTTGAAAGGAAACCTTTGCTTTTGGAAGACAAATTGACAAAAACAGTAGCCGGAGGTGTCAAGTGATCTCCCGTCCATTACATGAACAGTTAGCCATGAAAGTACGCAAACCGTATTATGCAAAACGCATTACGATATACGGTGGCTGGCGGCTATTGATTAATCCTGTGTAATTGTTTATTATAAATATCACAAAAAGGAGAAATATGCTGCCTGATTTTATTATTATCGGAGCTATGAAATGCGGAACCGGAAGTCTGTATAAATATATTTCCACGCATCCTGAGATAATCCCCTCTTCTGTAAAAGAGACGAACTTCTTTTTACAGGAAGAGAGCCGTAACAGGGAAATAGAGTATAGGCGTTGTTTCAGAGGCAATGGGAAATATGCATTTGAAGCATCCCCCAATTACAGTAAATGCCATCTCTATCCCGGTGTTCCCGGAAGAATGCACTCCCTCCTGCCGGATATAAAGCTCATATATCTTGTCAGGGACCCTATTGAGAGAATCAAGTCACATTATGTTCATAATTATTGCCATGGGCGCGAGAATAATACCTTCTCTGAAGCAATAAGGGAGAACAACAACTATATGCTCACCAGCAGATACTTTTTCCAGATCATGTCATTTCTTGAATTCTACAAAAAGAACCGGATTTTCGTTGTACAATCCGAGCACCTGAGGAATGAAACAGAACATACATTAGACAGCATCTTTCAATTCCTCGGCATCAGTCCTGACTATGACCACACAATTATTAATAAGAGATTTCACAAATCAAGTAATAAAAGGCGTTCTACAGTATTTGAGCAATATTTCAGGGACAAAACAAAGAACAAGTATCTGCTTGGTGTATTAAGAAAATCCACAAAGATGTTCGGCAAGCCTGTTGATAAACCTCAAATCTCCTCAGAGGATGAAAATCTGCTGAAGGAACAGTTGCAATCCGACACAGATGAATTAAGGAAATTCACAGGACAGAAATTCAATGAATGGCAGTTATGATAATCACTATTCCCTGTTTCCGATACTTGTAATCAGAAGACTTTTCATTATACTAATGTAAACAGATAAGGGGTTTTATGGAACCGGATAAAAGCAGAAAGATACTTGATGAATACTCTGAATATGAGACAGACAATGACATATGTCATGATTTAATGCAATTCAAGATCAAGAATATCCTGCTTGTTGCTTCACACTATGATGCTTTTATTCTTGAAAGAGAGGGGCATCTCAATGAAGCCTTATTCGGTGAATATCATCAGCTCAATCTCTCCAGTGTCCCCCGCATCACTAATGTCAGATCCGGAGAGGAGGCAATAGAAAAACTCAAAGAAAGACCCTTTGACATGGTTATCCTGACAATGCGCAATGAGATGTCGCCATATAAGATAAGGGAACAGATCAGGGAATTTAATGAGAGGATTCCTATTCTCCTTCTTATCAATGATACTGCAAAGATACCTCTTATGGACAATATGAAGCAGAAACACTGTGATATAAACAATCTTGACCGGGTTTTTGTGTGGAATGGGGATGCGAAACTCTTTCTTGCAATGATCAAATATGTTGAAGACAGAATCAATGCGGATAATGACACAAAGGTGGGGCTTGTACCCGTAATCCTTCTTGTTGAGGATTCCTGCAGATATTACTCCCAGTATTTGCCTGAACTCTATACTGAATTAATGAAACAGTCGCAGTCATTGATACGGGAAGACAACCTCAATGAGATGAATAAATTACTCAAGATGAGGGTAAGGCCGAAGGTACTCCTTGCCAGTGATTATGAACAGGCAGAGGAATTGATAAACAGATACAGAGAGAATTTAATCGGCATGATATCCGATATACGATTCCCCAAGAACGGAGAGATCAATGAAAAGGCAGGACTGATGCTGATAGATGATGTCAGGGACAAAATACCGGGCTTACCGATAATGCTGCAGTCCTCAAAACAGGATTTCAAGGAGGAATCCGAGAGGAAGAAGGTTGTATTCATGCATAAGCATTCGCAGACACTGGCAAAGGAAATAAGGAATTTCATGCACAATCATCTGGGGTTCGGGGACTTCATATTCAGAGACAGTTACAACAACCCCATTGCACGGGTTTCAACAATAGCCGAATTCTGTGATAAGCTGGAGGAGATACCTGAGGAATCCCTTATTCTGCACGGCAGGAATAATGATTTTTCAACATGGTTTATGGCAAGGGGTGAAGTGACAATTGCAAAGAAAATGCAGAAGGTCTCTGTTGAGGATTTTGATGACCCCTCGGGAATCAGGGATTATCTCATCAAATCAAGTAAGAATGTCCACTATAAGAGAAGCAAAGGCAAAATAATCAGATTCAATGAACAGTTTATTGAGGAAGAACCCAATGTTGTCCGCCTTGGTGACGGATCACTGGGCGGCAAAGGCAGAGGCCTTGCATTCCTCAATAATATACTGCTCAATTCATCAATAAATGATATGTTTGAAAATACTGAGATTTCCATCCCTTTCACCTCAATAATCGGTACAGAGGAATTTGAACAGTTCATACAGAGGCATTCCATACTGGAGATGGATTTTGACAATTTGAATTACAGGGACATTCAGAAGATATTCCTGCAGGGCAAACTCTCCGACAGACTCAACAGTAATCTGGAAAAACTGCTGAAACATATTAAAAGACCCCTTGCAATAAGGTCCTCCAGTATTTTTGAAGATTCAATCTCCCAGTCATTCTCCGGTGTTTATAATACATTTCTCATTTCCAATAATCAGCAGACACTTGATAGACGCATTGAACAATTATCCAATGCCATAAAGCTTGTCTATGCGTCAGTATTCTCCCCTTCTGCAATGGATTACTTCAGAGCCATCAATTACAGGATTGAAGAGGAGAAGATGGCTGTTATCATTCAGGAAGTTGTCGGTAAGCATCACGGCAATTTGTTCTATCCCTGTTTTTCAGGGGTTGCACAGTCATACAATTTTTATCCTATCTCCTATCTGAAACCGGAGGACGGTATTGCCGAACTGGGAGTGGGACTGGGTAAATTTGTTATTGACGGCATGAATTCATTCAGATTCTCACCCAGCCATCCTAAAATGGAGATAGTAACTCCGCAGAAGATGATTGATCATTCTCAAAAGAATTTCTATGCATTGAATCTTAACAGTAATCTGGATCTCTCCAAGAGTATTACTGAAGATGACACACTTGTAAAGAACAGTATTGCAAAAGCAGAAGAGGACGGTGTTCTCAATATGCTGGCATCTGTCTGGGATTATGAGAACAACAAAATTCATCCGGGGATTAATAAAAAGGGTCCCAGAATCATTGATTTTGCATATCTTCTGAAATACGGGGTATTCCCCTTTGCAAAGACACTTGCCACATTGCTTGATGTACTGAAGACATCAATGGGCAATGCAGTGGAGATGGAATTCGCAGTGATTATTCACAGCAGAGAGAAACTCTCCTTTCACCCGCTGCAATTGAAGCCCCTCATAAAACACACTCAGAGTACGCATATCAGTGACAGTGATATTAACAGCAGAGACACTATTATTTATTCATCAAAAGCACTTGGCAATGGGACAATTGAAGATTTGAATGACATAATTTTTATCAAGAGGAAAGAGTTCAGTAAATTCAAAACAAGGGAAATGGCAGAAGAGATAAAAAAAATCAATAAAAAAATGGAGAATGAAAACAAACAATATGTCCTCATAGGAACCGGCAGATGGGGCAGCCAGGATCCCCTTCTGGGCATACCTGTTCTCTGGTCGGACATCTCTCATGCAAGGGTGATTGTTGAATCAGAGATTGAGGATTTCCGCATAGAACCATCCCTCGGTTCGCATTTCTTCCATAATATCATATCAATGAATATCGGATATCTCCACATAGGTTTGAGCAATGGTGATATCATTGACTGGGAAAGGATAGAGAGTCTGCCTGTTGAGGATGAAACCAAGTATTTCAGGCATGTGAGGGTTCAGGAGGGACTTTCCATTATACTCAATGGTCTGAAATCACGGGCAATTATACTCAAATCCCGCTTGACACAGGAATAATACTAATCATAATTAATTAATGAACTTTTATATTGTCCGGTACTGTCTTGATTATATCTATTTCAGCATCTTTTTCCTGTCAATCCTGCTTTCAATTATAATGTTAACCTATTCCAGAAGGGTTTTCCATGAGAATTCTTTCAAATTGTTCTTCTGTGTATTCTTATTCTTCACCCTGCTGGCATTTGCTCGATGGTCCTCATTTATTATACCGGCAGAAACATTCCGTCACTATCTGTATATATCATTCCTACTCTATTCACTCTCTCAGATCAATCTCCTGTTCTTCAGTCATAAGACGGGATTTCTCCGATACTGTCTGGCTGTTGTTCTCCCTGCAGGCATTATTGCCCTCTTATTAACCTCTGCCGGTGT
>JAWOBN010000069.1:0-5353 GCA_046484245.1 bacterium | reverse complement strand
ATGAGTTCTCAAGTGCCTCTGTGTATAAAGGCAAAAGACCTCCCAAATGGCTCACCGTACTGACAGATTATGAGGAAAAATTATTTGATGCCGGGAAACTCTATAATTTCACTCATGAGTACATCGGTACAGCCCAGGAATACAAAACAATATCCAAGAGAGCTGACAGGATAAACCGTCTCTCCGGAAACAGGCGCAATATAAAAAAGCAGATCAACAAGGCAATAGAAAATGTCCTGAACAAACACAATATTACACTGCATCAATTCAAAACCCTTAAATGGTCAAGAGAAAGCAATATTAGAGATACAATAATCTTTGAGTTGTTTTCAAAGGGACTTACACAAGCTGAAATCTCCCGTTCTCTTGATTACTCAAAATCCTCCATACATCATATTCTCTCAAAAAGGGACGGTGGTTCAAAAAGTTCAAAAAACTGAGCAATTGAATGTAAGTCCTAAAATAGATGTACTTAAGATAGGTTAATGCATTTTTCCATAAAAATCGTTTAAATCAATAAATACTTAGGTTTAGATGAATTTTGAACTTTTTGAACCACCGTCCCTTTATTTAAGGAATGGGGTTGAATAATGGGCGGGTTTGTGTAAAATAAATTAATATGAGTATTATACTGTTAATTCTATTGCTGCTGCTTATTGTATTTGTCGGGATTATAATGTATCTCCTTATTCAGCAGAGGAAGGAGAGCAGTATTTCTGTTGAGAACAAGCTGCTCCGTTTCCAGAATGAGATAAGCAGGGATATAGGGATAAACAAGCAGGAGATGGAGAATACCAAGGATATCATATCAAGCAATACGAGAAAGACCATTGAAATGATAGAGGGTCTCAAGGGTATAATCACCAAACTCACATCAGAGCAGGAGCATGCGACCAAACTCACTGAGGAGCTTAAATATCTCTTTCAGAAACCCAAGGCAAGAGGCAATTATACAGAGGTAATACTGGAGGAGATGCTGGACAGGATACTGCCGAGGGGTATATGGGACAAGGAGTATAATGTCAAGCCGGAGACAAGTCAGCGGGTTGACTTTATTATCCGGTATAATAAGAGGATAATTCCTGTGGATGTGAAATTCCCTATTGACGATTACAAGAGATATGTCAATGAGGAGGATGATGAGAAGAAGGATAAACTCTGGGCTGAATTCATCAGAACAGTAAAAAGCCTGATAAAGGATATATCCTCCAAATACATAAGCCCGGAGAATAATACATCTGAATTCGCCATAATGTTCATACCCTCAGACAGTATTTACTTTGAGATCATATCCAATGACACAAGCAGGAAACTCGGTATTGATATATTTGACTATGGCCGTGATTACCAGGTCATGCTTGCAGGACCATCAACATTCTACGCATTTCTACAGATCATTATCACTGGTCTGAAGAATGTGAGAATATATGAGAACTCCAAGATACTGATTGAGAATCTTAAGAAACTGGAGAAGAAACTTGAGCATTTCAACAGCAAATATGAAGACACGGGCAAATATCTGGAGAAAGCCATTGAATCGTATAATGTATCCCAAACCCATTACTCCCGTATCAAGTCCAATGCTGAGAATCTCATTGATATGGAGAGTGAAATGGAGAAGGAGGAATAATGTATAAGATTAATAAGGAGCGGCTGGTCAATGATTTCATGGATATGGTGAAGATATCCTCAGAATCCCTCAATGAAAAGGCATTTGCCCGGTACTGCAGGGATTTCCTGGAGAATGAGATGGGATGCGAGGTCATTGAGGACAAGGCATCACTTGAGACAGGCGGCAATCAGTCCAATCTCATTGCCAAGTACTACGGCAATTCAATGAAGCGGCCCATTATGCTGGCAGCTCATCTTGATACAGTCAAGCCGGGCAATGACATTGAGCCCATTATAGAGGATAATATTATAAAATCCGCAGGAGACACAGTGCTTGGTGCAGATGATAAATCAGGCATTGCTGCGATATTTGAAGCATTGCGGTATATCAAAGAGAATGACATAGATGCTCCTGATATAGACATTGTACTCACTGTCAGTGAGGAGATAGGGCTGCTGGGAGCCAAGAATCTTGATTATTCCATAATGCGCGCCAAAGAGGGCTATGCATTGGACAGTGAGCATATTGAGGGCATTTTCGTGCGCGCCCCTTCCCAGAATTCAATTGATATAACCATTGAAGGGATTGAATCCCACGCAGGCATGTCACCGGAAAAGGGCATAAGCGCAATCAAGACTGCTGCTGAGGCGATTTCCAATATGCCGCTTGGCAGAATTGATTCTCATACAACATCCAATATGGGGGTTATTGAAGGTGGTCAGGCAACCAATATTGTGGCCAAGAATGTGTCAATCAAAGGCGAGGTCCGCAGCCACAGTGAGGAGAAACTGGAATATTATACAGACAAAATAAAGGAAGCTGTCTATAATGCCTGTTCAGAAAACAGGATTCAAATGCCGGACGGTTCTGTCAGGACTGCTCTTTGCAGTATTGATGTTCAACGAGAATATAATGCCATGCATGTAAAGAAGAGCGACAAGGTGCTGCTTGATGCAGTGAAGGTTTATAAGCAGCTCGGTATTCCCTGTAAGATCATGACAGGTGGCGGCGGATCAGATGCCAATATATTCAGTGAACACGGCATCAAATCAGTGATTCTCGGCACAGGTATGATGGATGTACATACTATTAATGAATATATAGATATTGACGACCTTGTTACAATTACAAATATTATAATAGGGCTGATGGACAGAACTGATTCATAGATTATCTCAAGAGATATATGCCTGTCAATATGACAGCAAAACTGACAAACTGGAATTTATAGAATTTTTCTTTTAATACTGTGAGTGAAATCAATACAGTGAATACAGGATGTGAACCTGTAAGGGGTGCAGCAATTGAAACAGGCAGTTTTGACAGTGATGTGTAATACGAAATAGCAGCGGCAATTGTCATGACAATTGCCAGTGAGCCCGGAAGCAGGCCTCTCATATCCATCAGCTCCGCGTCCTCTTTCTTCCAGCGCCATACAATATAGGGAGCCCAGATAAATGGTGCAATAATGCCGAATATCAGTGTCATTGTCCAGGGTTCAACATGCCCTGCCAATGTCTTGGAGACAAGAGACCATATCCCGAAACAGAGTGTTGCAAGCAATGTCCATATAATCCAGATCCTGCTCTGAGCCCGTTTTGCCCTGTCAGGCTCAATACATATTGTCACACTGCCTGTTATAATAAGCGCTATGCCTGCAATCTGCATGACTGTGGGCATCTCACCAAGGAATACCATTCCCCCGATAACACTTATTACTGCATAACCCGATATAATGGGGCTTACTATGGAAACAGGACCGGTCATCATTGCAAGAAAGAAGAATATGAATGAGAATGCTGACACTCCCTGTATGATAAATGCCCTTAAAAGATATTCTCCTTCAGGCAATGTTCCCCTGAAGACAAGGAAGAACAGTACTGCAATAGGCAGTGTCAAGACTGCATTGAGCAGGGTAATGCGCGCTGTCTTGAGTCTCACTGCTGCGATTTTTGTGAATACATCGGCAATACCGAATAATCCTGCTGCAAATAATGCATATATCATGGGCTTATTATATCACAGGTTTTTAATGAAACAATTATCATTTCCGCGTCCTATTCATCTATGTCAATATGCTTTAATGCTTGTGATCTGGAGAGTGCACTGAGTTCAGTGTTATTGACAAATTTAATGACACTGGCGGGATCTGTTCCGGCATACTGCCGCAATGCCCAGCCAATTGCCTTGTTTATGAAGAATTCATCAGAACCGAGGCATTGTGAAATATTTTCAAATAATAATGCCCGATTCGTTCTGTCTTTATATTTTAACTGGAAGATCACCGCAGTCCTTTGAAGCCAGATATTACTGCTTTCAAGCCATTTAACTGAGTAATACTCCTGCATCTTTGTGTTATCAACAAGAATACTGCCCACAATATTTGATGCAATTGAATCCACTGTATCCCACCAGGATTTATGTGTAATCATGAACTCTGCAGTTTCCATGAAATCACTGTTCAGGGTGTGCTCTGATCTTACAATCAGTTCAATGCCTGCATACTGCATCTCCCTCAATGGGGATTTCCAGAAATAAGGAATACTCTTTATCAGATAATCAGCAGTAACATCATCCTTGGGCGGGAAGACCCGTTTTTGGAGTTTTCGTCTCTCCTCAGCCATGAGACCCGCAAATTCAAATTTGCCTCTCATATATGCCTTCATTGACCCTGCTTTGTCTTTATCCCCATTTTTAAGGAATATGCCTTCACATTCTTTTACTGTGTTCATAGTGGAATTATATATATATCCCGGAAAAAATAAAGGTCTATTTCATCTTAATCAGCTTAACCATATCCTGTTCAAGATTATTCCTGATTTTCATGAAATAGACACCTGCAGGATAATTGGATGCATCCCATGTGAAGAGATAATCCCCGGGTCCCTTGTAATCATCCACCAGGCATTTCAATATTCTGCCTGTTCTGTCCATTATACTTATCTCTATATCGGAGATACTGCTTAAAGTAAGATTGACATTGAACCTGCTGCTGATAATTCTGTTATATCTGAGATTTTCAATAAACTGCTCTTCTGTGATGAACCTCTTCTCATTTATCAGAAGAGACATGCCCTCAGGTCCTGACACCCACGACCGTATAATCAGATCGGCTGTATCCACACCGTCTGTCAGTTCATTCCAGGTAATGCCGTCACCTGACACATAACTATTACCGCTTCCCAGTGTATCTGATAGGAAATATGAATTATTGTTCTGCGTCTCTGTCTTTATTACAATCCAGAAATCACCTACAGCAAGGGGGCTGCCTGATACAGTGTGCCTTAGGATCTCACTGACACCACCTGTTGACACAGTCTCAGAACCGGTATATATGAGAGAATCCATTGCAGGAGAACCTGTGCCATTGTCAAAGCATACAAATATTGAATCAGTATAAGTCCTATTCTGCTTTGTCCATCTTCCCCAGTCCACAGTACGGAGAGTGCATGTGTCCGATGTATAATACTGAACAGCCCAATAATGTATTGTATTGTTATTCTGCTCATACCAGTACCAGTGATTGCCTGTGGAATCATCACGCATCAGATGATAGTCAATTGCAAATACTCCGGTAAAGATCATTATCATTGATGAAATGAAGATTATTTTCTTCAATATTCGCCTCCTTGCTTCTAATATAAATATAACCAATCCGGGATATTTGTCAATAGTTAAGTTGATATTGTCAAGAAATGATTGAGTGCGCTTATCTAAATGCTTATATATCGGGAATTAGAT
>JAWOBN010000050.1:0-18279 GCA_046484245.1 bacterium | reverse complement strand
ATTATATACACTATAATCCCGTTGATGCAGGCATAGTGAGTAAAGAGAGTGATTACCCGTTTTCCAGTGCCGGATTCTATGAGGGCAAGAAGAGTTATATAGAGCAATTGAAGAGGATAGATTATGACAGGAGTATAACGGACAGGGAGTTTGAGACATACAAGGGCGTAATAGGCACCAAAGAGGAATACAATAAACTGCTCAAGCGCAAACCGGGCAGAGAGAAGAGCAAGAAAAAGGAGAGACGCACCAAAACACTGAAACAAATAGTAGATTCACTGTTAAATGCCAATGGTTTGGACAGGAAGGTGTTTCATAAACATAGAAGCAAATCTGAGAAGCAGAAATTAAGTAAAATAATTATAACGCTTCTGAAACAGGGATATAATCAATCGGATATAGCCAAAGAAATAGGCTTTCATCCGACAACAATTGGTAGGATGATACAGAAAGGATAAAATTGCTTAAATTGCAACCACCGTCCCCGGGATTTGGAGGGGTTGATTTTTGGGGGGAATTGTTATAATGTAAATGGCAGTTAGTTATTGAAATATGGTTTTATGAGGAGTTGCATTGGACAGAGGCAAATTGCTGCAGGAGGCATTGAGGCTCAAGAAGGCGGATGATTATATTGGGGCTATAAAGGTATTGGGCAATGTGCTGGAATCAGACAGGTTTGACAGTGAGGCATACTATTCACTGGGAAAGATATACTATCTGCTTGACGACAGATTTGCAGCTGTGAAGCATTATCTTGTTTCCCTGCATCTGGATATACTTGAGATGGACAGTACTGAGAAATCAGGTGCTGATGCACTTGTCAAGGATATACCGGAGAAGGTCAGGAAACAGTTTGATTCTGTGGACAGTTCTGCAAAATACACACTGCTTCTCAAGAATCATTTGAGGCATATTGCACATGCACTCAATGATCTTTCAGGTGCATCATTTCCCGAGAGGGAGCATATTGATACATACAGACAGTCATTGAAGGGTGAGGCAGAGATGAAAGAGAGTATGAACAGGATTGAGGATGAATTCTATTTTCCCCTCGGTGCAGAGTTCAGCATCAATTCACTTGATTTTGGCCTGCCCCGCAGGGAGATAGTCAGACAGTACTTTACACTGGATGAGAATCTCCTGAAGGAGAGGTTCGCGGATATCTTCAGCAATTATATCAAGGAGAGAACCGGTGGCAGTGATATCAATCAGGGAAATTGACAGAAAGGATATAAAACAATTCATCACATTCCCCTTTAAAATATACAGGACATGTAAATACTGGGTACCGCCCCTTATTCCCGATGACATAAAAACATTCAGCAGTGAGAATCCCGCTTTTGAATACTGCAGGGTGAAGTTTTTCATGGCTTACAAAGACGATAAACCAGCCGGCAGGATTGCGGGTATTATCAATGAGAAATACAATGATAAATCCGGTAAACAGTACATGAGGTTCGGGTGGATAGATTTTATTGAAGACAGGGATATTGCCTTTAAATTACTGGAGGCAGTGGAGCAATGGGCAATAGAAGAGAATATGGAGGCAGTAAACGGTCCATTGGGGTTTACAGACCTTGACCCTGAGGGCATGCTTGTTGAGGGTTTTGATGAAATGGGGACATTGCCCATGATATACAATTACAGTTACTATCCGCAGTATCTTGAGGAATACGGATACATCAAGGATGTTGACTGGTATGAGTTTGAGGTGAAGGTGCCTGAGTCCATACCGCCCAAGATTGAAAGGGTCAGGGATATAGTGCTTGAAAAGACCGGAGTGAGACTCCTTGAGACCAAAAGGAGGAAAGAACTGCTTGACTATGTGCCCGGTATATTTGAGGTGATCAATGAATCATACAGTGACCTCTATGGCGTTGTTGAACTCAATGAGAAGCAGGTTGAATTCTATACAGAACAGTACTTCTCATTCATAGACCCTGATTTTGTGCCGATCCTTCTTGATGAGAGTAATGAAGTAGCAGGTTTCGGCATAGCTATGCCGTCTCTTTCCGCAGCACTTCAGAGAGCAGGGGGAAGGATATTCCCGTTTGGTTTTATTCATCTGCTCTGGGCAATGAAATTCCCTTCACAAATTGACCTCTATCTTGTCGGTGTGAGGAATAAATACAGGAATATGGGGCTCAATGCAGTCCTGATGTCATATATGATTGAGTCATGCATCAAGAGGGGTATAAAGAGCGCGGAAACAAGCGGTGAACTTGAATCAAACAGAAAGGTGCAGTCCTTCTGGAAGCACTTTGAACGCAGGCATCATAAAACACGACGGTGCTATATAAAATATCTGGAGTAATTATGTTTGAAACACTGACAATGGCAAAATTATATCTTGAACAGAAGCATTACTCAAAGGCATTGGATATTATTGAAAAACTTATGGAACCGGGTGCAAGCAATGAACTGCTCTTCCTCAAAGCCAAGGCACTTGAGGGCCTGGACAGGAATGAGGAGGCGGAGCATATCCTCTATGAGCTTATGGATGAAGTGGAATTTGACGAGGAGATGTCTGTGCTCCTTGAAAAGATATATACTAAGACAGGCAAGAAACCTGCAAAAGAGGAGTATGTGCCTCCGGAGGAAATAGCAGCTGTCTATGAGAGACTGGGGGATACACGCATGGCAATACTCTATTATCAGAAAAAGATTGATGAACTGAGAGGGGAAAAGTAAACCCTCCGGCAAGCCGGAGGGTTATTTAATCAATCCGAATAAGTGTATCCGAAATTGAATGCTTCAATATTCATGTCAACTGTCTTGGGCGGCACCTTTTTCTTCACTGTTTCAACAAAGAGTTCCTTCTCAATATCCATATGACGGGCAAGTATGCCGAGCAATATCACATTCATCACGCGTATATTGCCGATCTGTTCTGCCTCTTTCTGTCCGTCAACAACAATGACATTATTGATATGTTTCTTAATATCATCAATCGGATTCTTGGGATAATCAGCAAGACCGCTTGCAACAGGAAGGGGCTTTATCTCCATCTTGTTTATGATCATCACACCGTCTTTCTTGAGGAAATCAATATTCCTGAGTGCCTCTATTTTCTCAAATGAGAGTATCACATCAGCGTCACCTTCACCAATAAGAGGGGAGTAAACCTTCTCGCCGTAAACAACATGGCTTACAACATCCCCGCCTCTCTGTGACATGCCGTGCACCTCACTCTTCTTGACATCAAAACCTGCTTCCATGCATACTTCGGAGAGGATATCACTGGCAAGCAGAATACCCTGACCGCCTACACCTGCAATTATTATTCTCTTAACCATAATTTACTCCTCTATTTTTTTAATAGCGTCAAAATTACATGTCTGGACACAGAGTGTACAGCCGACACAGAACTGCTTGTCAATAGTCGCCTTCTTTGCATCCTTGTCAAATGAGATTGCCGGGCATCCCAGTTGTATGCACATCTTACATCCTGTACATTTGTCATGGTCAATATAAAACTTATCCTTCGGCTTCTTCTTCATATCAGGCAGAAGCATGCAGGGATTATGTGCAATAATGACACTGGGCTCATCCCTCTCCACTTCACGTTTGATGAGTTTCTCAACACCGTCAAGGTCATAGGAGTCAATATCATAGACATGTTCCAGACCCAGGCCCTTTACGAGTTTTATAAGGTCCATCTTTACCGTGTCCTCGCCCATCAGGGTCTTGCCTGTACCGGGATTGTCCTGATGTCCCGTCATAGCTGTGATGGAGTTGTCCAGTATAATCACAGTGGATTTTCCCTTATTATAGATAATATCAATAAGACCTGTTATTCCGGAGTGATAGAATGTGGAATCACCGATAACAGCAACAATACCCCTCTTGTCATCTTCATCCTTCATAAGCTCAATGCCCAGTGCATTGCCTATTGAAGCTCCCATATCAACACAGGTGTCCATTGCACTGAGAGGCGGTAATGCACCGAGTGTATAGCAGCCGATATCACCTGTTGCAATAAGCTTCAGTTTATTGATTGCCCTGAATACTGATGTATGCGGGCATCCGGGACAGAGTGCAGGAGGCCTTATCGGAGCCCTTTCGCTGAGCTCTGCAGGTTCCAGTTTATCCACTTTATTGAATGACTGCTTTACAATACGGGGATTGAGTTCAAGTACTCCCGGTATGATGTCCTTGCCTGTTATGTCTATATCCATTGCTTTGACCTCTGTCTCTATGAACGGGTCATTCTCCTCAACAACATAGAGCTTGTCAACATTGTCAGCAAATTCACGTATCTTCCTGTCAGGGAGGGGCCAGCTCATGCCTATCTTGAGAACAGATGCCTCAGGCATTGCTTCCTTTACATACTGATAGGATATGCCTGAAGTTATAATCCCTATACTCTTGTCATTGTATTCTATACTGTTGATATCGGAATTATTGGAGTACTCCTTCAGTTTGACAAGCCGTTCTTCCGCTTTCTTATGAAGTATTCTTGCATGTGCCGGCATAACGAGGTTCTTCTTCACATTTTTCTCATAACCCTTTTTGGGTACATCCTTCCTGTCTTCCATCTCAACAATGGACCGTGAATGGCTGATTCTTGTGGTGATGCGCAGAAGAACAGGTGTGTCAAATTCCTCGGATATCTCTGCGGATAATTTGGTGAAATCCTTTGCCTCCTGGGAATCGGACGGCTCCAGCATTGCAATTTTTGCACTCCTGGCATAATTCCTGTTGTCCTGTTCATTCTGGGATGAATGCATTCCGGGGTCATCAGCTGATACAATTACAAGAGAACCTCTTGCTCCGATATATCCTGCAGAGAAAAAGGGGTCTGCTGCTACATTGAGGCCCACATGCTTCAATGCAACCAAAGACCTTGCTCCTGCAAATGAAGCGCCCAGTGCTGTCTCCAGAGATGTCTTCTCATTTACTGCCCACTGGGAATGGATCTCTTTGTACTTGGATATATTCTCCAGTATTTCGGTGCTGGGTGTCCCGGGATAAGCAGCAGCAAAGTGGAATCCGGCTTCAAATGCACCGCGCGCAACTGCTTCATTGCCCGAAAGTAATTCTTTCATAATACCTCCATGATTAATTATTAAATCTCTTCAATTTTATAGAATGATAATAATTTTTCAAGGGGATAAATATGGGCTTAGCAAGAAGAAACTTCTGCAGGAAAGCAGGCAGAAGTAAAAGACGCGGGACACGGGACACGGGACACGAGTCTGAATGCCGAGCAGGCATAAATCAATATGGGCTTAGCAAGAAGAACTTTTTGCAGGGAAGCAGGCAGAAGTACGGGACACGAGAAATCGCAGACAAGCTGCTCACGTACAACGGAAAACGTACAATGTACAACGACGCAAAGAATGTGAATAGCCGGCCACAGAGATTGCTTCGCGAATGCCTTTCAAACAGGGTGAACTCGCAAGGACGGAGACCGGGCTTTGCCCGAGTCGAGAGTTAATAGTGAATGGTTCATGGTCTAAAGACTGTTCAACGAAAAAGGAAAAATTATGAAAAGACTGCGAATAGCAGCCAAGAAAGAATGTACAATGTACAAAAAAAGAACGGGTTGAGGGGGGCTTTCTGAGAACTGCCCCGCCTCATGACCTTTATGAGGAAACATATCTCTTTCAAGCACTTTATCTTTGAGGAATAACGCGGGGGGTTGACAAAAACCGCAAGGGAGTTATATTATTGATATGGGTATAAAAAAGGAATCATTACAAAAAACAGATGTCCGGTCAATTGATGACCTCAAGGCAGCCTACAGGAGAATAAAGCCTGATATTGTCCGCAGACTCAAGGAATTCAGGGGCATATACGAAAGCAGGGATTTTGAGAAGATACAGCATGAGATGATGTTCTGCATACTCACCCCGCAGTCCAAGGCAAAGGTCTGCTGGTCATGCATAGAGGAATTAATTGACAGTGAGGATGTGGGCAGTATATCAAAGAATAAGCTGAGAGAGTATATAAAACCGGTGCGTTTCTATAATAATAAGACAGAGCATATGTATCAATTGCTGGAAAATATCAGAAGCGGTGCAATTGATATAGATGAACTGGTGTACAGCAGTATGGATATAGTAGAAAGAAGGGATTTGATTGTCAAGACAGTCAAGGGCTACGGTTACAAAGAAGCATCACATTTCCTGCGCAACATAGGTCTCGGTGAAGATATTGCAATTCTGGACAGACATATATTGCGCAATCTAACAAGACATGGTATAATAAATAAGACACCCAAGGCAATCAGCAGGAAGAAATATCTGGAGATGGAGAAGAGAATGAGTGCATTATCGGGGGATATTCATATACCGATAGCTCATCTGGACATCCTATTTTGGTATAATGAAACAGGAGGAATATTCAAATGAGAAAAAAGATCAAAAAACTCAATCCGGTTGAAGTTCTTGATAAAGCAGGACTTTCGCCCACAATGCAGAGGGTTGCTGTATTGAGGTACCTGCTTCTCAATGAGGATCATCCGACAGTCAAAACAATTTATCAGGCAGTGAAGAAAGAGATACCCACACTCTCAAAGACCACGGTTTACAATACACTGGAAGCATTCAAAGACAGCAGTCTGGTTATTACAGTTTCTTCTGAGTCGGATGAACAGCACTATGATATAGGGCTGGCTGACCATATGCACTTTGTCTGCAGGGTCTGCGGGGACATATATGACATGAAGCCCGCACAACTGCGCATCAAGAGTATTATGGACGGACACAAGGTAGAGCAGCATGATATAACATTGAGAGGAATCTGCAGAAACTGCAGAAAGAATAATTAGAAAAATAATCAGAAGAAGGACGCTTAACACAAGGAGGAACAATGGAACAGGGAATACCGTTAATAGGCGACAGACTGCCGGAAATGGAGATAAAAACAACACACGGAATAAAGGTCCTGCCCAATGATTACAAGGGCAAGTGGCTTGTACTGTTTTCACATCCGGGTGATTTCACGCCTGTGTGCACAACAGAATTCTACTCTTTCCAGGACAAGTATGACAAGTTCAGGGAGATGAATACAGAATTGCTCGGATTGTCCATAGACCAGGTCTTCTCTCACATCAAATGGACTGAATGGATCAATGAGAATCTGAAGAAGAAAATAGAATTCCCCATTATTGCTGATGACCGGGGGCTTGTTGCACAGAGACTCGGCATGATTCACCCCAATAAGGGAAACAGCACAGTAAGGGCTGTGTTTATAATTGACCCGAAGGGTATAGTGAGGACAATACTGTACTATCCGCAGGAACTCGGCAGGAATATGGATGAGATAATCAGAGTAGTGAAGGGGCTTCAGACAGTTGATGAGCACGGTGTTGCAGTGCCTGCCAACTGGCCTGAGAACGAACTTGTCGGTGATGAAGTAATAACACCGCCCGCATCTGATGAGAAGACAGCAGACGAGAGAAGGGGCAAGGAAGGCTGCTATGACTGGTGGTTCTGCCACAAGAAAATAAACTGAGGAGCTCAGATGAATGCACGTACATTACATAAGGTCAGTTACGGCCTCTATATTGTCAGTTCAAAGAAGGGCGATAAATTTAATGGACAGATTGCCAACACAGTGTTTCAGATATCCAATGAACCCAAGACAATGGCAGTTTCAATCAATAAAAACAATTTCACACATGAATGCATCACCCGGACAAAGTGCTTTACTGTATCAATACTCTCGGAGGAAGCGCCGATGCCTTTCATAGGCACATTCGGTTTCAAATGCGGACGGGACATTGATAAGTTCAAGGATGTTGATTATGATATACATGAAGAGAGCGGGCTGCCCATAATCAAGGACCATACTTCCGGATTCATAGTTCTCAAGGTTATTGACAGTATTGATGTGTATACTCACACAGTCTTTATCGGAGAGATCATTGATGCGGACATACTGAGTGATGCGCCGCCTATGACATATGCATACTATCACAAGATAAAGGGCGGTAAAGCACCCAAGAGTGCGCCGACATATATTGATGAAAAGGAAAAGAACGGAGACAAACAATCAAATAAAACAGAGGAGACAGAAATGAAAAAATACAAATGCACAGTATGCGGTTATGTATATGACCCCGAGAAGGGTGATCCGGACAATGGCGTTGAACCGGGAACAGCTTTTGAGGATATTCCGGATGACTGGGTATGCCCTGTATGCGGAGTCGGCAAAGATCAGTTTGAGGAACAGGACTGATGCAGGCAGTCAGAATAAGAGAGAATATATACTGGGTGGGGGGTATTGACTGGGATCTGCGCAATTTTCACGGATACATGACGCAGCGCGGCTCCTCGTACAATGCTTATCTGGTAATTGACAAAAAGATTACATTGATTGACACAGTAAAACACTATCTGACAGATGAGATGATAGGCCGCATCAGGTCTGTTGTTGACCCTTCGCGGATTGACTATATTGTATCCAATCATGTTGAGATGGATCACAGCGGCGGACTCCCGGCAATAATGGATATTGCGCCCAATGCTGAGATTATCACATCCCCCCAGGGCCTGAAGGGCCTCAAGAAACATTATTCTGACGATTATCCCTATAGAGCCATTGCCAATGGAGAAGAGATTGAAACAGGCAATAATACATTGAAATTCATTCTGACTCCAATGGTCCACTGGCCGGACAATATGGTGACCTATCTCAAAGAGGAGAAGATACTCTTCTCCAATGATGCATTCGGGCAGCACATAGCCTCATCTCAGAGATATGCCGACCGGTTGGGTATTTCTCTTGTCATGGAAGAGGCAAAGAGATACTATGCCAATATTGTCCTTCCCTACAGCAGCCAGGTGCAGAAAGCACTGGAAGCACTCAGTGAGGTTGAGCTTGAACTCATTGCCCCTTCCCACGGTGTAATGTGGGAAAAGCATATTCCCGCTATACTGGAGAATTACAGGCATTGGTCCGGGAATGACACTGAAAAAGAGGCAGTGATTGTATATGATTCCATGTGGGGCTCAACAAAGAAAATGGCTTATGCAGTACTTGATGCATTCAGGCAGAAGGGGTATCACGCTCAGATGATGGATCTCAAGTACAATCACATCTCGGATATAATGACACATATGATAACTGCCGAGTATCTCTGCGTGGGCTCACCCACACTCAATAACAATATGATGCCGACAGTATCAGCCTTCCTCACTTATCTCAAGGGCCTGGCGCCAAAGGGGAGAAAGGCGATTGTGTTCGGTTCATACGGATGGGGCGGACAGGCGGTTCAGCTTGTAGAGGATGTGCTTCAGAGTGCTGATTTTGATGTGAAGCACACAGAGAAGTTCCAGTATGTGCCTACAGATGAGTATCTTGAACAATTAATGCAAACAGTAAAAGGAGTTTTAAATGATGGAGAAGAAACTGATTGAACAGATCAATGAACAGATAAACAAAGAGCTGTATTCAGAGTATTACTATGTTTCAATGGCAGCATATTTCAAGGACAAGGGGCTGGACGGATTTGCCAATTTCTTTATTGTTCAGGCCCGGGAGGAGCATTTTCATGCAATGAAATTCTTCAATTATATATATGAAAGAGGCGGCTCTGTGGTGCTTGATGAAATCAAGAAACCGCCCAGTGATTTTGCTGATGCGGAGGATATATTCAAGAAGGCACTGGAGCATGAACAGTTTGTTACAAAATCTATCAATGGCCTGATGAAAACAGCAAAGGAACTCAATGATTATGCTTCAGAGAGTTTTCTGCAGTGGTATATAGACGAGCAGGTTGAGGAGGAGGATTCAATGCAGACACTCCTTGACAAGGTTGCAATGATAAAGAACAGCCCCAATGGACTGCTTATGATGGACAAGGAACTGGCAGGCAGAACCTTCACCCCGCCTTCGGCAGAAGAATAATATATTATCGGGCAGGGCTCAGCCCTGCCCATTCCTAAAGTGATTACAGGCAAATTTGTCTTCAATGGTGATATCCCCCGATTGATTGAGTATATGATGTATCTTGCATCAGCTGATGCACGCAAACTGGGATTCGGTTATGATTTCATGAAATCCCGGAATACTGCCTGGGTGATATCAAGGTTCAGCATTATGTTTGAAAGACCGCTTCAGCAGAATGAGAGTATAGACATAAGAACCTATCCCCGGGGTACAGACAGGCTCTTCTATTACAGGGCATTTGAGATAACGGATACTGCCGGTAATGAGCCGGCAAATGCTGAGAGTGCATGGCTCATAATTGATATTGACAGCCGCATGCCCCTGAAGGATACATTGAAGAGTTCTCATGCAGGCAATGATTTTACAAAACCCCCGCGATTGACTGCGGAAAACAGTACAGCAGAGAGTATGGGGTTTATTGATGTGAATGACACGCATATTGATGTGAATGGCCATGTCAATAATACCCATTACATAGAATGGATGCTTGGGGGTGCCCGGACAGATGCTGTTTTGTCAATGGATATCAATTACAAGAGAGAATGCTTCAATGGAGACAGATTGGAGATTTTCAGAGCAGAAGAGGGGGATAGAATTATGATGACACTGAAAAGGTTGAGTGATGACAAAGTGGTGGCTCTCAGTGAAATAGGATTATGATAATTCCTGCATCTCATCTCTTACTGCAAGAATATCATCCAGAGCATTGTCAAATGCATCAATAATCCTTGAGTCAAACTGTTTGTCTTTCTCCTCATGAATAACTCCGAGTATTTTATCAAGAGGCCAGGGGTCCTTATACGGTCTCCTTGATGACAATGCGTCAAATACATCGGCAAGAGATACTATGCGTCCCTCAAGGGGGATGTCTTCGCCCGATATTCCATTGGGATAGCCTCTGCCGTCAAATCTCTCATGATGATGGAGTGCAATTGATGCAGCTGTTTTTATCAATTCATAATCCGAATCCTCCAGTATCTGATAACCCATTGTTGTGTGTGTCTTCATTTTCTTCCATTCATCATCATCCAGTTTAGCGGGTTTTGTCAATATGCTGTCCGGTATTCCTATTTTGCCCACATCATGGAGTGGACTGGCATAGAGTATCAGTTCGCAGAAATCATCACTGCAGCCGAGGTATCTGCATATAAGCTCCGAGTATCTGCTCATTCTTCTGATGTGCAGGCCTGTGTCCGTATCCTTGAATTCAGCTGCAACTGAAAGCCTGTAAATTGTATCAAGATATGCCTTCTTGATATTATCCTTAAGCTGCATATTCTTCACAGATACTGCAGCCATTGAAGCGAATGAATTGACCGGATTCTCCAATTCCCGGGGGAAGCTGATGATATTGCCATCCTTGTCCATTGCATTGATAAGCTGTATCACACCAATGACATTGTCACTGCTGTCCTTCATCGGTACTGCGAGCATGGACTTGCATCTGTAATTGTTCTTCTCGTCAAAATCCCTGTTATAGTCAAATGGATACTGCTCTTTTATCTCATAGACATCTTCAATATTCACTGTCTTGCCTGTCTCAGCTGTATATCCGGCTATGGATGATTTATCGGAAGGCATCAATGTATTGAATGTCTGTGTATTGTTCAGTGTATCATTCTGGGCAATAATAAAGCGGAGACTGTCTCCCTCCTTGAGATACAGAGAACCTGCATCAGCACTGGTTATGTCCCGCGCCTTCCTGACAATAGTGTCCAGCAGACTGTTCAGTGATTTGACTGATGATATCTGAATGGATATATTTATCAAATCATTGAGAATAAGCTCTTTATTCATTATATGCCTCCTAATATGAAAAGAGAGGTTCAAATTTTATCACAATATCGTGTATATCACTGTAATGTGATTTGAGGTGATGAAGCATATCACTGCGGATATCCTCTTTCCTCTTTTCGGGTATATTACTGTTTATGGATAAATCAAAAGCCACATTGAGCCAGTTGTCACTGCCTATGAGTCTCACATCATGGACAGAATCAATTTCATCATATCTCCGGGCAAATTCCCGCAGGGTATTTCTTATGTCATTGACAAGGGGATTATGCACATTGAGGGGGTCTATGTGAATTGTAATATACATACCGGTCTCATTGTCAATTGTATCCTCAATATCCTCTGAAATCGTATGTGCATCCATCAGTGATATCTGCTCGTCAATTTCAATATGGAGTGAACCCACAATCCGGTTGCCGTAATAATTGACAATAAGGTCATGTATGCCGAAAACCCCTCTGTCTTTGAACCTGTCAACAATGGATTCTATTTTTGCAATCAAATCATCAGCAGGGGGTGAACCTATCAATTCATCAGAATTCTCCATCAGTATCTTTATGCCGCTGTACATTATCATCAATGAGACAAGTATGCCCATGTATCCGTCAATTGAGGGGAATCCCAGAGCATTGGAAATAAGTGCAATAAGAACAAAAAGCGATGACACTGCGTCAATCCTGTGATGCCAGAAATCAGCCTTTATTGCGGATGAATTAATTGTTCTACCCAGAAACAGTGCAAAGCGGGCCAGTAATTCCTTCAGGACAATAGTCACAATGACCAGTACAATGATAATACTGTGAGAGAGGGATATCCCCGGTTCCAGTATCCTCTCAAAGGATGATCTGAGGAATTCAATGCCTGTGACAATAAGGAGCACTGCAACTATTATGCCTGTAATGGACTCAATTCTCTGATGCCCGAAGGGATGCTTACTGTCTGCAGGTTTCCGCGCCAGTTTGAAACCCACCATTATTATGATGGATGACAGTATATCGGAAAGTGTGTGAATACTGTCGGCAATCAGGGAGATGGAGTTAATGAGAATACCGGCAGAGAGTTTAATAATGAAAATTAACGCATTGACTATAATAGAACCTGTACCCTGAAGATTGGCTACACCCGAGCGCGTGTCAGGGTCAGAATAATCCGCTGAATCAAGATTCCTTTTCAGGATGAATGAGAAAAATCTGTTCATAATATTATATTAACTGAAAAGCAGAGGGTGTCAATTGAATCCTCCTCTCTCATCAGGTGCAATACCACGTCTTTCCTCATAAGAAAAAGTCGCTGAATATAATTATTATGTAATGTTTGTTTTCTTAATAAAAAATCATTGAGCATAGCGATTGATGTATTGACGGTGAGGCTCACACATTCTCATCAGAACCGAATTACCGGTTATGCACGGGTTGGCAAAGGTGCTTTCTGAGAACTGTCCTCGCCTCATTATTATTTATGTGGAAACATATGTCTTTCAAGTACTTTATTTTTGAGTAATAAGATACCATTGAAAAATTATGCAATGTGCATATAATAAATACATGTTCAATAAATTGTCCGGTTATCATAAACAATTGATAAATGATATCAAATCAAAGGGATATCTCAGGACAGACGATTATATCAATGCATTCCGGAAAATACAGAGGCATAAATTCCTTCCCTCTTTCTACAGGTATGAAGACAGTGAATTGAAGCAGTACTTCAGGGAGGATTATATAAAGAACAATGAATTGCTTGAATACATCTATGCAGACAGGTCTGTTGTGTTTCATGCTGAAAATGGAATGGATGTTTCATCCATGTCCTCACCGTCTCTTATTGCTGAGATGATTGAACAGATAGAGCCGGCAAAGGGTCACAAGATATTTGAAGTGGGCACAGGTTCAGGCTACAATATTGCCCTCCTCTCTGAGATTGTCGGCAAAACGGGTCATGTGTTCTCCTGTGAAATCAATGAGGATATACACAGTATTGCCAAACAGAATCTCAGGGAGAACGGATACGAGAGAGAGAATGTCTATATTTCGCGATGTGACGGCGGGTATGGTATTGAGGATTTTGCACCGTATGATGCCATATTTGTCACATGCGCAACAGCTGATATCACAAAATACTGGATAGACCAGCTTAAAATAGGCGGGACTATAATAGCACCGCTTATTACCCGCGGTATGGAGGTTCTGGTCAGATTGAAGAAGACAAGGGAAAAGTATCTTGAGGGCAGACTTCTTCACTATGTGCATTTCTATCATTTGAAGGGCAAGTTCTCCATACTGACGCATTATTCATATACGAAGAAAGAGCTCAATACATTGTATAAGATAATCAATCAATATGCTGTAATTGATGAGGATTTCTCAGATAAAATAGCGGATTTCTCTGACCGTGAGATAAATGATTTCTTCCTGTTCCTCTCACTTAACAATAAACGGGGCATTTGCTATTTCCTGCAGGATGCTGATTCTGTGAAGAGGGGATACGGCATATTCCTCAAAACAACAAAGTCAAGCGGCATAGCCATTCTCATAGACAGGAAACTCCACATCTGGGGCAATCCCGAAGCGCATAATATGTTTATCAGGGAGTTCAGCAGATTCAAGGACAGGGGATATCCCGATATTGACGATTATTCTCTAAAGGTATATTCTGATGCAAATGAATACTATTCATCACCCGGTGATTATGTGATTTCAAGGAAGAATTCCGTTACTGTGTTTGAGCAGAAAGACGGAAAATAATCAGAGTTTGGGCCCTTCCGACACCTTTATTTCCCTTATCTCCTTCATACACTGCTTCACTGACATAAAGCTGCCTGTAAATCCGAGCAGAACACCGAAGACAACGAGTATCACCATAATGGCATTATTCATGAATATTATATCAGGCAGTTTTGAACTGAGGAATTTCATGAGAAGATACAGTATGCCTGCTGATATGATTGAACCGGTCAGTCCGTGTATTATACCCTCAATAATATAGGGTATCTCAATATATGAGCTTGTTGCTCCCACAAGATCCATGATATCTATCTGTTCCTTTCTGGCATATACTGTAAGGCGTATTGTATTGAACACAATGAATATTGATGAAAGGGCAATGATAATACCCAGTATGAGATCTATGAGGAACAGTATTTTGACAGTCCTGTCCAGTTCCTCAATCCACTCCGCACCGTAATCTATGCTGTCAATATTCTCAAAGAGCATTATCTTATTGGATATATCGCGTAGATTTTCAGGATTCTTGTATGCCATTGAGACAAATATCTTGAATGAAGCGGGCAGGGGATTTGTCTCAAATACTGTGAGCAAATCACTGTTGTCGGAAAACTGGTTCTTGAATTTCCTGAGAGCCATGTCCTTGGATATGAATTCCACATCCTGCACACCGGCAATGGAGAGTATCCTTCTTTTAAGCACTGCAATGTCCTCATCTGAAGTATCATCCTCAACATAAGCTATCATCTCAATCTTGTCCTCTGCCATCTTGATAATATTCATCAAATTGGCAGTACCGACAATGAAGAGCCCGAAAATAAAAATAGATATTGTAATAATGCCCACTGTGATAAATGACATTGATTTATTCTTGCCGAATCCCTTGAATGCTTCCTGTATAATATAAATCATTCTTCACCCTCCGATGCTCTTATCATGTCCACTTTATGGAAAATATCCTCTGGGGGAACCATCTTGCCTTCCCGTATGCCCAAGACCTTTCCTGTCTCATATTCAAGCAGGGAATGATCATGCGTTGCCATAAGAACAGCAGTACCCTGTGTATTGATCTCCTTGAGGAGGTGCATTATCTCTTTGGAACCCTCCGGGTCAACATTGCCTGTAGGCTCATCTGCCAGCAGTATAAAGGGCTCCCTGATAATTGCCCGTGCAATGGATACTTTCTGCTGTTCACCGCCGGAGAGCTGATAGGGGAATGAATTGCGTTTATGCGACATCTTGACTGATGCAAGGGCATCAAGTGTCTTCTTCTTTATATTGCCATAGGGTTCACCTGTAACCTTGAGTGCGAATGCAACATTGTCATAGACATTCCTGTCAGGCAGGAGTTTGAAATCCTGGAATATCACACCTATCTTCCTTCTGAGGAAAGGTATCTCCTTCCTCTTTATTGTCCTGGAATCATGTCCTGCAACAGTGACATAACCCTCGTCAGGGAAAAGATCCATATATATCATCTTCATTATTGTGGATTTCCCCGCACCGGATTTACCGATGAGGAATGTGAATTCACCTTTGCCGATTTTCAGATCAATGTTCTTTATTGCAAGCCATTCTCTCTTGAATGCCTTGGATACATCATGAAATTCTATCATAGAGTTTCTTCCCTTTTTCAATAATACTTTCCTCATCCAGTTTATATTTCTTGAATAATTGAGCAGGTGTCCCGGATTCACCGAATGAATCCTCTATGCCGATGCGCTCAAGCGGAAGGGGGTGGATCTCGCCCAGTGCTGAGGCAATGGAATCAGCAAGACCTCCGTGCATCTGGTGTTCCTCACAGACCAGAATGCCCTTGGTCCTTGCTGCAATACGCGTGAGCAATTCCCTGTCAAGCGGTTTTACTGTGAACATGTCAACAAGGCCCGCATCAATATCAAGACTCTTGAATCTGCGCAATGTGTTATTTGCCTGATGAACCATTGACCCTGATGCAATTATCGTGATATCTCTGCCCTCTTTCAGTTCAATGCCTTTCCCGATTTCAAATTTCGTGTCCTCGCTGTGCACAAGAGGCAGTTTTATCCTGGGCAGACGGACATATATGTATGAATCAAAATCAATTATCTCATTGAACAGACCTTCAAGCATTACAATGTCGGAGGGTACAACAACAGTCATTCCGGGAATGACCTTCATAAGGGCAATATCCTCATTTGCCTGATGGGATGCACCGTCCTCACCCAGTGAAATACCGCCGTGAGTGACAATGATCTTGACAGGCCATCCGGGATAAGCGATTGAATTACGCACCTGATCCCATGCCCTGCCTGATGCAAATATGGCAAATGTGGAGCAGAAGACATTCTTTCCTGTTGATGCAAGACCGGCTGCTGTTGCCATCATATCCGCCTCAGCAACACCCATGTCAAAGAATCTGCCGGGGAACTCTTTCTTGAACTGTTCTGTCTTTGTTGATTTTGCCAGATCAGCATCAAGTACAACTATATTGGGATATTTTCTGCCTGCTTCTGTGAGCAATTTGCCGTAATGTCCCCTGAGGGAGTATTTTTCAGTCACCCTTGAGCTCCTTCATTGCTTTTTCATACTGCTCCTTGTCAGGCGGGGAGCCGTGCCATCCCGCCTCATTCTCCATGAATGATACACCCTTGCCTTTTACTGTATGTGCTATAATGAAATTGGGTTTGATTGAATCACTGCAGCAGTCAAAACCCCTCTTGATATCATCAAAATCATGTCCGTCAATCTCAATTACATTGAATCCGAAACTCTCAAATCTGTCGCGAGTAGGCATCGGATTCTTGATGTCTTCAATGAATCCGTCTATCTGCAGATGATTGTAGTCCAGTATCACAGTGAGATTATCCAGTGAGTTTTTATTGGATGTCATCAATGCTTCCCATATCTGCCCCTCATTGATCTCACCGTCTCCTATGAGACAGTACACATGAGAGTCAATCTTATCCAGTTTAAGACCCAGAGCCACACCATTTGCAAATGACAGTCCCTGACCGAGTGAACCTGTTGACTGTTCAACATAGGGGAGGGATTTGTGGGACGGATGTCCCTGCAGGCGCGAATCTATCTTTCTGAAAGTAGTGAGCTCCTCTTCATCTATAAGCCCCTTCAGTGCAAAAACAGAATAGAGGGATGCTGAACGTTGAGCATGCTGATAACAAACCCCATCCGTTTCAGTATATTTTCAGCAATAGATTTTAGTTGGAAGAAAGTAGTGGGTTGCTGTTCCCCGGTCCAGCTTTCGGGGGTTTTGGCGCCGGTGATAAACAGCCCGAGGTGCTCCTCTTCGTGGTAATTGCGCACCGGGTTTTCTTTCAGTTCTGTTCCTTTAAAAAAATAGCAGTTGCCAAATTCATACAGTTTCAGGTTTTTGTTCTGGCGGTTGGCGTTGTATGCCACACATTCCAGTCCGCCGAAAAGCAGTGTCTGGCGCATGCCGTTCAGGTCAGCGCTGAGCGGGTTCAGCAGGTTCACGGTCTGTTCCGCTTTGTATTGTTCCAGTCCGTCGTAATACCCGGCTTTGGTCAGCGAGTTCGACCAGATTTCGTTGAAACCCTGTGCTGTGAGCATTTCGGCCACCAGATTGCGCACTTGGTCGGGGTCGGGTTGTTTCGCATACTGCAGCGACGATTTTACCACCCCCGGTATTTCCACGTTGTTGTAGCCGTAAATGCGCAGGATTTCCTCAATCACATCCGCTTCTCGAGTTACATCCACGCGGTAAGGCGGAACCAGCAGCGACAACCCGGTTTCGGATTCGTTTTCAATCTCAATTTCCAGCGAGGTGAGGATTTTTTTGATGGTTTCGTTGCCCAAATCTTTTCCCACCAGCCGGGTAATATTTTTGTAACTGACCTGTACT
>JAWOBN010000040.1:0-4967 GCA_046484245.1 bacterium | reverse complement strand
TAAACTTTTTCATAATAAAAAAAGATATGGGAAAGCCCCTATCTTATGTTAATTATTTTTGCTTTATATGTCTGTCCTTCCGTTTCCATGACCGCAAAATAGAGACCTGTTGTTTTGTTCTTTAACTTATATGTATGCTGTCCCTTTGTCTGTATTCCATTATATACTTCATCTACTACCCGGCCTGTTATATCAAAAATGTTTATTTTAATATTCAAGTCATTTGGTATAGACTGATCATTGATTCCAACATTCTCTGTTACTCTCCATTTCCCCAAATCACTCTCAAACAAATCTGATATTGCCTGTCCTGACAGCAGTAATACCATAAATAGCATGACTGAAATTACAATGAACTTTCTCATAATTCCTCCTTTTTGAAATTTATTCCTCCATTCATAATGTAAATTATTGTAATCGTTTTTCTTTTTTTTGTCAATATGGTTTTGGGAAATTAAGGAACTAAAATTAAGGAGCAAATTATAACTGTTGTTATAATTAGATGAGTGTTGATTTTTAGGGAGTATTGCAAGGGGGCTCAGGACGAGCCCCCTTGAGGGGTATCTATATCTGGAACTTGCTTGTAAACTTGAAGAATATTGTCTTGACTTTGCTCATATCCCTTATCTGATTCTCATTCCTTATTCTGTATCTCATGCCGAAATATATATTGTTGCCCGGTGAAGGCTTATACTCAATTATGGAGAACAATCTGTCTTCTCTGCTTACCACATTGCTGCTGCCTGTATCATTGACAAACATGGACTCGGGATAATAACCCTCCGTGAAATCCACATTGACCCTCTCTGCTACAAATTTGAAGGAGAGTTCATTGACAGGATTGTATGACACGCCTGCATCAGCTGTATATGCAAACCACTGCTGTGAGGGATCATTTATTTCAGAGGGACTTTGGGGATTGGTTTCAGGATTGGAGAGATGATTGCCGGCATAGGCTCCTGCATTGAACTTGAGCTGGGGTATGGGATTGTAATAAACATTGGCAACCCCGAGATTGACAATGCCTGCGCGGCCGTAATTAAAATCAATTTCATACCCCTTTTTCAGTGTCATATCAGCAGAAATTTGATCTGTGAAGAAGATATTGAAGTACTGATGGAAATTGTATGCTGTGACCATATCGGAATAACCATTGACCCTCTTCTTCATATAATTGAATGATGTCTGTGCCATGGATGCTCTCAGGAAGTAGACATTGATTTTTGTATTGCTGAAGTAATCAACAGAATCACTTGCTTCCATTATGAATTCCTGAGGTCTGTCCCATTTTGCATATGAACCGAAGTCATCTGCTATTGTAATTCTCTGTATTATTTTACTGTCAAAGTAGAATGACCTGCCTATATATCCCCCGAAATAATGCTTATTCTTTCTTGTAATATATCCGAGATCATTATAAAAATCAGGTGACATTCCGCCAAGATGTATTATTGCATTCCATGCATTACTGCCGTATGACATATATGCATCATAGTAATAGCCCAGGGTAATGGAATCATCGTCAATATATGACTGGCCGGCACTGTAATCCAACCTTATATTGCCCGGCATATATGCCTGCCCGTCAACAGAGAACACTGCATTATTGTACAAACTGTCATTGTCTCTTCTAATAGAGAACATTGTTCCCATTGAATTCTTTTCAAATTTATGCCTGTATCTGAGTATGCCGGCATATGCATTGGTATTGCCTATATTGCTGTCATGCTGGTCATAGGCAATGATTGCACCTGCCTGATTACTCTTATCCTTATATGTGTATCTCCCTGCAAGATACGGATTCTGAATTGCCCTTGAATAATAGATTTCCTTGTCTGATCTGAATACAGCGCGCTCTTCAATGAAGAATGGCCTGTATTCACTGTAATACAGCGCATATTCATTATTGAAATCAGCCTTGAGTGGGTCGCCTTCCAGCTGTGAAAAATCCGGATTGAAAGCCAGATTGACAACACCTGTTGTACTGACAGGAATCTTCACATCAACTCCCGCATTGCCGTATGTATCGGTTATGCCATTGACCTCTGCCCCGTAAATACCGTATGGGACAATATCCGTCTTTTCCCTGCTTATTTCAATGTCTCTTATCCTGAATGGTCTGAGTGATTTGAGTTCTGCATCACTGACAAGATCTTCTATGGGAAACATAATGCCCTGTGATTTACTGTGCTCTATTCTTCTGAAAAAATTCATATTCCATTTCATCTCATTGCCGCCTGATCTTCTGAAATTGCTGAAAGGCAGTCTGATCTCCACTGTATATCCGTCTTCATTCTTCCCTACAGCATATTCAATATCACTGTCCCATGTCATATCCTCATTGAGTCCGCCCTTGGACAGGACTTTCCTCAGATCCATTATTGATCCGGAAAGACCGATAATTACAAGATACTCCTCCTGCAAATTACCCATCGGGTCAATAAGAAAACCCACTGCATCCTGACCTACCTGTTCATCCCTGACGCATTTTTTCTCAATAAATGATGATGTATCCTGATTTGACTTGAACAATATATACAGATTCTCAGTGTCATGCCCCATATATATCTCTGTGTTCTCCTTCTGCTCTGCGTCAAATACAGGCTGTATTTCCTGAAAATACTCATTATAAACAACACCCTGCTGCCAGACAGATTCCATTTTACCGTCAATTACGGGGGGCTGTTCAAATACCGGTATCTCCGCCGGGCTCTGAATTGTTAAGAATACTGTTAAAAGGGTTAGTAGATTAAACATCAAGCCTCCTGGTTTTCTTTATTATACGAAAGAACCTTCACTATGTTACACATACAATTTAAGTGCCATATGTAAGCTTTACTATTTATCAATTTAGATATTTTTTATCTATGACAGAAGTTTACAGTTCTCTTTTCATACTGATACAGATATGCTATGATAATTGAAATCAAGGCAAGGAGGTATTATGCCGCGTTATTCAATTGATGAATTCCTCAAAAAGACACAGCAGACAGACAAGGGCCAGGGTGTATTTGAACTGGAAACATCAAAGATGATTGAAATAAATCTTGACGGCACTGTCTGGACAAAGATGGGTTCAATGATATGCTACAGAGGTGATGTGAAATTTACAAGGGAGGGTGCACTGGAACACGGTATAGGCAAATTCCTCAAAAAGGCATTCTCCGGAGAAGGCACGCACCTGACAAAGGCAGAGGGCAAGGGTCAGGTCTATCTTGCTGATGACGGAAAGAAGATAGCTGTAATAAACCTTCAGGGTGATGAGATTGTTGTCAATGGCAATGATATACTGGCTTTTGAAGATAAGGTTGAATGGGATATAAAGATGATGAAAAAGGTAGCAGGCATGATGGCAGGCGGTCTATTCAATATATCGCTGAAGGGTGAAGGCATGATAGCCATTACATCACACGGCAATCCTGTCAGTTTAGAGGTAACACCCGGCAATCCGGTATTTACTGATCCCAATGCAACAGTTGCATGGAGCGCCTCGCTTTCTCCTGAAATCAAGACAGATGTGTCATTCAAGACATTTGTCGGAAGAGGCAGTGGTGAATCGTTTCAGATGGCTTTCAAGGGTGAGGGATTTGTGGTCGTTCAGCCCTATGAGGAAGTATATTTTCAGTCAGGTAAATAATAAATGAAAAGAGGGGCAGGTGCCCCTCTTTAATTTACTCTACAGTATATCCTGCCTCAGTGATTACCTTTTCAGCCTTCTTTCTATTGAAATCTCCCTTGATATTGACTATGCCTTTGTCAAGGTCAATGACAATATCCTCAATCCCCTCTATCTCAGACAGGGCTTTCTTTATTGTCTTTACGCAATGCTGGCATGTCATATCAGAGACCTTAATCTGTGTATACATTTCTCCTCCCGCTGTTTTTGATTTCATTCTTCCGATAATTCTCACTAAAAACACCCTTGCAAGGAGTACAAGCAGTACTATGCCTGCAGCATTCCTCAGATAGAGAGGCAGCATATTCATTGCACCTGGTGTCAGGTCCGTATTACTGAGCACAGATGCGAAGAAAAAGTCTGTAATAAGGGCAAATATCACTGCTGTTGCCATAATTGTTGACAGATAGATAATCACTGCCTTTTTCCCCAGCTTGCCTGCAATGAATGATATTGTCGCAGTATTGGTAGCAGGTCCTGCTATGAGGAATATTAGTCCTGCACCGGGTGACATGCCCTTGAGAATAAGTGCTGCTGCAATGGGTATTGATCCTGTGGCGCACACATACATCGGCACAGCAATGAGAAGCATCAGTGGATATGATATGAATCCGTTTGAGAGATACTTCTGGGCAAATTCCACAGGCACAAAGAATGATATGAGACCTCCTGCAATAATACCAATAATAAGCCATTTTGATGTATCTTCCACCAGTTCAAAGAACCCGTATCTCAAAGCATTCGTTATTTTACTCAGGACTGATTTTGACTCCTCTTCTACTGCAATATCGCACACAGGGGCGACTGTATCTGTCTCTTGTTTTTCTTCACGGGTTACTCTATTGCTTACAAGACCTGCAGTTATTCCTCCTACAAATGATGCTATGGGCCTTATCAAGGCAAAGAATGGGCCGAGGAGTGCGTAGGTTGCAAATATGGAGTCCACACCAGATGTGGGTGTTGAGATGAGGAAGGACATGACAGAGCCCCTGGAAGCCCCCTGCTTTTCAAGATGTGCTGAAACAGGAATCACACCGCAGGAACAGAGCGGCATCGGTATGCCCAGCAGTGTTGCTTTGAGTATTGAAAGTATGCCTCTTCCCGAGAGATTCTTATAGACAAAATCCCTGCTTAATATGAGATTGAGAAATCCCGCTATGAAATATCCCAGCAGCAGATAGGGCGCCATGACAGGGCCATTGCCGCACTTGAACAGTTGGTCGGTCGACAGGGACGGATGCAGGTAGAGGCATTGGCTGCATTAGGTGATGCCCACTTTGCTTCCGGGAAT
>JAWOBN010000036.1:0-44911 GCA_046484245.1 bacterium | reverse complement strand
GTAATAGGCGGAGAAGGCAATGGCGGCGTGATACTGCCTGAGGTAAATAAAACAAGGGACGGTCTTGTTGCTTCAGCTGTACTTATACAGATGCTCGCGGAATCACCCTCAACACTTGATGAGATGATTGACAACTTACCTGCACTGTATATGCAGAAGAAAAAATATCCGCTGTCTGATGACAGTATCTTTGAGAGTATAAGAGAGATCTACACTGATGCTGATTTCAATGACGCGGACGGGGCAAGATATCAATTCAATGAGGGATTCATACATATCCGCAAATCAGGCACTGAACCTGTTATGCGTATTATTGGTGAATTTGAGAATGAAGAAGAATGGAATAAACAATTCAGTAGAATAAGAGGTGTTGTTGAATGTGCGGAATAATCGGATATATAGGTGATAAGAATGCTTCCAATATTATTTTGGAAGGACTTAAGAGAATGGAATACAGGGGCTATGATTCAGCAGGCATTGCAGTGATATGCGAGGACAATTCCCTCAATGTAATCAAGAAATCCGGCAAGATAATAGACCTTGAAAAAAGCATGCCTCCTGATTCCTATAAAGGGCATACAGGCATAGGCCATACAAGATGGGCAACACACGGTGAACCCAATGATATCAATGCGCATCCCCATACGGACTGTAAGGATGAAATTGCTCTTGTCCATAACGGCATTATAGAGAATTACCAGTCATTGCAGAATTATCTGGAGAAACAGGGGCATAAATTCAAATCAGAGACAGACACAGAGATACTGGTGCATCTCATAGAGGAATTCATGGAGGATGACCTGTTCATTGCTGTGGAAAAGGCATTGAAAAAGGTAAAGGGAACCTACGGCATTCTTGTTGTCTCAAGCTTGAATCCCGAAGAGATAATAACAGCAAGAATGGGCAGCCCGATTGTAATCGGCAAATCCGACAGTCAAATGATCGTTGCATCTGATGCAAGCGCTATTGTGGCGCATACCAATCAGGTTCTCTATCTTGAAGACGGTGAAATAGCCCGCATAACCAGTGATGACATAAGTATTGCCAATATACTGTCAAATTCCATAACCGACCCGAAATTCACTGAGATAGACATGACCATATCAGAAATTGAGAAAGGGGGATATCCCCATTTTATGCTAAAGGAGATATACGAACAGCCCAAGACAATCAAAAACACAATGAGGGGCAGACTGGACAGGGAAAATGCAACTGCCCGGCTCAATGGCATCAGTGAATATACGGACAAGATAATGAGTGCCAAACGCATTATACTCACTGCCTGCGGTACATCGTGGCATGCTGCACAGATAGGCAAATATCTCTTTGAGACATTCACCAATATACCGGTTGAAGTGGATTATGCATCCGAGTTCCGGTACAGAAACCCCATTGTCAACAAGGATACTGTGGTTTTTGCCATTACCCAGTCGGGAGAGACAGCAGACACTATTGCTGCAGTGAATGAGGCAAAACGCAAAGGGGCAACTGTTCTGGGCATATGCAATGTTGTGGGCTCAACAATTGCCAGAATAACTGATGCAGGTGTATATATGCATGCAGGCCCTGAAATAGGTGTTGCATCAACAAAGGCATTTACATCCCAGGTAATGGTTCTCATACTCATTGCCCTGCTGCTGGGCAGGAAACAGTCCCTTTCATTTGAGAAAGGGCTTGACCTTATCAATCATATTGAGGAACTGCCGGGCAAGATTGAAAGCATACTCAAATCCAGAAAATTCATAAGAAAACTCTCCAAGGGACTCTATAAACATACCAATTTCCTCTATCTGGGAAGGGGCTTCAATTTCCCAGTTGCACTTGAAGGCGCATTGAAACTCAAGGAGATATCGTATATTCATGCTGAAGGATATCCTGCAGCAGAAATGAAACACGGTCCTATAGCTCTGATTGATGAAAGGATGCCGGCATTTGTCATTGCACTGAAAGACAGTATATATGATAAAGTAATAAATAATATCAGGGAGATAAAGGCAAGGAAGGGGCATGTTATTGCCATTGCCACGGAAAATGACAGAGAGATAAAGAAAATCCTTGAGGACATTATCTTCATACCTGCTACAGAAGAGGTCTTGACACCCATTCTGTCAATAATACCCCTTCAGATATTCGCCTATGAGATTGCTGTGATGAGAGGCCTTGATGTTGACAAACCGAGAAACCTGGCAAAATCCGTTACTGTTGAATGAAGAAGTTTATTGGTATTCTATGTCTTTTCATTATGTCAGTATTAGTGAATGCGGATATTTTAGACAGTATAAAGGACAGATATGATTACTGCGGGCAGATGACCCATAGGCATGTCAGTGTTCTGCACACAGTGTATTCTGCTGACTTCATTGATGATGAGAATCCGTATTCAGCAAGGTTCACAACTGATGACTATATGGATTCACTCAGCATCACCACTGTCTATTATTTTCCCGACATTAATGATTCATTGATTACCCGGAGTGTCATCAGGCAGGATAATCCGGCTGCATCATATATTTCCGGCAGGAAGCAGTCAGGCCTGATGTTTTCACCAGACAATATTTACAGGGGGCATGATATTGAGTCACTTATAGACAGTGCTGCAGAGATAATAACAGATGACAGCATTATAACAATAGTCAACAAAAATAATGCTGTTGATTCACTGTTCCTTGACAGGGACTCGTACTGTCCCGTGAAGATCGTCATGAGTACTGAAGGGGCAGTCCTTTCGGTTATTATGAGTGATTATCATACTGTCACGGATTATCTTCAAATTCCGGGCAGTATGGATATTTATATGAATAATGAATTAACAGGCAGGTCTGTATTGGAAGAAACAGAAACGGAGTTTCATAATGAATAAGAAAAAGGTGGTAATATTCACCATTCTCTCCATCATATTCATAGCACTCACAGTAATAGGGATAGTGAACAATGATTTCCTGCTTATTGAACAATTCGGCAAATTCCTCTGTCTTGACTGCATAGGTATATCTTAATGAGACGGATATCACAGGTATTTTTCACCATACTGTTCAACAGTTATCCCGGAATAAATCCTGCTGAAAGGGATTTCATGTATCAGGGCAGCCTCAAAAAGGTCTGTGTCCCGATATTGAACTGTTACTCCTGTCCCCTTGCATGGGGTTCATGCCCTATAGGTTCATTCCAGCAGACATTGAAGATGGGTGTCATACCGTTTTTCATAATCGGTTTTTTCGGCATTATCGGTCTTATTTCAGGCAGGTTTGTCTGCGGCTGGCTCTGCCCCTTCGGCATGTTTCAGGAACTGCTCTACAAGATAAAGTCAATCAAGATAACAATACCCGGCTTCATGAGATACTTCAAATACGTGGTTCTCGGTCTCACAATACTGATACCCATATTCTGGCATGAACCATTCTTCTGCAAATTCATATGCCCTGCAGGTACAGGCGAGGCAAGCATATGGCAAATCCTCATGCAGCCCATGCTTATCAGTTCAATCGGGTTCTTCTTCACACTAAAATACATGTTTTTCATTATATTTATAGCAGGGTCCATTACAATGAAGAGATTTTTCTGCGTAACACTCTGCCCGATAGGCGCAATATACGGATTATTCAACAGGATATCACTGCTCAAAATCAATGTGCATAAGGATCCTTCAAAACCCAATGCCTGCACTGAGTGCAATAACTGCCTCAATCACTGTCCGATGGATATTGCCATTTACAGGGATACAGCCCATCTTGACTGCATAAGGTGTATGAGATGTATTGATGTGTGCCCGCACGGTTCTGTTTCTTCAAATATCCCTTTATTTAATCGGAGTCAAAGGGAAGCCGCGTCTTCAGGTGACATCTCAGGCAGCGTTTCGCCTGGCTGACGGATTCCTCAGATGTCAGGTCCCTCTTTGTCTTGAAGAATGAATTCTTCCTGTCTTCAATATCCATATTTATCAGATCTATGCGGGGGACTTGCTTGGGCCTGCTGTAATTGAATGCCCCGCCCGGTATCTTTCTCAGATCAGGACTGTAATCTATTTTCTCAAACCAGTTGAAAAGCAATGATGAGAAAGGCCTCACCTTCCTGTTTATATGTGATGCAATAATCTGAGCATTACGGACTGTTTCAACAATAGTGCCACTGTCTCTGAGAATAAATACATTGGGCATATTGGTCTTGAACCCGCCTTTGGGGCTTATGTCCCTCTTGCAGTAATCAAGTGTCATTTCCTGTCCTGTTGCATAGAAGAGTGATGAAAGCTCATAATCAACTGTCCGGTCTTGGGTCTTGTCCCTGAAGGATACAACAAGCGCGCCGCTGCTGTTATCAACTGACTCCACACTGTGCATTGCCTTTATACTCACACCCTCTTCAATTGCCTCCTCTATCTCCTCCTCTGATGCCTTCATGCATTCAGCACTGTTTCTGTAAAAAACCGTTGTCCGTGCGCCGAGGCGCACCAGTGATCTGGCAACATCCATAGCAACATTGCCTCCCCCTATGATTCCCGCATTGCGGCCAATCTCAGGGATATTATCCTCTGCTATCATTCTGAGGAACAATAATCCGGGATATATATTGCCTTGAGGCATTATATTGCGGTCAGGACAGACATACTGATTATTGCCCGAAGCGAGTACAGTATAATCAAAGTCTTTCTCAATCTCATCCATGCTTATATCCTTCCCCACCTCAGTGTCAGTATGCAGTTCAATAAGTTCAGATTCCAGTATGTTCTCAATATCCATCAGTATATCCAGTATGTCAATCCTGAATGACGGTATGCCGTATCTGAGGAGGCCTCCGGGTTCACTCTCTTTCTCAAAAACAGTTGAATGTATATTGAGCCGGGAGAGGAAATGCGCAAGCGATAATCCGCCCGGACCTGCCCCCACTATTGCAGCCCTTCTGCGCGGCTCAGACAGGGGGGGAAGTGTTATTGATTCTTCATATTCCGCAGTGGTCTTCTTCAGATTCATTATCATGACACTGCTGTCATATCCGCTTCTTATGCACTTCACCTCGCACGGGGCATTGCATATTGTTCCGCATACGGATGCAAACGGCATTCTCCTCTTAATTACAGCCTTTGCCTCCTCAAATCTCCTGTCTGCAATAAGACCTGTATATGCCGGCACATTGATGCGGGCCGGGCATGCCTGTCTGCATGGTGCATGCAGACGGTGCGGGCCTGCGAATGCATCAGCAGCACTGATGATGTGGAATATCAGAAATCCGGCAATAATGAGGCCATTGCCGTATATATCGCTTTTGCCTATAAAGACAAGGAAAAGAATGAGCAGTATCTCAAAGAGTATGAAAAATAAGCCGGAAATCCGTCTCCTGTATATTTGTCCTGAGCCGGGTATAATCAGAGACAAAAGCAGAGCCCTCTTCCTCCCGGAATAATCACTCTTCAGATTGACATTGAAAATCATAGGTAGAACCTGACTCCGGCATAATAATGATTCAGTTCATTACTCCCGGAATAGCCAGCAGTGAATCTGATGTCATTGTATCTCAAATCACCCTCCATAATGACAGCAGGGCCCAGGATACTGACTCTGAAACCCATTGACCTGAATTCCCCGCTGATAACAAGGGAGCGGGAAAACCCGTATTTGCCTGCAGTGTACTGCGGCTGTATCATATCATTTCTTCCTGCTTCAATACTGATTCCGATATCTGCATTCCACAGCTCATCTGAAATAATGCTTCTTGTGTATTCCATCTGCAGTGCGGGGAATCCGTATAACCCCAAATTATTCCCCATCAGTCCCGCTTCAGTGAAAACATCCCTCACCTTCACTGCACCGGAGTAAGAATCCCCCTTTATAATCACAATTGCATTGACTGTATTGGTGAAAAAATGCGCACTGTACAGATCCGTGTAGGAAAAGATATTCTCAATACCCCAGATAAATGAATCATTCTGCCTGAAGAGAATGGAGACAGGCATAAATACACGGTTAAGGGATACTGTCTGCATGCTGTAGGGTATATTGGTCTCTGAAACAGGCATACTGCTGTCTGGCAGAGCTGTTATATCAATACTGCCGTAATTCTCAAGCCCCAGACCTGCACTCACTGAATAATTATCCATTGATTTACTGTAGAGAAGAGATGTGCATAATGACAGATAACTGTTGTCAATAGAGAGGTCTATGAAATCATCTGATATATTTTTCTCTACAAGAGCAGGGTTGAAATAATCCGCACCTGCAGCAGGCACAAAGAGCAGGAGGGCTAAGATGAATATTGCACTATATGTGAATCTCATATTCAGTCAACAGTTATTGTTTTGGAAATATTCTTCGGTTTATCGGGGTCAATGCCCTTGTTATAGGCAATCTGCAGTGCTACTGTCTGCATTACATATGCAGCGGCAATGGCAAAGAGGTTCTCATCATCTATGTCAATCTCCAGTGTGAAATCAGCATTATTCCTCAAATCCTCATCCGGCTGGCAGATGCAGAATATCTGCCCCTTCCTTGTCTGTATCTCATTGATATGCGATAATGTGTAGTGCTTATCCCTTCTGGTTGTTATCAGAATAACAGGATAATCGCGCGATATGAGTGCAAGGGGCCCGTGTTTGAATTCGGATGAATGCATTGCCTCTATATGCTTGTAATTAACCTCCTTCATCTTCAATGCACTCTCAAGAGCCACCGGATAAGTCAGTGAATAACCGAGAACATGCATATTGCGTTTGCCGGTTAATTTATCAGCAAACATCCTTATACTGCTGTCTTCACGCTTTACAGATGAAATATACTTTATCAGTATGTCAAGTTTGCTGTCAATATCCTTCATCTTCATACCGGACATATAGAGCGATATGATATAAAAAAGAGCAATTTGATTGATGAATGTCTTTGTTGCAGGCACACTGATCTCCATGTCGGATATTGTCGGCAGCACAAAATCACTCATTACTGCTATGGTTGAACCGAGGTTATTTATCATTCCTATTATCTTCCCATCGGAATAAGAGCGGAAGACATCTATTGCATTCTTTATGTCCTTGGTCTCCCCGCTCTGCGTGACAACCATAAGATTACTGTTGTGTTTATTGATATACCTCAGCCTGTCGCTTATTTCAGATGGCAGATAAGTACCCACATCAAGGCCTGCAATCCTGTTCATGAAATAAGTACCGAGAAAAGCTGCATTATAGGATGTGCCGGACCCTGTGATATTGAGATGAGAGCTGCTGAGTATTCTGCGGAGTTTACTGAGATTCCTTGTGGAGAGATAGTACTCCCTCAATGTCTCAAGTTTCAGCGGCACTTCGCTTATTTCCTTTTCCATGAATGAATCATACGGTTCTTTCTCCATAATTTCCGCATCAACATTATTCCTTTTGGCTCTTCTTTTCTTTTTCCTGCCTGTCAGTATATCACTGACAGTGAAATGGTCATGGGAGAAATTGATCATCTCTCCGTCATTTATAAACACAATCCTGTCTGTATGGTCCAGTATTGCATAATAATCACTGGACACACATATAAAACCATCGCCTATTCCCGCAAAGAGTGATGAACCCTTCTTCACAGCAGTGATGCGGCGGTCATTCCTGTCAGTGAAACAGTAGGCATAATCGCCCTTTATCCTCTCATAAGTATATCTGACAGCATCATTAAGATTCTTTGTCTTCAGTCCCTCTTCCATTATGTGGACTACAACCTCTCCGTCATTCTTGCTTCTGATTGAATGCCCCTCCTCAGTCAATTCCCTGAACAAATGGTGGACATTGATTATATTGCCGTTATGGGCAGCAACATAATCACCTGTACAATCACTGTGGGGCTGAGAATTCCTCTTTGAGGGTTTGCCGTAGGTTGCCCATCTCAGCTGGATAATGCCCTTGTATCCCCCGTAATTGCCGAATCCGAGGCGCAGGGCAACATCATCCACATGCCCCTTGTCTTTATATATCCCGTATTTGCCGTCTTTTTCAAAAACAGCAATGCCTGTTGAATCATACCCCCTGTATGAGAGTTTCCCCCCTGCCCTTTTCAGTATATTCCCCAATTGGGGATTCCTTTTATTATATACTATTGCAAAAAATCCGCACATTATTCCTCCGGGGATTATCTGTAAGTCAAAAGAATATGATCCTTTGGTACCTGTTCACCTGTTTTGACATTAATACTCTTGATTACACTGTCTCTCTCTGCATATATCCTGTTGCGCATCTTCATTGCCTCCAGTATGAGCAGGCAGTCGCCTCTCTTCACACTGTCGCCTTCAGACACCTCAATATCAAGTACAGTGCCGGGAATAACTGCTCTGAGCACCTTCCTTGTCTCTGTCTGAGGCGTGTACTTCTCGTTCTGCATGTCATCAGGTATATTGGTTTTGTACCTGTCATAATTTATATTGATCTCTTTTTTCTTACCCATAATAATTATACCGGCATATTGGAATGCTTCTTATCAGGCAGAATTTCATTTTTCTCACTGCACATCTCAAAAGCATTGATTAGGGTTTTTCTTGTTGAATCCGGATTGATGACACCGTCAACATAACCCTTTGAAGCTGCCACATAGGGATTGGCGAATTTTTCAATGTATTCATCAATCTTCTCCTGCCGGGTTTTTTCCGGATTGATTGAACTCTGTATCTCTTTCCTGAATATAATATTGGCAGCACCCTGGGGACCCATTACAGCAATCTCTGCAGTAGGCCAGGCGAAAACAAGGTCAGCGCCTAGATGCTTGCTGCACATGGCAATATATCCGCCTCCGTATGCCTTTCTCAGTATCAATGTGATCTTGGGTACTGTTGCCTCGGAATATGCGAATAGAAGCTTGGCACCGTGTCTTATCACACCGGAGTGTTCCTGATCAATGCCCGGCAGATAACCCGGCATATCAACAAGTGACAGCAGGGGGATATTGAAACTGTCGCATGTTCTTACAAAACGCGATGATTTGTCTGCAGAATCCACATCAAGCACACCGGCAAGCATATCCGGCTGATTTGCAATAATACCGACAGTCCTGCCTTCCAGTCGCGCATATCCGACAACAATATTCGCAGCCCAGCCTGCCTGGACCTCTAGGAAACCGGAATCATCCACAATTGCCCTGATAACGTCCCTCACATCATAGGGTTCTTTGGGGTCTTTGGGAATAATATCGTCAATATTGCCTGTACGGGGCTCTGCAGCTTCCAGGCGGGGAACAGGTTTCTTGAAATTGTCAGGAAGATAAGAGAGCAATTCCCTTATCCTCTCAAAACACTGATGCTCATTCTCTGCTAGGAAATGGACATTGCCTGTTTTCTTGAAATGCGTCATTGCTCCGCCCAGTTCCTCCATTGAGATGTCCTCGCCTATAACACTCTTTATTACCTGCGGGCCTGTTATGAACATCTTTGAGACCTTGTCCACGACAAAGACAAAATCCATCAATGCAGGTGAATAAACAGCACCGCCGGCACAGGGACCCAGTACAACTGATATCTGGGGTATTACACCGGAGTAACGGGAATTCCTGAAGAATATGTCGCCATAGCCTGCAAGTGCATCCACACCTTCCTGAATGCGCGCGCCGCCCGAATCATTGAGCCCGATAACAGGCACACCCATCTTTGCTGCAAGATCCATGATCTTTGTTATCTTCATTGCATGCATCTTACCGAGTGAACCGCCTGCAACAGTGAAATCCTGAGCAAAGATACATATCTTTCTGCCGTTTATTTTCCCGTATCCTGTAATAACACCGTCAGCAGGCAGATGCTTCTTATCCAGACCGAAATCCTTTGCATTGTGCTCAACAAAGAGGTCGGTCTCCACAAATGTGTCCTTGTCCAGAAGATGCGTGATTCTGTCTCTTGCAAAGAGTTTGCCTCTCTGCTTCTGTTTTTCAATAGCCGCTTCTCCTCCGCCCTTGAGCAGGGTGGATTTCTGCGAAAACCATTTCTTCAGTTTATCCTTCAAACCCATAAGAGATACCCCTTCTGTTTAATAATTACTGATTACCCAGAACCGTGAATTCAACCCTTCTGTTCTTCTGATAATCCGCCTCTGTTTCCTCAGGATAGACAATGGGTCTGTCCTCACCGTATCCTATTGCAGTAATCCTTGCAGGATCAATGCCGTGCTGGCTTATCAGGTAATTGCGCACTGATTCGGCTCTTGCCTGGGATAATTTCCTATTGTAGCTTGACGAACCCCTCGTGTCAGTATGACCGCCGATCTCAACCCTGATTGAGGGACTTTCCTGCATTATTGTTGCCAGTGAATCAATAACAACATGAGACTCGGGTCTCAATGATGCTTTATTGAAATCAAATAGTATATTGTTGAATACAAATACCATCTTCTCCTTGAGCAGTGCAACATCAACCTGTTTGATATAACCGCCCTTCACTTCAACATTGTATTTATCCTGTTCAATATAGCGTTCCTCAAGGGGTATTATATGCAGATTGTAATTGCCCTTCTTGATAGGCTTTGAGTCAACCTTGCCGTCATCACCTGTATTTATGGAATCAACAGTGGTCTTCATATCAGTTGTGTGTATCGTGACTGCGGATTCCACAGGGTCGCCCGTGCTTGCATTGTATGTGAATATCCTGAATTTACCGTAGAGAGGCATCATCTTGACAAGCTTGGAATAATTCTTGCCTTCCTCCACTTCAATGGTAAAGACATTGTCCACCTTATTCTCTGCTTTCACAACAATAACATTCTCGCCTTCTTCCAGTCTCTTTTCCACTGTACCCATTGAATCCGTATAGAGTGTGTCATCAGAGAATATGACCATTGTATTGGGCATGATATCCTTTGAAACCCCGTCAATGACCTTGACAAGCAGACGTCCGCCTGCAGGATTGAGTTTGTAGAGTCTCTCAATATCATCCCTTCTCAGTATATCCATAGAGTCCACAATAGTGTCGTAATTTTCTGCTGTGACCATTACTGAGAGGCGTGTATTCCTGTAATTCCTGCTGAAATATCCTGTTGAATCGGTTATCAATGTGTCAATGCCCGGAGCATTGTTTCTCCTCACAGTGAGTTTTGCAATAAGGGGTTCTTTTGTAACAGAGTCAATCACAGTTCCGCTGAATCTGCCGTATGTTGTTGAATGCAGTCCTGCATTGAGTGAAAGATGCAGTCCCTTGTTGTACTGGAATACGCCCCTGTCCTGCGTGAACTGAATGTCTGTCGTATATTTGTCAAAATTGAGTCCGAACCCTACATTGAACTGGAATTTCTCCCTGCCTCCGAATGCAAATGCGCTTTCCAGAAGGAGCCATCTCCACATCGTGTATTGAACACCTGCAGTGAATTTGGGATAGACAGAACTGAAAGCAGTATTCTTGAATCCCTGCGTGTATCTGATAAATGTTGACAGGGGGAGATATTTCATATGATAGAGTATGCCGAGATTGAACTGCGGTTCAAGAATGGAGACAAGTTCATCCTCCTCCATTATTATTGTGTCATAGAGCAGCGAGTCCATAAGAATCTCCTGTATGTCATCACCGCTTATGGACGAATCACTGTTCAGTGCATCATACTGTCCGTATATATATGCAGCATTGATACTGTCTGTCTTCATTATAACAGTGTATTCCTTGCCTGTATTGCCCCAGTAAACCCTTGATATTGCATGATTATACGATGTTTCAAGGAGCAGTTCATCAGTCAGATTAAGAGCAAGACCGATATTGAGGTCAAACCCGTTTCCCGGCGGCGGGAATAGATTCTCACCATTGATGTCAGGTGCAAAATTTTCTCTGTAGGTCTCATCATAATACATACTGTCCAGATAGAGCGGCATCGGCAGACCGTACTTCACTGTGAGATACGATGTCTGTCTCAAATGGCTTGTCTCGGATTCCAGGACAGTGGAATCAGCATCCACTTCAAAATAACTGAATCCTGCAAGATAAGAGCCGGAGATACCGAAATTAACTGACATGCCGTTGTCCATGGGTATTTCAGCACCCAGTCCTGTAGAGAATGCCATATATGCCTGAGCATCAAGATGCAGGTCACTGAAATCATATGTATTGTCAAATTCATTGCCGTAGAGGAGCAGCTGGAACATATCAGCAGGCAGATGGGTCAGTTCACCCACATAATTCTTCTGGCCGAATGCAAAATTGCCTATCTTGATATTAAGCGGCAGTACCGGTGACAGAGCAAGTGATGTTGTGGGGCTGAGATAGAAATAATCACCTATTGAACGGAGTATTGCCTGTTTCTTCTCATCTGTTATTGTATCATTCATTCCCGACTCACTGTCAAGTTCTCTCCATATATCTATGTCTGTATTACCCGAATTGGGGAAGAGATAATTGGTGAAATCCGGTGAAATGAGATTATTGGTGAATCCCAGGTCAAACCTGTAGAAATCAACTGCATTTTTAGGCACATCCTGTCTGCCCAGGAATGCCGGATTGTAGAACAGTGCATTGGACCCTGTATTGAACGGGGAGTCCATGTAAACATCATCTGCAGATATGCTTATTGCCGAGATTAGAATAATAAACAGTAAAATTATAATGCGTCTCATTACTCCTCCCCGCCGAATATTTTATTCTCATCCGAGAGTTTATTGTCATCCAGGTCAAAATTGACAACAATATACCCGCCGAGTGTCATGTAATCAGTCGGCAATACAAATGAATTGACTATTGTATCACCATTCTCGTCAGTGTAAGGCGGAATTTCAAGTCTTGCCTTGTAATACATTTTATCATATACAAACAATTCGCGCAGAGTTTCATCCAGTTTTATTTCATAATGAAAGGTGTCCTTATTCAATGTTCTGCCTGTCGGGTCAATAGGTGCGCACGGGATAGAGAATGTTGATGTCAAAACCGGATTGGAAAGCAATTCAAGTGTATCTTGAAGATCTTCCAGAGAATCAATGCTTCCATTATATAAATTTACTATGAGATCTGCTCTGAAAGGCATGCGGTTAGTTACATCAAGATTGATCTCCACACTGTTTATCAGGTCAAGGGCTGTTGAATCAGGGGGTGATATGAGTCCCTGCTTCCTTGCCAGTATAACCACCTGATCGCCTGCCAGGTCAAAACTCAGAGCCATCCGCGAATAAGATTCAGCCCTCCGCATTGTATAATCAGCACTGTCAACAACAATGTCAATATCATGCCTGTAATCCCCGAATGGAAAATCATTGATTGTCAGTATCTCTTCAAATGGGGCTGTTGAATCATAGCTGCCTGATGGTATTTCAATACTCACTGTACTATTATAAATAGTATCATTTCTTCTATTGGTTACAAGATGATGGATTCTGCCTGAAGCAGTATCCGAGAATTCACCGTAGATTGTTACAAAATTGCTTATCCTGTCAATAGTGGAAGTGAAAGATGTAGAGTCGGAGGTTGTATCAATGATATCCTCAGGTATCAATTCCTCAATATCAATGGATATCCTCAACGAACCTGCCGGTATTGACGGTATATCGGTTCTTGACCGCGTCTTGGTCTGAGCAAAGACAGTGTCGCCTATTATTGATATATGCTGGGTATCCTCCAGGGCTGCCTGAGCCACAGTGACTGTGGTGTCACCCAGAGGAATACTGATTGTCAGGTCCGGCACTGAAACCATCTTGCCGGGAATCATATAGCATCCTGCTGCAGTGAGCAGGACAACCATAATAATGATAAGATATTTTTTATTCATATTATCTCCTATTGTATTAGATTTGCATTGTCTCTTATTTTATTATTATATATAGAATTGTCAATAGAATGCTCTTTCAATAATATCCGAGGCAAAAACCACAGCAGTATGAAGAGCAGTGAATATGAGAAGGGCTGATATGAATACAACCGGGCTGATCGGGCTGTTTGCTGTAAACTGTCTGAGGAGTATGCCTGCAAGTGAAGCAGTTATCATTGAGAACAATGTGTCATAAAAAATATACTCATCCCCCTTGTGAATACCGTACACAATACGGGGTATTATTATAAGGGGAATCATTATAAAGAAGAATCCGTGCATATAGGCGAAAAACAGTATGATTATCCTCTCCAGTGCTCCTGCATTCTCCTTGAAAAAACCCTCCTGCTTCTCTTTGCCCATATATCTCCTGATAGAGCCATTGAGATATTTGAGGAAGAGAGACACAATAAGAATTGTATTTATGAGGACGGGGATCTTCAGATTACTGCTGTTTATAAGAAGTGAGGAATAATTGTCATTCAGTGCAAGTGCAAGTATGAGAAGTATGCCGATATGAAGAATCTGGTCAATTATGAAGACAAACGGATTCTTGAACGGCAGTTTAACCTTTGAATAATCAATTATCAGATGAGTTATAAACACAATGACCAATGCAGTAAGCATAAGGGAAATTTCTCTGTAGAATACAATAAGCAGGAGTGATATAATCACTGCATTGATAAATGCATGTATCAACTGGCCGCGGAAACAGGTCTTCTTGAGCCTGTAGATCAGATCTGTCTGGAAAAGAAAATCTCCTGTCAGATGGCCTGACAGGAGTATTGTGAACATCAGATTATTGCTGAGAAATTCATTCATCCTTCACTACCCAGACCTTTACTACTGCTGTAACCTCCGGGTGTAATTTTACCTCAATGTCATAGACACCGAGCTTCTTAACAGGATCATCAAGAATCACAGCACTCTTATCAATCTCATAGCCTGATTCCCTGAGTTTTTCGGCTATAAGCTGAGCATTGACAGAACCGTAGAGTTCATCATTGTCATGTGCCTTCTGCTTGATTGTAATTGATTCCTCTTCCAATTTATCCTTATTGGCATTTGCTTCCTCAATATTCTTTGATTCCTGAATACTGTGGTTTCTCTTCTCCTCTTCAAACCTCTTCATATTTCCGGGGCTAAAGGGGAATGCCAGTCCCTTGGGAATAAGGTAATTCCTGGCAAAACCTGATTTGACATCAACAGTATCACCCCTGTCTCCCACATTATCCACTGATTTTCTCAATATAATCTTCATTCAATTCTCCTATTTGATATAATCATTGACATAGGGCAGAAGGGAAATATTCCTTGCCTGTTTTATTGCCTTTGCCACCATTCTCTGATGTTTTGCACAGAGTCTTGTCGCTTTCCTCGGCATGATCTTTCCCTGTGTGTCCATGTAGTGTTTGAGCAGATTAGTATCCTTGTAATCTATACTCTCAACCTGGTCAACACAGAGCCTGCATTTTCTTCTCTTTCTAGAATGGAATGTCATCGTCACCTCCAATATTTTCATTATCTGCAATTTCATTGAATTCTTTATCTATCTTGTCAATCTGATTATTGATATTCCCCGAGCCTGACTGATTCTCCTGATACTGATTCTCCGTATTCTTTACAAGAATGTGAACACGGAAAGCCCTGATCTGATAAGTGCTCCTCTTCTGGCCCGTATTCTTATCCTCCCATGTATTGAGACGCAGACTGCCCTGCACTATGACAGGCACACCTGTCTTGAGACGCTCACTGAGTCGTTCATTGAAGGAACTGCCCCATTTGTCAATATTTATAAAGAGCGTATCCTCTTTCCACTCTCCCTGTTTATCCTGATACCTTCTTGTTGAGGCAATCCTGAAATTAAGGACACTGGTATTGTCATTGAGATACCGTATCTCACTGTCACTTGTCAGACGTCCTGAGAGAATAATATTATTGATATTGGGAACATTCACATTATCTGTCATACTACCCCCTGATCCTCTTTATGAGTTTCCTCCAGATGGATTCATCCAGTTTCATCTCCTCCGATATCTTATCAAGTTTAACCGGGTCTATCTCAAATGTTATCAAGGCATAATGCCCCTGTTTTGTCTTGTTTATCTCATGGGCGAGCTTCTGGATTCCCCTGTCGTTCTTATCCATCACATTTCCGCCTTCTTCATTTATCCATTGCTCAATCATTGACATCTTATTATTCACAGCATCATCTTTCAGTGCGGGGTCAAGTATGATAATCATTTCATATTTATTCAATTTATCCTCCTATTAGTGGTTTAGTATACCGAATTGAATTATTATCGGAGCTATTACAAGAGCAATTATTGACATCAGTTTTATCAGTATATTGATTGACGGACCTATTGTGTCTTTCAGCGGATCACCCACAGTATCTCCGACAATAGCTGCTCTGTGTGCATCAGTATTCTTTCCGCCGACATTGCCCTCTTCAATATATTTTTTTGCATTATCCATTGCAGCCCCTGAATTGGCTGTCTGAATGCCGAGCTGCACGCCTGTAATGAGAGACCCTATGAGCACACCGGCAAGTGTGATGGGGCCGAATATGAATCCCACTGCAACAGGGGTAAGCAATGCAAGCAGTCCGGGGCCCAGCATATATTTAATAGCGCCGTCTGCTGCTATTGCCACGCATTTTTCTGTCTCAGGGTCTGCTGTCCCTTCCATAAGCCCCGCAATATCCCTGAACTGTCTTCTCACCTCAGCAATTATTTTGAAGGCAACCTTGCCCACACCGCCTGCAAGCAGTGATGAGAGGAAATAAGGTATCATTCCTCCAAAGAGCAGTCCGCCTATGAAATAAGGGTCTGTTATTATATTGGAGAACAGATTAACAGCACTGTCAGATGTGCCCCCATTGCTGTTCAGCACAGTTGTTATATAAGCAGTGATAAGACCCAGTGCTGCAAATGCCGCTGAACCTATTGCAAAACCCTTGCCGATTGCAGCTGTTGTATTGCCGACTGAATCAAGCTCATCAGTGATCTCTCTTACATACTTGTCCTGATGAGACATCTCCGCTATACCGCCTGCATTATCCACCACAGGCCCGTATGAATCAACTGCAAGTGTTATGCCGAGGGTTGAGAGCATACCGAGTGCAGCAAGGGCAATTCCGTACATGCCCGCTACCTCAAAGCCCACAATCATGGCAATGACAATGGCAGAAACCGGTATCATAGTGGATTTCATACCTATTGCAAGACCATTGACAACAACAATCGCCGGTCCGCTCTCAGCTGACTCAGCCAGTTCCCTGACAGGTCTGTATTTACTGGAAGAATAGTATTCACTGACAAATGCAATTATAAGGCCTGCTGCAAGACCCGATACAATGGCGTAGAAAGGAGCCATCTTGTTTATAAACCCGTCATAATTGATATCTGCAATGCTTATTGCAATGAATGAGCCTAATATCATCAATGCTGATGAGAGGTAAACACCTGAATTGAGAAGATTCTGGGGTTTCTTTATAAGTCCGAGCAATACCCATATAACACCTACTATTGAAGCAAAGAGGCCTATGCTTGCAAGAAGAAGGGGCAGTGCAACGAGTTTCTGCGCTAATTGACCGGCATTAGTCAGTGAGACAATATTGCCGACAGTCACACCAATTGCCATTGTGGCGATTATTGATTCAACATAAGATTCCATCAGATCTGCTCCCAGACCTGCTGTATCACCCACATTATCACCCACATTATCGGCAATTACAGCTGCATTGCGCGGGTCATCCTCCGGTATGCCTGCCTCTACCTTGCCTACAAGATCAGCACCCATATCAGCTGCTTTCGTATATATGCCGCCTCCTGCTCTTGCAAAAAGAGCAAGTAATGATGCACCCATGGCATAACCGTTCAATACCTGGGGCGAACCCTTGTATATCATAAACAGTATTGTCAGTCCCATGAGTGATATTGAACTTATTGTGAGTCCTGTAGTTGCTCCTGCTGTAAAGGAGAGGCGTATTGCCGGTATGAGCCCCCTTGAGGCAGCTTCTGTCGTCCTGCCGTTTGCTCTTGTCCCTACCCACATGGCAATATAGCCGGCCAGTCCCGAAACAACAGCACCGAAAACAAATGCAATGGCTGTTCTGTAGTCAATACCTATATTGCTGTTTATAAACGGGGCAATGACTATGACAATGGTTATTATAATAACCACAACAGATACATACATATACTCGCGTTTCATAAATGCACTGGCGCCCTTCTGAATCAGCAGGGAGAGCCCTTGCACCTTGTCATCACCCTGGTCCTGTTTCAGCATATTGATCACAAGTATGCTGACAAAGACCAATCCTGAGAGGGATGCTGCAATTGACATCATTATCTCATTCATCAATTCTCCTTTGATTGATCATATTCATTGCATAATCCATATCATGCTTAATTATCGTATCCAATGCATCTGAAGCATCTTCTACTATATGCTTCAATCCATCCGTATTGTCAAATTCACTCAATACAAAATCAACTGTATTATTCATATCCGGCGGGCCGATACCGATTCTAAGGCGCGGTATCTCATCTGTACCGGTCATATCAATAATTGACCTCAGACCATTGTGTCCGCCTGATGACCCTTTTTTCCTGAGCCGCATTTCCCCGAGTTTTATATGATAATCATCCATTACAATAAGCATATCCTCGGGTCTCAAATCATAAAGATCTTCTATCTGCACTGCCGCAAAACCGCTTCTGTTCATATATGTTGTCGGTTTTACAAGCAGCACTTGCTGTGAATATTTTTCAAAAGAACAAAAAAAAACTTGCCTCTGCCGGGCTTGAATGACAGCCCGTTTTCATGCGCATACCGGTCCAACACCATGAATCCTGCATTGTGACGGGTCATCCGGTAGCGGGAACCGGGGTTCCCCAGACCGATAATACTGATCATTCCTCTGCTTCTTCCTTATCCTCAGCCTGTTCAGCACCCTCTTCACCTTCTTCTTCCTCTTCACCAATGAGTGCCGGTTCTGCAAGTTCCTCTTCTTCCTCTGTTTCCTCGGGGAATTCAAATTTCGGAGCTGTAATGGTTGCAATTGACATGCTGTCATCCTCCAGTATTTCCCCCTCAGTAAACTCAAGGTCAGAGATATGAATTGATTCACCCAGTTCAAGGTCAGTTACATCAACCTCAAGATGCTGCGGTATATTGACAGGGAGACACTTGATAGGCACTTCCCTTATCATCTGTTCAAGCACACCGCCTTCCTTCACACCTGCAGGTGCTCCGATAAGCCTTATGGGCACATCAACCTTTATCTCCTCACCTTCATGAAGTATCTGAAAATCTATATGCGATATCTTGTATGTTCTGGGATTCCTCTGAAGATCCTTGATGATAGTCATCTTCTTCTCATCATTAATAACAAGATTGATTATTGCATTCTCCTTGCCCATCTGATGAAACAGATGAATAAGGTCTGTCTCCTTCACTGCAAGTGAAACAGATTCCTCATGATATCCGTATGCAACACAGGGAATAAACTGTTTATTCCTCAGTACATTCAAATCATGCCTTGTTCCTTTTTCTCTCCGGTCAACTTGTAAATCAAATTGAAGCATAAATCCTCCTAATCAAATAATACACTGATGGATTTTTTTGAGTGAACTCTTTCAATGACATTAGCAAACAACTGGGCACAAGAGAGAAATTCTATTTTCTCAATTTTCTTCTCATCTGCAATATTGACGCTATTTGTCGTTATTAATCTGTCTATTGACGATTTTTTCATCTTTTCTACTGCATTACCCGAAAGTATTGAATGGGTTATAATGGCGCTTATCTCCTCTGCACCACTCTCTTTCAATGCATATGATGCTTTTGTAATTGTTCCGGCAGTATCAATAATATCATCAACCATAAGGACATTCTTGCCTTTCACATTTCCGACAACATTCATTATACTGGCCTCATTGGGTTTTGAGCGCCTTTTGTCAATTATAGCAATAGGCAATCCGCCCAGCTTATTGGCAAAACTCCTCGCTTTATTGACTCGCCCTGCATCAGGTGAAACAATTACGGAATTGGCTATATCAAAGTGTTTTTTAATATAATCAATGAATATGGGGGCTGAGTATAAATGATCTACAGGATAATTAAAAAAGCCCTGTATCTGTTCGGCATGCAGTTCCAGTGTCATCAACCGTGTTGTTCCTGCTGCCATGAGGAGATCAGCTACAAGTTTACCTGATATCGGCACCCTGGGATTGTCCTTCTTATCCTGCCTGGCATATCCGTAATAGGGTATTACTGCTGTTATCTTGCCTGCAGACGCGCGTTTCAGGGCATCTATGATAAGAAGCAGCTCCATCAGATTATCTGCAGGAGGATTAGTTGACTGTATGACAAAAACATGGTCCCCCCTTACTGATTCATTGATCTGAATCCGAATCTCACCATCGGAGAATTTGGATACAATGGAATCAAGCAGCGGTATACCCAGTTTCTGTGATATTTCCTTTGCCAATATAATATTTGAATTACCTGACACTAGCTTCATTTTCACAGGCATCATTTCCTCTCTTCATACTGGGGCGGTAGGATTCGAACCTACGAATGCGGAGACCAAAACCCCGTGGCTTGCCACTTGCCTACACCCCAGAAGATTTATCTGTTATTCAATATCTTCTTCAGAAGTCTCTTCTGTTTCCTCTTCTGTTTCATCTTCTGTTTCATCTTCTGTATCAAAGTCTGTTTCTGTGTCATAGTCGGATTCCGTGTCGTAATCGGATTCACCGCCGAATTCATCATCAGAATCATTGCTGCTTACAGAGAATTCACCGTGGGAATTTTCAAGTTCTTCTTCATATCTTTCAAGGATGATCTTTTCCAGTCTCTGCCTCATTTCATTATTTATCGGATGGGCAATATCTCTGTAACTCCCGTCCTTGGCTCTTCTTGAAGGCATTGAAATAAACAGACCTTTACGGCCTTCAATGACCTTTAATCCCCTGACTACAAAGTCATCATCAAAAGTTATGTTGGCAAATGCCTTGAGTTTCGGCTCATCTCTCAGTGTAATCCTTACTTCAGTAATCTCCATCGTTCCTCCTACATTGTGGTTAGAAATGTTTGTTTTATTTGTTCATCTGTCAGCAGCTCTGTTTCAAATATGACATTGCCACTGAAATGCCTTTTGAGTGCATTGATATCCGGTTTATCCGCAAATATGCCGAATACAGCTGAACCTGTTCCGGTCATCATTGTTTTTACCGGGCTAAATTCCGCCATTTTATCTTTTATCCGGCCTATGCGGGGATAATATTCAAAAACAAGGGGCTCAAATATATTGCGGAATCCTTTCAAAGAACGCATAGAAATCCCCTTATTTTCTATTGAGTTTTTTATATTAAATGAATTTGATTTATTTGTCAAGTACTTTTTAATATTGGAATATGCCCAGTCAGTGGAAACATGTATATTGGGAAATACAATGATAACAGTCAGATCAGGGGGTAGCTTATTATCCGCAAATGTCAGTTTTTGCCCGAGTTCCTCGCCTATTGCAGTACCGCCGAACATGAGAAAAACAACATCCATGCCGACTGCCTCAGCTATGGACATAAGCCGGGTGTCATTAAAGGGATAATCATAATAGGAATTGAGGAATCTGAGCAGGCAAGCCCCGTCCGCACTGCCTCCGCCCATTCCGGAACCTGACGGTATTGTCTTCTGCACATCAATGCTGAATTCCTGCCACTTTCCGCTGAAATGCTCCCTGAACAGTGAATATGCCTTTGTCACTGTATTGCTCTCATTGAGGGGTATATTGCTGTCTGAGACAGATATGGCAAACTGATCCGATTCCTCCAGTGTAATCACATCCTTCAATGCTATTGACTGGAAAACTGTTTCAATATTATGATAACCGTCATCCCTTTTCCCCAGTACATCAAGATGAAGGTTGATCTTTGAATATGCATTAATTCTGTATTTCATTATTGATCCTGTTTCTTGCCTCTGATATACTGTCTATCAACTGCGGTTTCTTCTCAACAGCATTGCCTGTGACAATTATATCAGCCCCTGCCCTGTATATTGACTCAGCTGTGGAGGCGTCCCTTATCCCGCCTCCTACAATTAATATCTGCCTGATCAATTCCCTTGCCTCTTCAATTACAGAGGTGTCTATGGGCAGCTCAGTCCCGCTCCCGCCCTCCAGATACACTGCATCATAGTGAAGTATTGATGATGCATAGAGATATTTCCTTATCTCACTGAGATCTGACGGGTCAATGGGACTGACACCTGTCTCCCTGACAATACTGAGGTTTTTGGACGCGGATATCAGTATATATGCAGTTGAGATAATATGCAAATCAGAGTAATATATATCACGGGCAGCTTCAAGATGCTCCTTAATGAGATAGCGGGAATCCCTGCTGTTGAGGAATGTGAGGAGCAGCATTGCGTCAGCATCCGCTATCTGGAATATTGAACCGGGAAAGAGTATCACGGGAATACCGGTGCTCTCCCTGATCTTCCGGGCAAATTCACTGAACAGTTCTATCTTTCTGCTGCTTCCTCCAAGCATGATGCCGTCAATATCGCTTGCCTCAGCATGCCTCAGTATGGACTGATAGTCAATATTATCCTTCTCAGGGTCAAGGAGGACAAAATATGCCTTTCTGCCTGCAGTCCTTATACTGTGCAGCAGGTTTTCTATAACTGTCATAAAAGAATCCTTATTGCTGCTTTACAGATAATCCTGTTTCCCGCCATTACTGACAGTATCTTCAATGCAGAACGCAGTTTACCGCTGATACTGCCAAGTGAGAGTATCTCACTGTAAAACGCATCTGCTCTGATACATCTCTTGTCCAGTATCTCTATCACACCCTCAAACAGCCTGTCCAGCTCACTCTCATCCATCTCATTCATAAGCTTTCTCAATTTAAGCTGCATATTGATTGAATATCCATTGTCCCTTTCCAGCTGCATTTTATACTGTCTCATTGTTTTCTCGGACATATCATTACCGGTAATTGCTCTGTGCATTGTCTGTGATGCAAAATAAGCGCTCCTCAGTGCATTGTCAATGCCCCCTCCTGTAATGGGGTCAGCATAGCGCATTGCATCTCCGCATACGAGAATCCTTTCACCATACGGTTTTGCAAGGGGCCGCACAGGCACAGCGCCTGTCTTCTCTTCAAGTATCTCCGAATGGGGATAATATTCCCTTCTGTACTCTTCCAGCAAATCACCCGGTTTGTTCTTATTGATGTTTCTCAATATTCCGAGCCCGAAATTGGCAGTATTATCACCCCTGGGGAATACCCACAGATAACCGGACCGTACAAAACGGGGAGTAAAATCAAAAATAATATCTTCATCATTTATACTGCTGTCCCTCAGTGTATACTGATAGCATGAATAAACATCCCCGAGATGTGCTGCTGTATTGATATTGAAGAATGATGCAACCCTTGATTCCACTCCGTCAGCAGCAATCAGACCGCGGGCTTCATATCTCTTCTTATCGGTTTCCACAATAATACCATCCGGCGAATACTGCCCCCCGGTGATATTCTCTGAAAGGACAATCTCCGCACCGGCATCTTCTGCAATATCGGCAATATATCTGTCAAAATGCGCCCTGTTGAGTATTACCCCCATATCCGGTATCTCTGATGAGGATGACATTGCCGAATATCTTACAATGAGACGGGAGAAATGATTCCTCACAGCACCTGTGTCAAAACCGGGGAGATAATTATCCAGTGTTCTGCGGGAGACCCCCTCAGCACATATAATGGGATAACCTATGCGGCTGTCCCTCTCAATAACAGTTACATCCAGTCCCCTCCGGGCAAGACAGTATGCACTGTACAGTCCTGCAGGTCCGCCTCCTGCTATAATGACATCAGATTTAATTGTTTTCACTGAGGGCTCCTGACGGGCAGAATTCTATACACTGCATGCAGTTTATGCATACCGGAAGGATTTCAATAGAATCTTCTTTTATCACTATTGCCTTCACGGGGCATACTGCAGAACATCCGCCGCATAATCTGCATTCAATGGGATCTGCTTTAATCATCTGTCAGCACTCTCCTGATGATATCCTCAGCCCTTGAGTCAAAATCATCCGGATTATCCGGCACATTACCGCTTCCCTGAGCCATCTGTTCTCTTCCTCCCCCGCTTCCCTTTACAGGTGTCAGTATCTCCCTTATTGTCAGGGAGGCATTGACATCCGTATGCTGGGAAAAACACAGTGCAAGCAGTTTATCATTCTTTATAATACCGAGATATCCTGCTGCTTTCTCATTCTCTGATTTGATCTTGTCCATAATATCCCTCAGCTGATCCATTGTGAGGGAGTCATTGTCAAATGTCTTTGATATGACAGCAGTTGAATTTTCAATTATTATCTTATCCATTATACTGCTTTCTATACTGTCTGTCTGCGTGTCTCTCAGCTTTGCAATCTCATCTTCAAGCTCATTTTTTTGTTTTTCAATTTTTCTCAATGCAGACGGGATCTGCTCTGCATTATTGACATCCAGCATATCCATTATCTGTGAATTAACATTCATATTCTTTACTGCAAATTCATAGAATCCCCGGGAAGTCAAAGCTTCTATGCGCCTTATACCGGCTGCTACCGATGACTCGCTTATTATTTTGAACATGCCGAGCATGCCTGTATTGGAGACATGGGTGCCTCCGCACAATTCTCTGGAAAACTCCTCTATGGAAACCACCCTTACAGTACTGTCATACTTTTCAGTGAATATTGCTGTTGCACCCGATTCAATCGCCTCCTCATATTCCATTTCTTCAATATTTAGGGGAATAGAGGCGAATATCTTGTCATTGACTATTCTCTCCACCCTCTCAATCTCAGACTCTTTCACATTATTGAAATGCGTGAAGTCAAACCGCAGTTTACCGGGGCCGACATAGGACCCTTCCTGTTTGACATGACTGCCCAGCACATCCTTCAATGCTGCATGAAGAAGATGCGTGGCTGTGTGATTTCTTTCAATGAACTGCCTTCTTCTGCTGTCCACCTCAATATTATAGAGTGTATTGCCTGTAGGCTCTCCCTCATGCACTGCACCTTTCATCACATTGCCCAGTTCTGAAGGATATGTCTCCTCAACACTCATTTCAAATGAAGGTCCGTAAATTCTTCCCGTATCTCCCACCTGACCGCCTGAACGCGCATAGAACGGGGTTCTTCTGAAAACAACCTCACACTTATCACCGATATATCTGTACATCAGAATATCGGACTGCTCTCTTATACTGCTGTATCCTGTGAATGATGAAACATCCTCGTCAAATATTATCCAGTCGCTTCCTTCGTGCGCATTGAATTTACTGTCAGCCCTTGACCTCTCTCTGGCTTCTTCCAGACGGCTCTCAAAACCTTTTCTGTCAATGCTGAGACCATCCTCCACTGCCATCTGCTCAAGGAGATCAACAGGGAATCCGAATGTGTCATACAGCTTGAACATTGTCTCTCCATCCATAAGCCCGCTGCTGTCCTTCTCTTTGAATTCCTCATAGAGCCCTATGCCCTGTCCTATTGTTGAGAGGAATCTCTCCTCTTCGGATTTGAGTATCCTTGATATCTTCATGGAATTCTCACTGAGATCAGGATACTGCTGAGCCATGATGTCAATGACCTTTGATGAAAGCCTGTATAGATACGGCTCTTTGTAATCCATTATATATGCAAGACGCACAGCGCGTCTCAGTATTCTTCTTATGACATATCCCCTGCCTTCATTGGAGGGGATTATTGAATCGGCAATTGCAAATGTCAGTGCCCTGATATGGTCTGCAATGGAATTGACAGCAGTTCTGTTGCTATTATAATCAATACCCGTAATCTCGCTGAATTCCCTGATAATAGGCATAAAGAGATCCGTATCATATATGCTCTTCTTATTCTGCATAACAGCTGCAAGGCGTTCCAGACCCATTCCTGTATCCACGCCCTTATTCTTCAAAGGATGCCTTTTGCCCCGGGAATCCTGATTGAAAGCCGGAAATACAAGATTCCATACTTCCACATATCTCCTGCACTCATTCTCAATGGAACAGTCATCCCTGTCCTCAAGTCCGGGTCCGAAATCATAGAATATCTCACTGGAAGGCCCGCATGCCCCCGTGCTGCCTGCAGGTCCCCAGAAATTCGTCTTGTCGCCCATCTTGATTATTCTGCTGCTGTCAAGGCCTATCTTGTCCTTCCAAATACTGTATGCATCAGTATCATTCTCATGCACAGTAGCGTAGAGTCTGCTTTTTTCTATTTTAAGTATATCAGTGAGGAATTCCCATGCATACTCTATTGCTCTTTCCTGGAAATAATCATTGAATGAGAAATTGCCGAGCATTTCAAAGAATGTGTCATGAAAGGGGGATGCACCCACTTCTTCAAGGTCCACTACCCTGAGGCATTTCTGAATGGATACAGCAGAACTGAAATCAAATGAGACAAGTCCCGCGAACATGGGTTTGAACTGCACCATCCCGGCAACAGTAAAAAGCAGGGTAGGGTCATTTTCCGGTATTAGTGACGATGATTCAAAATACTTGTGTTCTTTTTCTTCAAAATATCTTATGAATGCTTCTCTTATTTTTACGGATTCCATTATTTCTCACATTTTTTTCTTTTTATACAATTCCAATAATAATTCCATTTGAGATAAATATGGGAAACAGCAGACAGTATAAACACAGTGCCGACCAGATTGTGCCAGTACAGGCTCTCTGTTGCCCACAGATCAATAATACTGTATTCAGCCCCCAGGAGAAGGACGGATGTACCTGCAGTAATAAAAAAGCTCCCGAGCAATACCCAATTCCAGAACTGATTGATATGCCTGTATCTGACCAGTTTGTTTCTCTTGCCGAAAATAGTGAGGATTAACAGGGCAAACCAGACGGGCAGCATTATTTTTAATTGATACTTGTCATCAATACTGCCTGACTGCACGTCATTGCCTGCACTGTTTTCATCTATCTGCGAGTAATCGCAGATACTGTCATTGTCTTCATCAATATAACGGGCGCATTCTCCGGGGAATGAATCATTGACAAGACCAAAGGGGCATGATATCTCTTCACTGACAACAGTAGAAGCAATAAACAGAAATAGTGCTGAAAACATCAGTTTCATGGTCTAATTTTTTGTCATCTCTTCAATTCTTTGAAGCATTGTTTCAGTATCCGGGGAATTTTTCAGGAGCTGGCGGCTCTTTCTGATGAGGTAATTCTCCCGGGTCATAATTCTGTAGAACAGTTCATCACCGCCCAGTTGCCTGGCAAATTCCAGTTTGAGCTGCAGGATTGCATCTGCTTTGAGTTCACTGTCAGACAGTAATTCATCAATATCAATATCCCGGTCTCTCACATAGTCAAAATACTGTTCTATCACACTCTCGGGGATTGAAAAAGCAAATTCACTGCCCGGTTTATTGCTGTCAATGTATTTTGCAGCAAAAACAAATGCTGTCTGTTCCTGAAGCATCTTGATCTCCACAGGTGTGATCCTTCTCTCCTGAAAAACATAATCCGGTATAATGCCGCCATTGCCGCTGAGACTCCTCTCCAATCCTCCCAGTGACTGATAGTGAATTGTATCGGGATCTGTTTCCTCATATTTGATAAGCTCCCTGTCAATTGAGCGTCCTGATGGTGTAAAATAACGGGCTGTCGTGAATTTCAGTATTCCCCTCATATCCTCACCGTATTTCTCAAAGTCATATACGGACTGAACTGATCCCTTGCCGTATGTCGTGTCCCCCATGACAACACCTCTGTCCCAGTCCTGAACAGCGCCTGCAACAATCTCTGAAGCAGATGCACTGCCGTGATCCACAAGTATCACAAGTGGGAAGAAACCCTTGTAAATGGGTTTGGTGGCCTTAAAAGACATTTCCATTGCTTCATTCCTTGACTGGGTTGATACAACCTCCAGTCCTTTCGGCAGGAAGAAATCGGAAATATTTATTGCTTCATTGAGAAGTCCGCCCGGATTGCTTCTCAAATCCAGTATCAGTCTTGTTGCATTATTCTTATAGAACAGTTCATCCATTGCATCCGCAAATTCACTTGAAAGATTGTCGGAGAACTGAAGAACCTTTATATATCCGGTGGAATCATCAATCATACCGTAATAGGGAATGGGTCTGATATTGATTATTGCCCTCTCTATATTGAAATTGATAGTATCCCCGAACCTGTTTATTTTCAGGGTGACATCAGTGCCCGGTTCGCCTCTCATCAGGGAAACCGCCTCATTGATATCCATGCCTTCAGCAGATACTGTGTCAATCTTCATTATAATGTCTCCGGCTCTTATGCCTGCACGGGATGCAGGTGTATTCTCAATAGGGGAAATCACTGTTATCATATCGTCTCTTATTCCCACCCTGAATCCTATACCTCCGAATTTTCCCGAGGTGGACATATTGAAATTCTCCAGGTCATTGTCCTTATGAATATACACACTGTGGGGGTCCAGGTCCTTTAACATACCCTTGATAGCAGCATTCACCATCTCTTCCTCACTGATGTCCCGGTAATAGGACTCCTCTATTATCTTCATTATCTGGACAAAACGCCGCATCTGGGGATTGAAGAATATGCTGAGACCGGATTCATTTTCCTTTTCATTGCCTGCATATACAACATAGAACCAGCCGACTGCTGATACTGCCATGACAAATATGAGAAGTAAAATGGATATGCGTTTCTTCATTGTGCCCCCGTTATATGTATTTCATTACTATATTGACAATTTCCTTGTGTATATTCTCTATTGATTTAGTGCCGTCAAGTATCTTTATCCTCTCGGGATTCTCCCTTGCAAGTGTCAGATAGGCGCCTCTTACCCTGTCATGAAATTCAACTGTTTCCTCTTCAATGCGGTCTTTCCTGCTGAGGCGCTCCAGACCTGTTTCAACAGGCAGATCAATGAGGAAGGTTATCTGCGGGATGAGACCGCTTGTTGCAAAATTGTTTATTTCAATAAGTGTCTTCTTCGGTATTGAACGGCCTTCACCCTGATATGCAATAGATGAGTCAAAATAACGGTCTGATATAACAATTTGCCCGGATTCAAGAGCCGGCTTTATCTTCTGCGATGTATGCTGTGACCTGCTTGCAAAATACAGGAAGAGCTCAGTCAAAGGGAACATCTCCTTATTCATATTGTCAAGGAGAAGCTCCCTTATTTTCTCCGATATATCCGTACCACCAGGCTCATGTGTCAATATACACTCCATCTTCTTGCTCTGGAAGAAATCATAGAGCAGATTAGCCTGTGTGGATTTCCCGCATCCTTCTATGCCTTCAAATGTTATAAACAGACCTTCCATAATAATCACTTCTTCTTTTTATTATCCTTTGAATACTTCTTGATGAAATTCTCTGTCTTGTCCCTGCATACAGAATCGGGGAATTGGACAGGCGGTGATTTCATGAAGTATGATGAAGGTTCAATAAGCGGTCCTGCAACATTATTGTCAAGAGCAAGCTTGATTGCACGCACAGCATCAATAATAACACCTGCAGAATTGGGTGAATCCCAGACCTCTAATTTCATCTCAAGATTAAGCGGCACCTCACCGAATGTGGTCCCTTCCATCCTGATATAAGCCCATTTCCTGTCTTTGAGCCATGCTACATAATCACTGGGGCCTATATGAATATTGTCTGCACCGAGGTCATACGGAAGAATGGATGACACTGCCTGTGTCTTGGATATCTTCTTTGACTCCAATCTGTCCCTTTCAAGCATATTGAGGAAATCCGTATTGCCGCCCACATTGAGCTGTGAGGTCCTCTCAAGACGCACTCCCCTGTCAATGAAGAGATTGGTGAGAACCCTGTGGGTTATTGTTGCTCCAACCTGTGATTTGATATCATCACCGATTATCGGCAGTCCCTTTTCCTTGAACCTGTTTGCCCAGTAATCAGAACTGGCGATAAAAACAGGTATGGCATTGATGAATGCAACATCAGCCTGAAGTGCCTGTTCCACATACCACTTTGTTGCTTCTTCACTGCCTACAGGAAGATAATTTATCACTACATCCGTTTTTGTGTCTTTGAGTATGGAGACCAGATCAGCAGTTGAACCGGGAGCTTTCTCAATAACATCAGAGAGATATTTCCCTATTCCGTCATGTGTCATGCCCCTTTCAACCTTGACGCCGAGATTGGGCACATCATGGAATTTATAGGTATTGTTGGGATGTGCATAGATTGCCTCTGAAAGATCCTTGCCGACTTTTGTCTTATTGATATCAATAGCGCATGAGAATTCAATATCCCTGATATGATATCCTCCGAAATTAACATGCATAAGCCCGGGTACAAAATCATCCTCATTGGCATTCTTGTAGAATTCCACACCCTGTACAAGTGAGGAAGCACAGTTGCCTACCCCTATTATACCTACACGTATTTTCTTAGCCATCAGTTTACCTCCTTAATAGTATTTTGATACGTATTATTCTTTCAAATACAGTTATAAAAGTCAAGATGGTAAATAATATTATCATATAATTGAAATAATTCAATGGTAAAAAGGATATGATAATAATATAGATAACACGCTCCACGCGTGTCATGAGACCCTTTGTGACACGGGCTCCCGCACCCTCTCCCCTTGCCCTGACATAACTCACCATAATAGAGAAAAAGAGTGAAGCGAATACACAGTAAAGATAGATTCCGGTGATACCGGAATGCAGGTAGAAATAGGCAATACCGCCCAGAGTAAAGAACTCATTGAACCTGTCTGAAACAGAATCATAGAATGCACCGAAACTCGTCACATTGTTTGTCTTTCTTGCTATCATGCCGTCAAAGGTGTCAAACACAGAACCGATTATCAGGACAGCAGCACCCAGTCTGAAATATCCGGTGCCGTAAAGCACACCTGCACCCAGTGATATAATCAGGCCGAAAGAGGTGATTATATTGGGGGTTATCTTCATTCTAATGAGGAGCTCAACAATGGGTGAAAGCAGCGCCCTCCCGGCATTCTTTATTCTCAGGGGTATCATTTCCTGTCCCCTTCAATCATAAGCACAATTTCGCCTTTCCTGGTCCACCTATTTTTCAGAACATCCTCGGCAGTGCCCCTTATGAATTCTTCATATATCTTTGTCATCTCCCTTGCTATTACTGTCTGCCTGTCAGGATCAATGCCTGCAATTATTTCCAGTGTTGAATCTATTCTGTACGGGGACTCATAGATTACTGCAGTCCTTTTCATTGACATAACTCTTTCCAGTTCCCTCACTCTCTTCCCCTTCTTCTTTGACAGGAATCCCGTGAATACAAAGGAATCAGTGGGGAGACCTGAAGCCATTATGCCTGTTGTCAATGCTGCAGGCCCGGGCAGAGGCACAACTGTTATATTGTTCTCAATCAATGCTCTTACAAGATAAAATCCGGGGTCTGAGATACAGGGGCTTCCTGATTCAGAGATAAGGCCTCCTTCAAGGCCGCTGAGAACATCCGCCAGCACGCCGGGTGTTCTCTTCTTCTTATTATAGTCATTAAAGGAAATGAGATTGTCAATTCTGATATCAAAATGCTTGAGGAGACGCCCGGCAGTCCTTGTATCCTCGCAGACAAGAAAATCAAGGCTCTTCAATACCTCCAGTGCACGGAGGGTTATATCCTTCAAATTGCCTATTGGGGTTGGTATAAGATAAAAACTATTCATCCTTGAATAATGTGTAATTGAAGAAGTTGGCGGATTTGAGAGCAAACCGGAAATCCTTCAAAGCTTCCTTGAACAGACGCTTCTTTGCCTCATCCGGGCATATGCCGTCATATGTCTTCATGAATCTGTTGACAAATTCAGCAAATGCCTTGACGAATTCATCCTTTGGTGCAATTGCATCACCCTGCAGTTCCAGGGAATTGAAAGTGTATGTCTGCATGAATTCATACTCATCATCAATATGCGATTTTGCCAGCCTGAGCCCCTTCTTGGCAAATGTCGGACCGTATGAGGATGCGAATTCCACAATAATGGAATTAATGCTCTTCAAGAGCAGCTGATTGAGTGCAGGTGTGACCTGCTCTATCTTCTGCGGCATTTTGTCATACATTGAATACAGTACCGGGGAACCGTCATTGGCAGTTGCCTTGAGAATCTTCAGCAGAATCTGGGGGCTGATTTTCACATTGAGTTTATCTGCAAAATACCCCCTATTGGGCATGCCATTCTCCAGAATTGCATAGAACAGTTCCGGTCCCTTCTTTATTTCAAGGAAACCATTGATCTTGTCCTTTGCCATTTGAGTCATCATTTTCTCAGGCATCATCTCTGAAGCGGATTTCAGTTCAAACACAGGGTCATTGTGCAGTGTGGAATTGACAATGAGGACCAGTTCCTCGGGAATCTCATAAATATTGATTATGCCCACATCACTGTCTTTTGCCCTGTTGATTGCATCGGTTATTGCCAGCTGACTCTTCTTTGCTGCCTTGAAACGGACAGCTGAATAGGGCTCTCCCAGTGAGAGGAATATAATATCAACATCCTGCGGGTAGATGAGGGATATGTAGCCGTTTATCTTATGCGAGCGTTCTCTCTTGCCTGCATTCAGTATTTTATCAAAATTGATAAAGTCTATATTGGTATTTTCAAGCAATGCCTTGCCTCTTGGAAGACGCATTATTCTCCTTTGCTGTTTAACTTTTTATTATAGATTATCAGATTGAGGTGTCAATATTATTCGTCACCATTATCATCATCAAAAACAATTTCGGAAAAGTCCCCGAATTGACTGAATACTTCTCTGACTCGGTAAAGCAGGCTGAGACGCAATTCCCTTATCTTGATGTCCTTGTCCATCACCATAACATTGTCAAAGAAATCATCTATCGGTTTTCTCAGTTCAAGCAGATTGTCCAGTGCTTCAGTGTATTTATTATCAGCATATATCTCTTTGTTCTTCTCTTCAATCTCAATTGCCTTTTCAAGCAGTTCCTTTGAATATGAATCCTTCAGCATATCCTCTGAAAGAGGTTTATCCGGTTCATACTCCTTGAGAATATTGTTTACGCGCTTGAGACCTGTCACCATTGTCCTGAAATCATCTGCATTATCTCTTTTCTGATACTGTATGTTGATTGCTTTTTTGAGAATTGCATCAATGGTCAACTCATGAGTCCCTGTTACGCATCTGATAATATCGGGGCTTATATTCTGCTCATTGGAGAGATAGTTCTGAAGTCTTGTTCTCATGTATTCAATCAGTTCACTAAAATGCTCATTACTGTCAAATTGTGAGTAAGCAAATTTAATAATACCGGCAATATCAATAGACCATCTGTCATTTTCCCTGCCCAGTTCATACATCATGTATATGAGTGCAAGTGATGCCTGGCGCACACCCATGATGTCCTTTGAACCTGTCGGTCTGTACCCTGCTATGTATGCCCCAGCAATGGCATCAATCTTGTCTGCAATTGAGAGTATCCTGCTTTTGTCATCATCAGGCAGTGAGCTGCCTTTTACTGCCGGTTTATAATGCCCGCGGGCTACAATTGCCCTATCTTCTTCTATTCCCATTTCAAGTGCATAATGATAGCCGATTGTGCCCTGCAGTTTTGTGAACTCCTTGCCGTCCTTTATCATATCTGTTGCAATATCAAATTTGGCAATAATAGCCAGTTCATTCCAGTCTGTCCTGCTTTCACCATATATCATATCTTCAATATGAGAGGCAATACCTGAAATCCGTTTAATTTTATCACTGTAAGTGCCGAGATTCCTGAAATAGACAATATCATCAAGCATATCGGAGTAATCATCCAGAGTTTTCTTCATATCATTATTAAAATAGAATTCAGCATCCTCAAGCCTGGCAGATAGGACCCTCTGATGATTCATCTTCTGTGAATTCTCATCCGCATTGGGATTATTTGAAATTAATGCAAATTGATTTGTCAATTGCTCTTGCTGGTCAAATACAGCAAAATAGCGCTGATGCTGCCTCATTGCAGTTGCAAGAATAGGAGCCGGGAGATTGAGAAAGCGTTTGTCAAACTCACCGGTTATCAGAACAGGCCACTCAGTAAGCAGGGAATTTTCTATAATGAGTTCTGATCTTTGAGTTGGCTGAATTTCATTATCTGAATTATCATTATACTCTTTTATCTGCTCTGTTATTGCAATATACCTTTTACCCCCGTCAATAAATTCTGACAGCATCACATGATTTTCTTCAAGTATTGTCCTGAAGGCATCAATATCAGCAGACTTGATAATAAGCTCCTCACTGCCTGCTGTCCTGTTGGAGTATGTTTTATTGCCTGACTTGATACCTGCAAACTCAAAATCAGTAACTGCATTATCTTCCATAAAGAGTATCCATCTTACAGGCCTTGAAAATCTTATATCACTGCCCGGCCATGTCATTGTCTTATTAAATGGCACAGATGAGAGTAATTCCTTCAATATACTGCTTAAAATATCTGTTGTCCTTTCCCCGCCCTCCGGCTGAGAGTAATAGACAAATCCGTCCCTTACTTCAATATCATCCTCAGTGAGTCCCTTGGATTTGAGAAAACCCATGCCCTGAGGACTGACCTTCCCGCCTGCATAGAATATATTCTCAGGCGGACCCTTCATCTCAACTGTTTCCTCCTCTGTATTCTCAGGAATATCTTTCAGATATACTACGAGGCGCCGCGGTGTCTGGAATATCTGAAGATTTTTAGTAGGTATAATGTCATATTTTTCTTCTTTAAGCATATATTTAAGATTCTTTTCAATATGATTATAGAGATTTGTTATCTCATCAACAGGCAATTCCTCAAAGCCCAGTTCAAAGAGAATATCACTCATCATTGTCCCTTGTATGCTGTTTTGCTGTTGCCCGCGCCAGATCCCTTATTCTCTTTATATAACCCTGCCTCTCCTTGGGTGAAACTGCACCGCGCGCATCCAGAAGATTGAATGCATGTGTCGCCTTTATAAGATAATCATATGCAGGATAAACAAGGTCTTTGTCAAGCAGGCGCTTCACTTCACTCTCATTTTTTTCAAACTGCTCTCTTATATACTCAGTGTCAGCCTCATCAAAATTGAATATACAGAACTGCTTCTCGGACTCCAGCATTACATCAGACCATTTCATACTGTCTGACCACTGCAGTTCCTGCACACTGTTCTTCTGCTGAATAAACATTGCTATGCGCTCAAGCCCGTAAGTTAGCTCCACAGGCACATTCTCTATTTTCATTGAAGCCATCTGCTGAAAATATGTGAACTGCGTTATCTCCATGCCGTCCAGCCATACTTCCCATCCGAGGCCCTTTGCCCCCAGTGTCGGTGATTCCCAGTCATCTTCAACAAATCTTATGTCATGTTTTTGGGTTTCAATACCAATTGCCTCAAGTGACTTTATGTATATATCCTGAATATTATCCGGTGCAGGCTGAATAACAACCTGATACTGATAGAATTGCTGCATTCTGTTGGGATTCTCCCCGTATCTGCCGTCTTTGGGCCTCTTGGATATTTCAAGATATGCTGTTCTCCAATCATCATTGTCCAGCACCCTGAGGAAAGTAGCTGGATTGAAAGTGCCTGCCCCCACCTCTGAATTATACGGCTGGAGTATCACACAGTCCATATTTGCCCAGTATTCCTCAAGATGTCGTATCATATCCTGAAAATTCATTATATCTCCTTATTTTCAAAAGATTTATTATAGAAGTATAGAAATCAATGTCAAGTATAACATTTGTATTATATAAATCTATAGCCATCATTCCAAATCCCGGGTACGGTTGTTGAAAATGATGAAACTAGTGATTTTTGAGCATTTTTGTTATGCTTGTTCTATGTAAATCCAGATACCTGGCCAGTTCTGCCTGCGAAAATCCTCTCTTTTTCAATCCTATGACAATTTTCTTTATCTTCATTTTTTGTGTTTTGGTCCTTTTTACATTTTTCATGAAGACATCTTTATTTAGATTATGTTCCTTAATTAATGTTTCAAATGCTTCTGTAAAAGATTCCCGTCTTCTTTCATTAAATTTACCTTTTTCTCGGCCCGGTTTCCGTTTCAGAAATTTCAAATACTGCTCTTTTGTTCCAATACAATCCCTGTATGTAATGAATTTTCGTGATGTTATTGATTTATTGTAATTGAATTTCTTCAGTTTCTTCACATAATTTTTTTTGCCATGATAGAATCCGGCACTGCAAAACGGGTAATTGCGAGCATCATCCGTCAAGCCGTGTTTCTGGGGATTATAATGAACATAATTAAAAACCTTCGGAAGCTCCGATTCTTCAAGCACTATCTTGCTTTTGTACCTACCCTGAAATACATGCCCTACTGTACCGTATTTATTGTTGAAATATAATGCATATCGGATATTGAGTTTCTTCATGAACAGCCCCATTGAAGTATTGTTTCTATAGATAATAAAATGATAATGATTGCGGTTCACTGCATAAGCATAGAGATCAATATCCGTCTCCTCTAATACAGCATTCAGTATATTGAGAAAAGCTCCCATATCATCCTTTGAGAAAAACAATGGCTGTTTCCTCTGCCCCCTCGCAAATACATGATAGAAATAACCTTTCACATCAATTCTGGCATAAGTTGCCATTTTGCCCCCCTTTTTTAAGTTTCATCATTTTCAACAACCGTACCCGGGATTTGGATACAGTGTTTTTATCATATTCCGTTAAATATTAGTATTATCAAGTGATTTTACAGGATAATCAAGGACATTGTCTTCAGTGACAGGTGACATTACAATGATCTGGGGGAATGCGTCAAAGACACTCATCAGTTTTTCCTTCCTCTCACTGTCCAGTTCAGCCAGCACATCATCAAGTATGACCAGAGGGTGTTCGCCGAGGCTTTCATAGATAAGCAGGACCTCTGTTATTTTCAGTGCAATACCGAGCAGTCTCTGCTCACCCTCAGAACCTATCCGGGATATGGATTTACTGTCAATCTCAATTTTGTAATCATCCCTGTGAATACCCAGAGGCGTATAGCCGAGCTTTCTCTCCCTGTCACGCATTGAGCCCAATGCTTCAATGAGGCTCCTCCGGGTGTATTTGCCATTATCCTTTGATGAGTAATACTCAACATCAATATCAATATCCCTTTCAAATATCTGCCTGTACACATCGGTGAGCACTTCGCGGAAATACCAGACAAATTCCACCCTTCTGTCATATATATAAGAAGAAACCTTGCTCATCTGTGCAGCATAGGTATCAATCATCCTGCTGGAGGGATTATCCTTCAGCATCTTATTCCTCTGTTTGAGTATTCTGTGATAATCAATCAGCTGATTGAAATAATTCCTGTCAGTGACAGATATGATCCTGTCTGTGAATTTTCTTCTGTATTTACCTGAACCTGCTGAAAGATACTTGTCGGCTCCTGAAAAGACAACAGCTATGAATTTGCCGAAACCCTCTGAATGCTTTGCAATATCCTCATTATTGATTCTTATCCTCTTGCCCTTACCGGAGTATGACACTCCCATATTGAGTTTCTCGCCTGCCCTGACAGAGTCAGAGTGCAGCACAAACCCCTCTTCCCCCTTCTTGACAAGATTACTGTCTCTGGGTTCCTTGTATGAGCGGAAACTGGTGAAATAGTAAATTGCCTCTGCAATTGTTGTCTTGCCGCTGCCATTGGGACCTGTTATGAATAATTTCTGCGGAAATTCCAATGTTGCTGTTGAAAAAATCCTGAAATTTTTTATACTTAGAGTTAACAATTTCATATAAAGGAATTTAACATAATTAAATAATATTTCAATAAGGATGGTTAAGATGACAAACATGGATCAACTGAATGATGATTTTACAATTACACAGTGGTCAGACATAAAGCCGTATCTTGATGACATACTTGAGGCTGATATCTCATCAGCCGAACATCTGGAAGAACTGATAAGAATGAGCGGTATGGTGTATGAGAAGATGGAGGAGGATTATGCCTGGACATATATCCATATGACAACAGATACGGAGAATGAGGAATACAGGAAAGCATACAGTAATTTCACCCAGAACATTGTACCTGAATACGAGAGGACTGTTCATCAGATCAACATGAAATTCGTAGATTCACAGTATTTTGACAGCATGTCGGATGAAATGGAGCAGATCAGGAAGAAGATGAAACTCTCTATTGAGCTTTTCAGGGAAGAGAATGTGGAGGTAAGGAAGAAGATATCAGAGATAACAACCCAGTATCAGCGTCTTGTCGGCAGTCTGACAACTCAGTTCCGCGGTGAGGAATACACAATAAATCAGATGGCGAAATTTCTCAAGGACAAAGACAGACAGACACGCAAAGATGCTTATGACAAGGTTGTAGAAGCCCGTCTATCAATAAGAGACAAGGTCAATGAGATATTTGACAGACTGATACCCCTGAGGCAGGAACTGGCGCATAATGCAGGTTTTGACAATTACAGGGATTTCCGTTTCAAGGAACTGCAGAGAACAGATTACAGTATTGAGGACTGCAGACAGTTTCATGATTCCGTGAAAGAGGCATGCATACCTGTCTATGAAAAACTCATTGAGGAGAAGAAGAAAATACTGGGAATTGACACAATGTATCCCTATGACAAGGCTGCTCCTGCTGAGGATGAAAAGAAGCTCAAACCATTTGAGAATGTTGATGAATTTGTTGCAAAATCCGTAAAAATATTCAAAAGGGTCAAACCCTGTTTCGGAGAGATTCTTGCAGACATCCACAAGTCAGGCAATATGGATCTGGAAAACAGGAAGGGCAAAGCGCCCGGAGGTTATAATTATCCCCTCCTCAAGACAGGAATGCCTTTTATATTCATGAATGCAGTGAAAATGCACTCGGATATGAGGACACTGATGCATGAAGGCGGACACGGCATTCATGCAGTACTGACAAAAGAACAGTTTCCATTCTACTATAAACTGACACCATCTGAAGTCGCGGAACTTGCAAGTATGTCAATGGAGCTTCTGACAATGGATCACTGGGATGAATTCTACAAGGATGAGGATGAATTGAAGCAGGCAAAGCGCGAGCAGCTTGAAGGCATAATAAAGATATTCCCCTGGATTGCCCTTGTTGACAAATTCCAGCACTGGATCTATGAGAACAAGGACCATACACCCCGGCAGCGCGCGGAAGCATTCAAGGACATGATGCTTCAGTTCGGAGAATCATTCTTTGACTGGAGTGATTATGATGAATACATGAAGAATGTATGGCAGAAGCAGATACATATTATTGAAATGCCTTTCTACTATATTGAATACGGCATAGCTCAGCTCGGTGCTCTGCAGATATGGAAGAATTCCAGGGAAGACAAGGAAAAAGCCATTGAACAGTATCTCAATGCACTGAAACTCGGCTCATCAAAATCAATACCGGAGGTTTATGAAACAGCAGGCATTAAATTTGATTTCTCCAAGGAAAATATAAGCAACTTGATGGAATTCACATTTGATGAATACAGCAAACTGCTCTGATTATTGACATTAAGCCGATTATATGCAATATTAGATATATGAATTCAGATATACTGTTTTTTATTTTGAATATACTACTCACAGGATTACTCATAGGTCTTGAATTCTACTTCAGGAAATTCAAAACAGACAGGATAAAGATAGTTTCAGCACTTGTCATTGCACTGTTATCACTGTTCACAATCATTGCCTTCATAGGCTTTGATACGGATTCTGCATCGTACAGTGCAGCGAGCCGGAATGGTGCCGGTCTTATAGGATTCTATATAGCATTCTATACATTCCGTGTACTGGGGTACACTGCCTACTTCCTGCCGCTTCTGCTTTCATATTCAGCATTGGGGCTGATCCTGGAATTTGAAAAGAAATACTTCCCTTCACTTTATTCACTGATTCTCATCACTGTCATACCGCCCCTCGCCGGTGTCTTTGCAGGCAGCAAAACCTCGGGCATTTACGGAAATACTGTTTCCGGTTTCCTCCTGCGCTATCTCGGCAATGCCGGACTGACACTTGTTCTGATATTCATACTCCTTATTGCATCATTCGTATTCACTGATCTGTTTGCCCTTGTCAAAATACTGATAAGCTTAATAAAAGAGAAATCATTCTCTCTCTTGAAAAGGGCATCAAGTTCCGGGCAGACGAAGAAAAAGAAGAAGAGGAAAAAGGACAAAGCGCCTGACACTGATACAGACAGTGCTCCAAAAGACAAGACACCCAAAAAGAAAAACAAACCAAAGGCGAAAGTCCATATAAAGACAGGTTATGATAAAGAGATAGATTACTCAAGATTCCTTGATGATAATTTCAAGAAGCGCTTCCTTGACATACTGGATGATCCGCCGGATACAACAATCAGTGCTGACAAGGAGAAGATCAATGAGAAAATAGAGATACTGGAAGAGAAACTCCGATCATTCAATGTGGACGGCAAGGTAAGCAATGTCAATATTGGGCCTGTTATCACAACTTATGAATTTGAACCCTCACCCGGTGTTAAGGTCAATAAGATAACATCCCTTGCAGATGATCTCGCACTTGCCATGAAGGCAAAATCAATCAGGATACTGGGGCATATACCCGGGAAATCAGCTGTCGGCATTGAAATCCCCAACAGGAAGCGCCTGTATGTATATCTCAAGAATCTTATTACTGACAGGGAATTCCTTGAGAGGAATGACCCTACTGCTGTATGTATTGGCAGGAATACGGAAAATGTGCCTGTATTTGAAAATATATCCGATATGCCTCATCTGCTTATAGCAGGTACAACCGGAAGCGGAAAATCAGTGTGCATCAATTCCCTCATTACCTCAATTCTATTCAGGACACAGCCCGAACAGGTGAGATTCCTCATGGTTGACCCCAAAAGAATTGAGCTCTCCATATATAACGGCATACCCCATCTTGAGAGGCCTGTAATAACGGATTCAAAAGAAGCCATTATAATGCTCAAGGAATTATCTGAATGGATGGACATACGGTATAAGGAATTCGCCAAGCTCAATGTGAGGAATATTGAGGAGTACAATAAGAAAAGCAGCAGCAAGAAGCCGTATATTGTTGTGATTATTGATGAAATGGCTGATCTGATGATGACTGCTTCCAAAGAGATAGAGCATCATGTGACACGGCTCGCTCAAATGTCAAGAGCAGTGGGTATTCATCTGATACTCGCCACACAGAGGCCTTCTGTCAATATAATTACAGGTTCAATAAAGGCAAATTTCCCCATAAGGATATCCTTCAAGGTTCCGTCAAAGGCGGATTCAAAGACCATACTGGATACTGTCGGTGCTGAGAAACTGCTCGGCAAGGGTGACATGCTTTTCATACCGCCGCAGAGGGGCAGTGCTGTAAGGGCTCACGGGGCATTCATCAGGACTGATGAGGTCAGCAATATTGTCAATCTCTGGGCACTTGAATACATGAAAGACCTGTTCAGGGATATTGTCAAGGACCCCGGTAAACTCGCTGAACTGATAATTGAGAATGAATTGATACAGAATATTGCCAATTATGACAATACCCCGGGTTCCAAGGAAAGGGTTCAGCAATTTGTTGATATGTATGCGGAAGAACTTGAGATTGACCCCGGTGAACTGGACGGACTGTTAAGCGGAATTATTTATCATATTCCCATTGAGGAATCCAAGATAACAGAGGAATTGCGCAATAGTCCCAATGGCCAGCCGAACAGTGACAATGAGAGGGATGAGCTGTATGAGGATGCAAAGGAGTATGTGATAATGAAGAATAAGGCATCCACATCAATGCTGCAGAGGCATTTCGGAATAGGATATCCCAGGGCAGCCAGAATCATTGAGCATCTTGAGGAGGATAATGTCATAGGACCTCAGAATGGTTCCAAACCGAGGGAGGTTTTTTATGATAATCCGTAAGACACTTATTCTGCTGATAATTTCCGTAATTGCATTCACCATTATCTTCAGCTCCTCACTGAGTGTCAATGGGATTATAAAGGAATGCTCGGAAGACTCAGATGGTATATGCTATGTTAATTTCATCTCTCTTGACGCAGTATCCCGGAATGATACCTGCTATATGACTATTAACAGTGAGATACCTGACACCGGCGACTGCAGGCAGATGAAGATAACAGAATATATACTGAAAGCATGCACACTCAGTGCAATGGATTACACTGATACTTCTGTAACAGTCCGGTGGGATACATTGAATTTTGATTCAACAGGTCTTAAAAATATTATGTTCTTCTGTGACAGTGTCATGTATGAATTCATTATATCTGATTTCAGTTTCAATTATCCGGATTCCTCCTGCGGCCCAGAATAATATCAAGAAATATGAAATGAGCCATAATATAAATTATCTTGAATACAATAATTGAAAAATACCGCATTACAAGATACCTGTAGAATATCTGATTGGCATCAGTGTCAAATTTAATTATCAGCAGCACTGCGCCATTGAGTGCTATTACAGGAATGAACAGCTGAAGCAGGTCATTCAGTTCACTGACATCAGCATCTGAATGCTTGAATGAATACACATAGTAGAGAAAAATATAGATGTGAATAAAAAGAATATCCATTGTCATAATACGTATTTCAATATTGTGTGACAGAATGGACATACCTGTGGACACTGTTTGGAATGCAAAGAAAAATATGATAAATACCATGAGTGACTGAAAGAGACCTGTGACAAATGATGCTCTTGAAAGATACTCTCTGCTGTTGTCTTCTATTGCCCTGTAAAAAAGCACTGATAAAACAATCAGGAAAATTATGAATGCAATAATATCAATGAAATTCACCCTTCCGCCTTTTCAATGGCTTTTATTTTCATATCCTTGACAATGTCCCCGGCAGTTTTCCCCTCCAGCTCTTTGGCAAGCGGAGAGAGATAGGATATAATCCCCTTATCTGAATCAGCATCAAATGGACCCAGTATTGTGAAATGTTTTATCTTCCCTGTATTGACATTCTCAAGCATCACCCTTGTGCCAATGCCTGCTCTATCTGTCTTTACACTTTCAAAATCAATCGGCTGTACCATTGACAAATCTTTCTGCATTTCCTCTGCCCTTGACGAGAAAAAGCCATACTGCTCTCTGGATGATTTATACTCAGCATTCTCACTTAGATCACCATGTGAAGCAGCTTCCTTTATCTTGGCGGACAATTCCGGCAGTATGACATCAGTGATCTCTCTCAGTTCGCTCTGCTTCCGGGCTATTGACTCCTTTGTGGAGTAGAGATACTCTATTTTTGCAATCTCCCTGAAATCGGGGTATTTCCCGTAAACAGCCTTTCTTATCTCATCTTTTCTGTAATCATTAAGGAGACCGGATTTCATGAATGCATCAAAGAGCTGCCTGAACTCTGCCTTATCTGTTGTCTCCATTAATTTGAGGAATCTTGATGATTTGGAGAAGAGGAATTTACGGACAAAATTGAGAAAGGGATCACTCCTCTTCTTCATGCCGAGAGTGCCGGCAATCTCCATTGCCTTGATATAAATATGCTTTTGAGGGAATGGAAGCAGATTGTCATCTATATGAAAATTCAGATACCATTTGAGATAATCCAGATCCTTCCCTATCCTCAGTCCGTCCGATGCTTTACTGAGTATCTTGTCCTTTGTCACACTGTCACTGTTTTTATAGATATACTCTATCTGCCTGTGGTCAATCTCACCGGGCAGCTGATAATCACTGTCAGAAACTGCCTTGAGCAGGATAAGCCTTTTGATGAAATCCTCATTCCTGAACAGTCCAACATCATACTGAGATGCATTCTCAATATACGCTGTATCACCTGATAGAAGATACAGTATCTCTTCCTTTACAGGGGATTTGATGCTTCGGGCAAACTCCCTGATTGATTCCCTGACTGATTCCTCCATACCTGTCTTTGCCAGGACTTCCATGATATAATCCCTTATTTTGCCGGGGTCCTTGAGCCGTCTGACATGTGACAGTATCTGATCCTCATCTTCATCAGTCAGCATATATCTGTCTGTCTTGCCGAATATTATATGAACACCGGGACATTGTTCAAACCTGCTGCTGTGTTTTTTGATGAATTGGCGCGCATCAGCGCCGTGTATATACATCAATTCCTTCTCAAGCCTCTTCTTGTCAATGGAGCCGCCGGAATATTTCAATATTGATATGAGCAATTCACACGGGCTGAGATTCTTCGCCCCGTCCGGATTGAAGTACTTGTACACGCGGAAATCATTCTGCCCTATGGGTGTGGTCTGTTCCAGCACCTTCATCATGTTTATCTCTTTTTCCCTCTTCATCTTGTCCAGAAGAATGAATTTCTTTTTCAATGCATTATATCCCTTTATCTTGTATATTGACGAATCATAGATAATAAAGCATCCTTCAGTAAATCTGAGCGCATCTGTGAACAGAGCGAACTGTTCACTGTTGATTCCGTCTGACAGAAAGAGCTCAAAGGCAGCATCAGGGATATCCGTACTATCTGTCATTGCCCTTGTAGCCTGGCTTATTGCTCTGCCTTCAGAATAATCGGCAATGACCCTTAGAGGGAAATCAGCATCATCATAAACAGCTGCCAGATACTTTTTTACTGCCGGTTTGTTTATATTGTCGGCAAGGTATCCTGTCAGTGATTCAAAGACGGGCATTTCACCATGACTGTCCATATAAAGCAGAATGTAATCATCAAGCAGGTCATCTCTTCCCTCATGGAGTATTTTCCTGAGCATCTCCTCATCCCCCGGCGCATCACTTTCATTGAACAAATACAGATTCCACCGGAAATCAATGTCATCCGCCAGAGCCGGGAAGGAGCCGAACTTTTTCACAAATGAAATCCCCTCTTTACTGCATGCCCTTACTATGAGGCGGAGTATATGCGTATTATCCGACATCTCCTCAATATTGTCCACCATTTCGGTCAATTCAGCGAATTTACTGTTTTCATAGAGATGTTCAATCTTCTTTATATCCATATAATACCTTTTGGACTATTATAAATTAATTTTTGACAATTTCAATATCATCGTTACTAACTGCATCTAAAGAGCTGAGAATTATGGATTACGCTCTCTGCTGTATGCCTGAACGATTTTCTCATGAAAATGCCTGTCCAGAACCCATAGAGGGGCAATGAGTCTGCGGGGGGTTGCGGAGGATTTCAATCTGTGAA
>JAWOBN010000007.1:0-16215 GCA_046484245.1 bacterium | reverse complement strand
ATTGCCCTTGTGTAGAATTCAATTGCCTCATCATTTGCATAGACATCCTTTGCCTTGTCCCCTGCTTTTACTGAATAGACCAATGAATTCTCATAATCCTTTGCCTTGTAATAATGATAAGACAATATGCCTGACTGCTCATCAATATTCTTCTTGTATTTCCTCTCTATCAATGAAGCGACATTATGATGCAGGTCTCTCTTTTTCTCAAATGACAGTGTATTATACGCTGTTTCCTGTGTCAGTATATGTTTGAAGAAATACCGGTCTTTATTCACTTCATGTTTCTTGAGGAGGTCAAGTGTTTTTAATACATTCAGTGATTTTGTCAGGCGCTTTGTATCGGAATATACGCCTTTCAGAAGTGTGTAGTCAAACTCCCTGCCGAGGACAGAAGCAACCTGCAGGACATCCCTCTCTATGAGGTCCAGACGGTCAATCCTCGTCAGTATGACACCTTCAACGGAATCAGGCAGTGTAATCTTCCGGGTATCACCTGTAAAAACCCATTTTTTCTTCTTCAGTTCCACATACCCCTGTTCTACGAGCGATTTGACAATTTCCTCCACATAGAAGGGATTACCCTGTGTCTTTTTTATTACAAGTGTTTTGAGTGACTCGGGGAGTTTCCTGATATCCAGCAGATTCTCAACCAGTTCCAGGGTTTCATACTCAGAGAGTTCTTTCATCAGGAATTCCCTGCAGTAATCCTTCTGCCTGAATTCAAGTTCTTCTTTTATCGGCCTGTATGCCAGCAGAACCAGTATTTTTCTCTCTTCAATATTCCTCGTAATATACTGTAATAGTTCCATTGATATGGAGTCCATCCAGTGCACATCCTCAATAACAATGCAGAGAGGGTGTTTTGATGCAATTGAATCCAATATGCCCAGAACAATATCAAAGAATTTCTGTTTCTTTATCTTACTGTCCAGATTTTTCACAATATCATTCATGCCGAGGTCAATACCCATAATTTCACCTATAAGGGGCAGCCATGTCTTTGCATCATCACCTGTTGCCTTCATGACTTTCAGTATCTTTCTCTTCTTTTTTGCATTACTCTCATCAGGCAGGAGCTTGAAGACCCTGTTGAATATCTCAATCCAGGGATGATATGAGAATGCCTGCCCGTATGATATGCAATTACCCTGATAAACCTTATACCCCTCTCCATTTGCTGCATCAGCAAGCTCTGCTATCATTCTTGATTTGCCGAGTCCTGCTTCACCTGTAAATGCAATGATCTGACCATTTCCCCCTTTGACTGTATTCATTGCATTGTGGAAATGTTTTATCTCCTCCTTATGACCAATAAGCTTGCTGCTCTGCGATATCCATTCCCCCATACGTCTGATATGGCCCTTTTCGGATCTTGTACCTCTGAATATGTAATTATGCACCTTCCGGGATTTCCCCTTGAATGCCTTAGCCCTTGTCTTACTGTAATTGAATACATGGGATGTTTTCTCAAACACATTCTCGCCTACTGTTATTTCCCGGCTCTTTGCCTTTGAAGCAATTCTTGCAGCAGTATTCACTGTATCCCCCATTACAGTGTATTCTCTTCTGATATTGGAACCTATGGGTGTGCCGTAGATCAGGCCTGAGTTTACTCCTATGCGCATGTCAATATTCTTCAGTTCCTTCTTTGAGAGTATCTCCTGTGCAAACATCACTGCATGACTCTCATCATTGGGAAGCTTTCTGGGGAAACCGAAAATAACGAGAGCCCTGATCGCATTATTGTAGAAATCAATTTTATTGACCCATCCGCCGTATTTCTCTGATATGGTGTCAATATCCTCTCCAATCTTCTCCACTTGACCTGAGGCCTTTTCCGGATACTTATCAAAGGGTATCTTCCGGAAATGAAGGAATACAACAGCCGCCTTCCTGTGTTCACCATCCTTGGGACTGAATGTCTGCTTTATCTGTATTCTTCTCTCAAGCCACTCCGGTACATACTGATATAAGCGCTTGATCTCCGTGCTGATGTTCTTGCTGCTTTCATCAGGAATGGACAGAACTTGCTTCTTGCTGCTGCCGGTTATCTTTGTTACTTTATGCACACCTCTCTGCATTGTTTTGTATTTGATATTATCCGCAGAATCCCTCACAGAGGAATCTATGATTATCTGCTGCTTCTTTGCCTTGTCCAGCAGCCTCATCACCCTGTAACATGTATTACCTGACAGCATATAGAGGCGTTTTGTCTGTTTGTAGAATATCTTCCCCTTAGTGAGCGCAATATGTATGCTGATGCTGAATTTCCCCTGCGATGTGCTGATTCTGCCTTTCTCATTGATAAGCTTCACAGCCTCGTGTGCAGAATACACAGCCCTGTCTGCCATATCACTGCTGAATACTGCTGTGATTGCATCCCCACCGAAGAAGAATATATCCCCTCCGTAATTATTGATGATCTTCACAAGGGGTTCAAAGAATGAATTGATTATTTTGGAGATCTCCTCAGAACCCTCTTTACCGGATGATGTGAGTTTTTCACTCATTGCTGTAAATCCCGATATGTCCGCGCACAGGACAATACCCTCAAAATAATCATATTGATGCTCTTTTCCACCTGATACAATACGCCTCGGGACAAAGCTCCTTACTGCTTTGAGTATCCTTCTGTTCTTACTTTCCTTTTTCATCTTTCCTCCTCCTTCATGAGAGAATTGGCGCTTATCAAAAATTGATCAATTTTATTTTCATAACTTCTTATTTTTCTCCTTAAAGAGCACTCTCCTGTCTCTTCCAACTCCATCTGCAGCATCTTCAGACAATGCATATCTATTTCATTGAGAATCAGTGCATCCCCTGTCTGTTTAATCAATTCTTTTGCTTTTGCGAAATGCCCTGACGCTCTTTCATATTCATGCAGTAGAAGGAAGAAACGTCCTGCCAGCAGGCGCGCCATTGCGCTTTCCTTATTCCTGCAGAGCTTTGCAGAATCAGACAATATACTGTCTGCAGCACTCATTGCTGATTTCCTGTTTAACTTCCTTTCTTTCATGCAATATTCCTTTAATTGTTTCAATGTTCTGCAGTACTTATACTTAAAAGCAGTTTCAGGTGTATCTATCTTCCCGGACAATGCCTTTAATTCAATTAAACACTCATTTCCCAGAGCAAGTTTATCCTGCTCATAGTACAGTGAACATAGATTCTCAAGAACAGATACAAGGCGGTTCGCATCTGAAATATCCTTACATAATGAATATGCTTTTTTCAGATATGTGTACCCGCAGTCAAAATGCCCTGTTTTTGAGCAGACATATCCGCGGTTATTGTAAACAAGAGCCAGCCCCCATTTATTCCCTGTGTCACTGTAAATATCTATTGCCCTTTGCAGATAATACAGATGCTTCTCCATATTGCCTTTCTTTCCGTAAACCATGCCGAGATTATTGTAGAGAAGGGCTGTGCCCTGGGTAAACCCAATGCTTTCACGAATTTTGAGGGACTGCCTGAAATATATGATCTGCTTGTCAATATCCCCTGTCTTGTTGTATAAAGCCCCGAGATTGTTAAGGCATAATGCCTCACCCATTTTATGTCCTATTGATTGAAATGCCTCTAATGCATTATTGAGAAAGTTCAGCTGTTTTTCATAATCCCCTCTCTTATAGTAATATGCTGCAATATTATTAAGGCAGTATGCTTTACCTGATATATCATTAACCTCTGAATAGAGAGCCAATGCCTTCCTGTTGAATTCAATCTCCTTCTTGAGACTGCCCAGCCGGCCGTAGCAGAAGCCGATATTGCTCAGGCAGCGTGCTGCATATTGCATCTCACCGGCTTTCTCAAACTTCCTGTAGAGAGAAGCATACATATTCGCCGCCTCTGTGAACTCACCCTTGGAGAATATATAATCCGCCTCCTGAATCCTGAACATCATCCTGTCCGTGCTGCTTCCGGTATGCCCGGCTTTTTCATACCCCTTTTTGATATCTTCAAGATAATTCCTGCTCTCGCCCTTAAGCCAGTAGACATTTGACCGTTCAAGGAGTGCATGAAGGTAGAAATCATCATAATCCTTGGTTCTCAAACCGGCACTCCTGCTTCTTTTAAGATTCTCTTCCCTTCCTTCATATACTTACGGGCATTCTTCGTGTCTTTTCTCGCTTCATAGAGTTTATGGAGTCCCTGCAGCACAAAGCCCCTCTCCAGAGTATATCCCCTCTTAAGCGCCATCTCATTTGCCTCATTGAGATTGCTCAGTGCATTCTCATAATCCTTATCTGCAATATTCAGCATACCCATTACTTTTTTTGCCTGTATTGTCTGTTTATCAATATGCTTATCCTCACTGATACTGAGAGCCATGCTCAGCAACTCACTGCACTTCTTGTATTTGCGCAGAGCCAGATATAATTCCGCCTGATCTATATAATTCTCAGCAATCTCTGCTAATGCATTTGCTTTACTGAATATTTCTGATGCCTTTTTATGGTATTTCATTGACTCTTTATACTGCTCCAGGCATCTGTATATACTGCCCATTGTCATATAAGCTATACCTTCATCATAAGGTACTGATATTGCCCTGGCTACCTTCACTGTTTTCTCTGCATAGGACAATGCTGACTCATAATCCTTCTTATAATAGTATATCAGTCCTATATTGCCGGATGCAATTGCAATGCCCGATCTTTCATTGGTTTCTTCAGCAATCTCCAGTTTGACCATAAAATATTTCAATGCCCTGTCCAGTTTCCCCTGATTATAATAGACCAGACCGAGATTATTGGCTGACTGGCCCAAAGCCCTTCTGTCAGCTATTTCATTTGCTATTTTATAGGCATCTTCAAAATAAATGAGTGCCCTGTTAAGATCCCCCATGCGTGCATAGGATATGCCCAGATTATTGGTTATATTGGACAATCTGTTTTTATTACCCATCTCCTCATAGAGGGCTTGGGACTGTTTAAGATACTCTATTGCTTTTTGTATCTCTCCTGTTCTGTTCATTATTGTGGAGAGATTCTCATATATAACTGCTATATGCCGCTTATCACCGGACTTCTCAAAATACTCCAGTGCTGCTCTGAAATACTCCAGTGCTGTTTCATTATCATCCATATACTGGCAGGCAAGTGCATATTCATTTATCATATTGTAATAATAAACTTCTTGACCCTTCTTCTTATATATCTTCATTACTTCCCTGTAATACGTCTTTGTCTCTTCATATTCACCCTCATACCATTTCAATGAACCGAGCATTTTAAGCATTCTGGCATATTGGGGATGGTTCTTGTCATTATCAATAAGATCCCCGACTGATTTTATAATTTTTTCAATCTCAGCATACACTTTGCCTGTATTCATTAATATATGTGCTTTATCCAGCATAACACCTATATTCTCACAGCTCGTTCTGCCTAAATGTCTATCTGCAAAATCAGCTGCCTGTTCAATGAGAGTGAGCGACTCCTCCGTATTACCTCCGTCAAAATAGATACCGGATTTTGCCCTTAATGCTCTTAAATAATATCTGTGTAGTTTATCCGATTTTTCGGAAGTATTGATAGGATTGTCTTCCTTTAAAGATTGATATGTCATATACCATCCTTGAGAAGTGTATGTTTCTATAGGATTATACAATATCTCAATATTTATGTAAAGTGAATCATTATTAATGCAATGAGTACTTCAAGGTGCGGAATTTGAAACATTAAAGGAATAGACCGGCAAATGAACCAAAACCACACCTAAACCCCGCTATTTCTACAATTACAAATGGACTCCTCCAAATCCCGGGGACAGTCATTGAAATTTATGAAAGTTGACAAAATTAATATTTTCTAAATTATTAAATATCAGAACTTAAATTTTTCCTCTCACTAAGTTTAAAAATATCATGACATTTATTTCAATATTTCAAGGACTGTCCCCGGGATTTGGAGGGTGGTTTTGACAAAATAAGGATGAAAGGACAGATGTTGAAATTAGATTGTACTCAAATCTATTGACATTTGCGGTCTTCAAACCTATAATAAAATTGTATTGTATATTATCACTTTATTATTGATAATAGGAGATAGTATGAGTGAATCTTCTCACAGCCTCAATATTCTAGTCCTTGATGACAATATGCAGATAACACGGGTTGTAAGGAAGATGCTCGCACAATTAAAGCACAATTCCATTGAATTCAATATCCCCGGTGATGCCATTGATTATTACAGAAATCATTTCAGGGATGTTGATCTTATTATATCAGACATTATGATGCCTCATTTTGACGGCATTGATTTCTACAATAAACTGAAAATGATCAATGAGGATATCAAGATCATCTTTATTTCCGGATACACCAAGACCAATGATTTCCGTGTGCTCAATACAATAGATAACTGCATATTCATTCCCAAACCATTCAAACTCTCTGATATTGAAAGAGGGATTGACTCCCTTCTCTAAATTCCCCTTATCTCAACATCCTCTATGAACTGCTTGGCAATATCCCTCATCTTTTCAATCTTCTCCGGTTTATACGGATGAACATCACTGTACCGTCTGTCCAGTGTCTTGCCATTCCTGTACTGCTGCAGTGCGTATTTATCTGCACCGCTTATTACCGAGCATATTTCCCTTATGTCGGCGGACTCTACAATACCCGGAACAACAGTTGTTCTGAATTCATAAGGAACACTGCTGGCCATAATAAGGTCTATTGACCTCAGAATGTTTTCATTTTTCATATCAATGCCTGCTGCCTCATAGTATCTCTGCGGAGATGTCTTTACATCCATTGCAATATACTGCGCCAGTCCCCTGTCAATCACTTTTTTCAGGATATCCGGCGTGTATCCGTTTGTATCTATTTTGATATCCAGGCCTGTCTTGCCTTTGAGCAATTCAATGAATTCAATGATATTCTCATTGATAAGCGGTTCCCCTCCTGTTATGCACACACCGTCAATGAAATTGCGTCTCTTGGTTAGAATGGAGAATATTTTGTCTGTGGTGATAGTATTCTCATCCCTGACATCTTCTATCAATTCGGGATTGTGGCAGAATGGACAGCGGAAATTACATCCTGCAGTGAATATTGTTGTTGCAACCTTCCCGGGATAATCAATTAATGATACACCCTGTATGCCCTTGATGTTTATCATGTGTCTGTCTGTTAAACCCTGAATTCCTTTCTCTTGGAAAACTCCTCTTTCTTTCCCTCATTCCAATTGGAAACAGGCCTGAAATATCCCACTACCCTGCTGTATATCTCCGTGGGGACCTTCTTGACCTTTACTACTCTCTTTTTAGTTGTTTCGGACTTTATTTTCTCCATATCACTCTCCTTTTTCTTCATATATTTCAACACCGTGTTTTTCCAATTCCTCATCCGAATGATCATACGGACAAAATTCATGTTCCCCCGGTATATAGCCGTGAACAGGACATATTGAGAATGTCGGTGTCAGTGTAAAATAGGGCAGATGGAAATTCTCCGCTATCTTCTTGACCAGTATCTTGGCTGACTCGCCTGTCTGTATTCTTTCACCGAGGAAACCGTGCAGAACAGTTCCGCCTGTGTACTGACACTGTATCTCATCCTGCAGTGTCAATGCCTCAAAAAGGTCCTCTGTATATCCTACAGGCAGCTGGGTTGAATTAGTATAATACGGATTATCATTCCCTGATGTGATGATTTCGGGGAATTCCTCCTTATCGGATTTTGCCAGACGGTAGGATGTGCCTTCAGCAGGTGATGCTTCAAGATTGTAGAGATTACCTGTTTCATCAGAGAATTCACCAAGGCGCTCCTTCATGAACTTGAGTGTCTCCAGTGCAAATTCCCTGCCCTGCTCTGTGCCTATATTCTTGCCGAGCATCATCATTGATGCTTCATTCATTCCAATGAGGCCTATTGTTGAGAAATGATTTGCCCAGTATGTCCCGAATGATTTCTTCACATTCCTCAGATAGTGCTTTGAGTAAGGATAAAGCCCATTCTCCGTGAAACGCTCCAGCACCTTTCTCTTTATTTCCAGTGACTCCCTGGCTATTTGCATCAGGCGCGACAGTTTATTGTACAGTTCATTCTTGTCACGGGAATTATAGGCAAGACGCGGAATATTGATTGTGACAACACCGACACTGCCTGTCATGGGATTGGCTCCGAACAAACCGCCACCCCGTATCTCAGCCCTCTTTGAGGAATCCGTGTTCTCTTCTTTTGCCTTATCGGGATTGAGCATAAGATTAAGCTGACTGTTTGTTGAACGCTTCTTCAATTCACGGTTGTCAAGTCGCAGACGGCAGCACATACTCCTTGCATCAGACGGGTCCATATCGGAATTAATAAAATTACTGAAATAGGGGATACCGTATTTGGCTGTCATCTCCCAGACCTTCTCTATTGCAGGGTGATGCCAGTCAAAATCCTTTGTTATATTGTATGTGGGAATGGGGAATGTGAATATCCTGCCCTTCTCATCACCCTCCATCATCACTTCTGCAAATGCTGTATTGATCAGATCCATTTCCCTCTGGAATTCCTTGTATGTTTCAGTTCTTCTCTTGCCGCCTATTATAACCTGGTCATCCCTCAAATTCTTGGGACACATCAAATCCATTGTTATATTGGTGAATGGTGTCTGAAATCCCACCCTTGTCGGTACATTGACATTGAATATGAATTCCTGCATTGCCTGTTTGACCTGTTTATAGGAGAGTTCATCAAATCTGATGAATGGCGCCAGATATGTGTCAAAGCTTGAAAATGCCTGTGCTCCGGCTGCTTCCCCCTGCAGTGTATAGAAATAATTGACTATCTGCCCCAGCGCTGTTCTGAAATGCTTGGGAGGCGAGCTCTCTATCTTGCCTGTTACTCCGCCCAGTCCCTCAAGGAGCAGGCCCTCAAGATCCCATCCGCAGCAGTAAACAGAGAGCATGCCCAGGTCATGGATGTGTATCTCACTGTCCCTGTGTGCTCTTGCAACCTCCTTGGGATATATCTTCTCAAGCCAGTACATTGCCGATATTGAGCTGGAGATATGATTATTGAGGCCCTGCAGTGAATATGACATATTGGAGTTCTCATTGACCCTCCAGTCGGACTGCTGTATGTAATTGTCCATCATTGTGATGCCTTCATCAAACATCTTCTTGGCGCTTCTCATATCTGCATGCTGCTGCCTGTAGAGGATATATGCCTTTGCTATATCAGCCTGGCTGGATTCAATGAGCATCTTCTCAACAAGATCCTGCACATTCTCCACTGTCGGTACCCTGTCGTCCTTGTACATTACCTCAAGAACAGCAACAACCCTGTTTGTCATCTTCTTTGCCAAGAGCAGATCATCTTCACCAGTGGTCTTCACTGCCTTGAATATTGCAGATGTTATTTTCGCCTCGTCAAATTCCTCTAATCTTCCGTCTCTCTTCCGGATAAACCTTATTTCTGACACTCGCCCTCCTGAATTTCTGAAATTTAATTTCCCATTATCTTATAAAAAAAAAGTGCCCCTGTCAACTGCCGGGGCACTATATTTTGTAGATTTATTTCAAAAAATCCACAACATATTGTATTTATGGGCATTTATGGCATTTTGCTATTTTACCACTATCTTGCCTGTTTTCAGGTTCATGTCCGTGTCCGGGGAAATGAATTCTGTAAGTGCTGATAATTCAATGACATAGATTTCACCCGAATTTGTCCCTACAATTATTTTGTTATTATACTGTTCACTGTCCGATGCAGAGGGCATGTCGTATGTAGATTCTATTGAAAGATCTTCACCGTCCAATGCAATAACATTGGACTCTAAAACAGTGTCACTGTAGAATGCATTAGTTACAAAGAGCAGACCTTCATCCGAACATTCAATCCTGCCCGGGAATGAATCAAATTCACGGCTTTTAACAATCTCTCCGTTTTCAATACGATGAATACTGCCTGTAGTTAGAGATGCGGCATTCCCTTGACAAGATACAAAAATCCTGCCTCCGTCTGATCCAAGAAACGCAGGATTATTACCTGTCTCAATTGAATCCCTATCCCAATTTTCAATATCAAAAGTATATATATACTTAGATGGGTCTCCGGAATATGTTGAGGTTCCTACATACAATTTGCCTTCCATGAGAAACACGGAGTAAGCGGACGGGACATCCAGTCTCTTCACTTCATCCAAGGTCTCCCTGTCAAGGACAATAACCTCAGAGCTGCCCCAGAGTGCTGCATAGATATGTTCCCCGTCAGCAAAAAGACCGGCAGGTGATGAATTATCGGCTGGAATGAATGATTCTTTCTTGGTCCCTTCCATTGTATATATATCAATGGATGGTGTGCCGCCGAGCCCTGAATTGCTTACAATAAACTCGTCCCCTTCAATAATAAGATCAGACGGTGCTGCGCCTGTATTGAAGAACAGCTCGGTATTGTACAGTGAATCCAGTTTATAAACAGCTTCCTTCTCCCAGTCCATGACATATATGTTGCCGTCCACAGGTGCTTTTGAAATCAGCTGATAGAGAAGAGAGCATGAAGAGAATAGCACTGTAATAAGTAAAATGATGAAAATACGTTTCATAAATCCTCCAGTATTAATGTGATTTTAATTGTTCTGCCTTCGCGCGGATATCCCCTGATATCCTCATATTGCCTGTTGAGCGGGTTACTCACTGCAACAGCCGCCTCCATTTGTTCATACGAGAACCTCACACCGGTTTCAATAATCCGTATAAATCCGTCTATGTATTTTGTATTATAATCATTGATAAATCTCCTTGATTCCATACGTGCGCCTGTATAGAGGGAGAAATGACCAATATCCGCTCCAATATCCAGACCGGATTTGACTGCAGGGTCATAGGGCAGTATGGAGTAGTAATTGGATATATGCCCTGCCTCTTCGTCCAGAATGTCACTGAAAAACTCACTGTAATCACTGACATTATCCATGATTGATGGTTTGAACCGAAGATATGAATCCACTGAGAATATCTGCCATCTGTCACTGAATATCAGTCCTGCCCTGGGTCTTATCACCCTCTGATTATTCACAGGTCTGTATATGCCCCTGACATTCTCCCAATTGATAAGGTCAAAGGCAATATCCAGGCCTGATTCCAATGCAATGAGCCTGCCGGCTTTTGAATGCAGGATATTGCAGTATATTGATGAGACCTTTTCACTGCTGAGCTCCGGATTGCCTGATGCATAGGGGTCGCCTGTCCAGTACAGTTCATTGAATGTCGGTTCCCTCATATAGAATGATATGCCTCTCTGCTTCATTATACTGCCCGAGTGTGTCTCTCTCATTATATTGGCCCTTACTGTATGGGGAATACCGGCATTGACAGACAGTTGCCACTGGCCCTTTTCATACTCCCAGCTGCCTCCACCTCTGAATCTGCTGCGGCTGGAGGTATTATCACTGTCAATATAATCATGTATTACACTGAGTCCGAGAGTACCCAGATATGTTCTGCGTGAAGCAGATATGTACATATTGCCTGCATGGGACCGGCTGTCAATCCCTTCTCCTATCTCAGGATTGCTGTAATGGAGAAAATGATCATTCAATGCGAATTTCACGGACACACTTTCAAGCATACTGCTTATCTGAAGGTGTTTGAGACCCTGGACTGTATATGCATTGAGAAAACCGGAACCGGCAGGCCCCGGATCACCGGCTCTCTTGCGTGATGAAAGGTAGAGCATATTGAAACCGCTCTTCTCAAATCTAAAATATGTCTTCATTGACCTTGAGTATGAATTGTCCAGAATACTGCCGTCAGGCAGAATCATATCCTTTCTTGCAGAGTAGATAAATCCGGATGCCAGCCCACTTACTCCCGCAAATCCGCCTGCTGTAATATGCCTCCCCGCTTCAAGATAGAGGCCATTATTCCCCCGAGGCATTGTAATATCCACACTGCCCCTGAATCTGCCTGTAATACTCTTGTGAGCTGCATTGCGGGTAATACTGACGGACTCTGACTGAATAATCGGTACAAGCTCCGGGTCAATTGTGCCTGTTCCGGGATTGACAATGTCAAAGCCATTGAGTGTAATTCCTGTCTGCTCTGCAGTGGAACCGTCCATTGAAAGGGAGAGTGTATTGGAGTATTTTCTGACATCAAGCATATACGAGAGTCCCCTCAGTGCACTTTCAGGGTCACTGCCTGCATCTGTGGTCTGTCTGTCCGGTGTGAATTTCCTTCCGCTGACAGTAATTGTATCCTCAATGAATGAGACAGGGGAAAGGGCAATATGGATAGTGTCTGCTGTCAGTAAAACAATAGTGTCCCTGTAACCGACAAGGCCCACTGTAATACTGTCAGAATCTGCAGAAAACGGTGTGAGGACCTGGCGTGTAATGCCATTCTCCTCAATCTTCACTATACTGAGTGATTCACCTGTGTCACTGTCATAGACATATACAACAGATGACAGGATAAAAATGGGGAGAAGTACAAGTGATAATAAAATAAATCTTCGCATAATCCGTTCCTTATGGTTCGGACCCGTCCGCGCGGTCCATTCTTCAGGCAGGTTTCCTGGCTCACAGAATCGCGGATACAGCCTTCCCTTGCGGTGGCATTAAGCATCCTAACTGCTTACAGTTGCGGGACAGCAACGGATTCTCACCGTTTTCCCTTTCACTTCCCTGTTACGAGAACACCTGACAGACATATTAATATATTATAAATGAGAAATTGTCAACAGTATTGTTAAGAGAAAAGAGGTAATTCTTGTTTTGATCTTATTTCATCTATCCTTTTTTTTGCTATTTCTATGTATTCTTCGTTTATTTCTATTCCTATATATTTCCTATTTTCTTCAACTGCTGCTACTGCAGTAGTACCACTTCCCATGAAAGGATCCAATACAACAGCTTTTTCATCAAAAGTAGATAACCTAATTAAATGTTTAATCAACTCCTTTGGTTTAACTGTTAGATGATTATTGAACTTTCCCTTCTCCTTACTATTAGGTTTATCAATCAAAAAATAATTATCCATTATCTCATTAATATGTTCTACAATTAATAAATTGGCCGGGAATTTATTATTACCCACTTTAACCTCTGTATTAAATAATCCCACATTATTTTTAATCATATTGTCCAGATATGTTCTATTGTAAGGTTTTTGTGCCATCATTATTGGCTCGAAGCATGATTTTATTTGTGGAGTTTTCCATCCGTCAAGTTTCTCTTTTAATTTATCTTTCTCCTCATCATCAATATCCATTTTGTCAATGAAATGATTCAAACTCATTGCTTTGGGCTGATTTTTAATGTATATCCAAGCAAATGCATCCTTTATTAAAAATCCATTATCATCAACTGCAGAAACCAATCTGTGGTATAATCGGGGACTTGAAAATGAAAAGAAGAAACCTCCAGGCTTTAGTACTCTGTAAAATTCCTTTGATAATTTAAAGAACCACTTATAGAATTTCCTTCCTTGTTTACTATCAAATCTCATTCCGGCCGGTAATGATTTAACAACCTGTTGATTTGCTTTAGAATTAACCTTTTTATTATCCCAGTTATTATCTAATTTATCTAAAAAATAAGGCGGATCTGTTATTATTACATCAACACTTTTGTCCTCAATTAATTGAATTTCTTTCTTTATATCCCCCTTGATGATTTGATTAATAAATTTATTATTTTTCATCTAATTCCCTTTTTAGCAATTCAAATATTTCCTTTTTTACTTTCTTGCTTGATCGCAAAACAACTCGTGGATTAGAAATCTTTATGACTCTTCCTTTATCATTATATATCCAATTATTTTTATCTGCCCTATTGCACTCAGAACACTGAGGAATAATATTATTTATTGTTAATGATTTGTTGGGATCTTTATGACCTTTTTGTAATTTAGTAATTGAATTAGAATACTTTAAATTAGGTTTCCCCTCTTTAGATCCGCAAGTTGCACATCTATAATTGTACTTTTTCTTAATGCTTTCCCATTCATCTTTATCTACCTTTTCCATATCATTGTTTCTATTTTTATCTTTATAATACCTAAAGTTAGGATATGGACATTTAAGAGTTATCAATCTATATTCCCCGGAAGAAAGTTTAGTGTCAATGTCTCCCCTTTGTCCTGATTCAATAAACCATCCTTGCTGAGCAGCCAAATGCCTGCCTTGCTGCACATCGTTTGTGTTTGGATAAAATTCTCTGATAAACTCAGTCAATTCTTTCTTTGAAACAACATGAGTATTGGGATAATCTCTTGCTAAATAAATAAGACATAATGCATTCTTTGTATAATTATTTTCAATTTTCAATCTTGGTATTCGCACATTGTATTGTAACAAATATTTTTTATGATATCGTTTCAGTTTTTGATATATTTTTTCTATCTCTTTTTTATTCATTATATCCTCTATTATTTATTTTAACATAAATTAATTTCCAATCAATGCAATATGTCTAAATAATATCTCGATTGACTTTTTTATGCTATAAATTATAATTTCATCATGATAAAGATACAGAATCTATCAAAACATTTTGGCCACCTGAAAGCAGTGGATGATCTGACAATGGATATTCAAAGGGGAGAGATTGTCTCCCTGCTCGGTCCAAATGGTGCAGGCAAGACCACAACAATGAGAATGCTCTCTGCAATCATTGCCCCTTCAAGCGGAAGTATAATGATTGACAATACAGACCTGGAGAAAAATTCTGATGCAGTCAGGAGCAAAATTGGTCTGCTCACAGAATCACCGGGTTTCTATGAACGGTTTTCAGGGGAATACAATCTTTTATATTTCATCAATTTCTATGAAAAACCCGATTCCGGACAATTGGTGGAAAAATATCTGAAAAGGGTCGGACTCTATAATAGAAAAGATGATGCTGTGGGCACATACTCAAAAGGCATGAAACAACGGCTGGCAATTGCAAGGGCATTGGCACATGAACCGGACATACTCCTGCTGGATGAACCTACAGCAGGCCTGGACCCCCAGTCAGCAAGGGATATACGCTCACTGATAGAAGAATTGAAGGATGACAACAGGACAATTCTCCTTTCCACTCACAATCTCAGTGAGGCTGAGCAGCTCTCAGACAGGGTTGCATTCTTCAATACAACACTGAAAACAATTGACTCACTGGGCAATATCCGTGCAAGATTTGAAAGTTCCATTATTGCAGAATGCAGTAATATTTCAGACAGTATGATTGAAGAGATCAATTCACTGGAGAATGTTGATGATGTTGAGACAACCAAAGACAGAATTATCATTCACTACAGTGGTCAATCACCGGATAAATCCGGGATAAGCAGCATAATTGTCAGCAATAATGGTAAACTCAATTCCATATATCAGATAGAGAAGGATATGGAGGATATATATCTCAGTATCATTGGAGAAATTGATGAGCAAAAATAGGATTAGAAATGTTGTGAGAAAAGAGTGGAAGACAATTTTCTCAGATGTGACCTCAACAATGTTCCTCACAGTTCTGCCTCTTCTTATCATTGCGCAGACATTTGCCGTAATAGTGCTGATTCCGCGATTTGCTGCTGACAAGATCATGGAAACTTCTTTTTTTCTCAACAGTATTCAGCATTATGCTGAGCAATTCCCCTTATTGATGCAATTCAGTGATTCGGATGCAATTCTATTCATATTGCTCTTTCAGACACCGGTTTATCTGCTTCTGATACCTGTGATGATAATGAATGGTCTTATTACATTCAGTATTGTTGAAGAAAAGACCAATGGTACCCTTGAACCCCTTCTCTCAACCCCTGTCAGAACAGGTGAACTGATATTGGGGAAGATACTTGCCGAATTCATTCCGGCAATGATATGCTCCTATTTCTTTCTCGGTGTTTTCTTCTATGCATTTACCTTCATTGATAAAGCTCACATACTTTCACTCCTCCCTGTGAATTATCTGCTTTTTGCATTCTTAATACTTGTTCCGGGTTTTGCCATATTCGCCTTCCTATTGGGCATTATTGCCTCTTCCAGGGCAAAGGATGCCAAATCAGCCCAGAATCTGTCACTGATAATAGTCCTGCCTGTATTTGCATTCATTGCACTCCAGGTATCGGGCATATTCATCTTTTCCACTGTCAATCTAATCATTGCATCCATTATGATAATCCTCGGCTGCACCCACGGCGGTCAGCAGGGGCGCGATCCGACGGTTGAGGGCGTCCAGGGTGGAGCGGGCCGTGGTCCGTGCCACCCTGGACGCCCTCAAC
>JAWOBN010000099.1:0-3335 GCA_046484245.1 bacterium | reverse complement strand
ACAATAATGTAGATAGTTCTATGGGCGGCATGGCACCAGTTTTTGAGAGGATTTCAGACTTGTATATCAAATATGGCAAAAATTTCAAAGACAGAAAGAAATTGATCTCCATTACAATGAAACTTATCAATAATGATGGATTTGGTATATGTGACGGAGTATTGAATAGATGCGGTGATATGTTCAGTTATGATGAATTGAAAGAAATCGCTGATAGATATATTAAGAAGTATGAAAAAGAGAAGAATGATCACAGGAAGTTTACAATTAGGATCAAGATAGAAAGTTTTGCAGAGGCTACCAATGATGTGGATATGCTTTTGAATTATTATGAAAAATATGATAATGAGAATAATGACAACAGTTTAATAATACTGGCAAAAATGTGCAATAGATCAGGTGATTATGAAAGGGCGCTTGAGTTTATCAGCCGTATTCAAAATAAGGAATTTCGCTATGATGAATGCGCATTGATGAAAATAGAAAGTTATCTTGGTCTTGGAGACACAGAAAGTGCTGAGAAAGAGGCATTGCAGTATTTCCTTAGAGAGATGTCAATAGATAGAATGGATTTTCTTTTGAAAATAGCAGGGGAGGATAAAAGAGAGTTTTATAAGGATTATGCTGTAAAACATATAATCAGTAATCATCAACTGGATTATACCCAGCAGACATTTCTCATAAATATTGGGGAATATAATATTGCTGCAGAGGAGATAATGAGATACAAAGAATACTTGGATGGACATTATTATCATCTTCTTCTCTACTGGCTTAAACCACTGAAAAGAAAAGGATTTTATGTAGAGTGCTCGCTTATATTAAGGGCATTGATTGATAATATTCTGCAATCAGCAAGGTATAAGAACTACAAGTATGCGGTTTCTTATCTGAAGCAACTGGATAGATTGGCAGAGAAGATTGAAGACTGGAAGGGTGTGGATGAACATGCGAAATATTTTGAGCAATTGAAAAAAGAGCATAAGCGAAAGAGATCATTTTGGGGGAAATACGGGGATGGCTGAAAGACAGGTCAATAGTTGAGAGTCAATGGTTAATGGTCAATGTGAATAGAGAGCCATGAGAGAACGGAAAATGGAAAACGAAGACCGGCTTTCAGCCGGGTTGAAGGTTAATGGTTGATGGTTGATAGTCAAAAAGACAGATTCAAGATTCAAGAAATGTGAAGAGCAGCCACAGAGATTGCTTTGTCGCTTCGCTCCGCGCAATGACATCTCGTGATGCGTGTTGCGTGAAAGAAGGTAAAAGATACAAGGTAAAAGGTAAAAGAAATCGGGAACAAGTTCCCTCACGTACAACGGAAAAAGGAAAACGGAAAACGACGGAAAGAATGTGAATAGCAGGCCATAGAGATACCTTCGCGGTTGGCTAGCAAGTGTGCTGAACTCGGTATGACAATTTGCTGGAGGGTGCCAAGCGGACATGGGGTGCTTTGGGGTTATGTGGTTTTATTAAACTTTACATATAGAAATTAATATTGTATAATTTTCTAAATCATTATTTACCAAGGATAATGGATGATTAGTAAATCATTGAAAAACTGTACTCCCAATACCACCGATAAATCATACAGGGATGAACTTTACCTCAAAGCACTGAAGGGAAAGGCAATGCTTTCCTTTGCCATAAATAGAAGAGAGATCTCATTAGAAGGGATTGAGAAGGCAATTGATTTTGCAATCCTAAAATACGGGAAGAGAAGTAATGAAGCGGTTGATGTTATGCTTGAGAAGGCTTATCTTCTTATGAAATTCGGGAAGTCTTATAGTAGAATAGAAGAATATATTGAATCAATCAGGAAACTCATGAATAATGATAAATCTCACCTCTCATATATTAGATTGATTAAAACATTCGGCTCATTGAAATGGTATCAGGGTGAATATGAAGAGTCAAAGAAGTATTATGAGGAATTAATTGATATAGCTGAAGCCAATGAAGATGAATACTATTATTATTACATGATGATGGAATATGCTCTTGTCTGTCAGTATACGGGTGATTATAAAAAAGCTGTTGAGTATTATGAGCTTGCGCTTGAGTATTTTATTAGTGTCAATCATAAGGAGTATATAGCTTCAATATATGAAGATCTCGCTACAGTGATGAACAGAACCGGGATAATGGAAAAAGCAATTGAGTATCTCAATAAGTCTAAAACTATATACAAAGAAATAGGGCATAAACACAGATCATTCAGTAATGCAATTAATCTGGGAATATCCTATGCACGCATGGGAGACCTTAAAAGGGCATTGTCTTATTTTAAAGATGCATATGAAATAGGACAAATCAATGGGGATAACGATGAAATGGGTATGGCGGCAAATAATATTGGTTTGGTATATTATAATCAGGGGAAACTGGATGATGCTCTCAAGAAGTTCATGATGAAACTTGAAATTGCTGAGGGAATTGAAGATAAGAAAGGGATTATTGTTGCATTAGCCAATATCAGTTTGATATATTATTATAAAAAGGATTATGTGCGTTCCTTGGATTGTGCTAAGAGAATGGCTGAGATAACAAGAGAAACCAAGGACCCCTATTATGAAGCAATGGCTTATTCCACTATGGGCAATATATACAGATGCAAGAAACAGCATAAAACATCAGAGAAGTACTTTAATAAAGCAATAATTATTTTTGAAAAAATTGAGGCAGTAAGTGATACTGCTGAAACCTATATCTATAAAGCGGAACTCCTGCTGGCTCTCAAGAAATTCAGGGAGTCCAGAGAGCTTCTGACAAAGGCACTTGATATCACTCAAAAAAGGAATATTCATAAACAGACACTGCAGGCAAAAAAGGTTATGGGGATGATAGATATAGAAGAGGCTAATCTGGAGCAAGCATTGAAAAATCTCAGTTTTGCCAATGAAATGGCATTGAAGAGGGAATATATACTGGAGAGAGGATTTATACTGCAGGTAATGCAAAATCTTTACTTGAAGAAGGGTGAGCTGAAGCAGGCGCAGGTCTATAAGAATCAGGCAGAGAAGATTCTGAAAGCTGCCGGTGTTCCTGTTTGAGGGAGTGGGGGAGAAGAAGGTAAAAGTTTAAAGGTAAAAGAAGGAAATCCAGTTTCAAGTAACAAGTAGCAAGTTCCAAGTGATGTGAAGAGCAGCCATGGAAGATAGTTGCTTGTGACTGGTGGCTTGTTGCTAGTATACGCTCTGGGACGTCCGCGGGTGCTCACCTCGTCTGTAATGACCTCCTCAGCGGCGACGTCAAAGCTGAGGTGGTTGATCATGACCACGGCGTGGCAAGAACTGTGGAAGACCTCGCTGTTGCCGGGAGTGATGACCCAGGAT
>JAWOBN010000067.1:0-29364 GCA_046484245.1 bacterium | reverse complement strand
AAACAGCCGAAATACACCTTAACTCCTGTTATTTATGCAATTACATAAGATTTTGTCCAAATCCCAGGGACAGTCCTTGAAATTCAAGTGATTTCTGGCCCGACATTTATCAACTTACAGACATTTTCTATTTAAGTGATGTTAATTCTGGACTTACGAAAAATATACTTTTGTCAATTTGCACAAATTTCAAGGACTGTCCCTGGGATTTGGACAAAATCTTATGTAATTGCATAAATAACAGGAGTTAAGGTGTATTTCGGCTGTTTTACGTTTTGTTCTCTGATATCTTCAATCTTTGGCATTGATAATTCTCCTCTCAGTTATCCTGCATTTCTTTTTTCCAACTCTTTTGGAGAAGAACCTAAAATGTAAATAATGTGAAGGGCTGTCCCTGGGATTTGGAGAGAAGGTATATTGATAGATACTGATGTGTTTGTCTCTTGCCTTATCATGAGTACACTCTATAATAAAGCTATGCGTATTATTGCCCGGTTATTACACTTCAGCGGATTGCTTTTTATAGCAGTTGCACTGTCAGTAACAGCAATGGGATTTGCAGGCGGTTTACATTACTCCCTCTTCCCTTCACTGGCTCATGAGGCCTCTGTGGAAGCAGTAGCACAGTCACCGGATGATTTTGACGGCAAATGGGTTATGGTAGAGGGCATGTATTACAATACTGAGGACATGTCCGGGAGAAAGGGTGTGCTTGTCCCCCTGTCCTCACCCCCGCAATACTATACACTGAATGAATTAAAACAGTTTATTGAGAGTAGTGATATTCCAGACAGTATTCCTGCCATGAGACCCTATCCCCGAAATGCTGTTAGGATGTTCATTCCCGCAAGCATAGGATTACTCTATCCGGGGCATTCCTTTAATGCGGTTTCAGGGGATACAATAACTGTTACAGGAAAATTCCTGCATGACGGCGGCATTGTTTTCCCGGGTGGTGATTATATAAGGATTGTCAGTATAATGTCTGCCGGCAGCTCTCCGGAAAATAATGCAATAATACTGATAATCATAATACTCTTCATGACTGCCTGCGGCATTGGGATGATTCGCATCAGCAGGAATATACCTGGCAGCAGTCAACCGGAATCTTCCTCATCACTGTGAGTATTATTGTCATTATTCTCTTCATCACCTGAATCAGCATCCTCTCTCATCTGCCTGATATCCTTTTCCATTTTACTACGCGCATACTCCCTCAATTCTCTGCTCCTGTAAATACTGACACCTGCATAGACTGTTGAAGCAAGAGTGAGCCCCAGCCAGAGCAGTCCTATTCTCCAATTATCCATGAATATGACAACAAGGGAAAATATAATTATAAAATCCCAGATAAATTGTTTGTATTTGGGCCATTCAAAGAACATGTCAATAAGTTTACTCTTTTTGAATTCAAGCATTATGATTATTGCGATTGTGGCAATGGATATAATACCCATTGCTATGTAAGACAGTATCTCCATTCCTTAATCCTTTTTTTACTACTATAATACAGACTGATTTTAAATCAACACCGATATTATTCCTCAAGATTAAACTGCTTGGGAAAATTATATTTACTCATAATTAATCCGGAGGCGAAGGCATCTCTCATCAAGCACCTTTGCGCAACCAGTAATATTTATTGACAAAGAAAACAAAGAATGTATTATAATGCTATAATATAATATCAAATCAGGAGGTATAATGCTTGAGAAGGATTTGCAGAAATTGGGTATCTTTAATTTCAATCATCTGTACAGGAATCTCAGCCCGCCTGAACTCATTGAACTTTCTCTTCAAATGGAAAAGACTGAGCTGTCCGATACCGGTGCATTGTCCGTAAATACAGGGAAATATACAGGCCGTTCCCCCAATGACAGATTCATTGTTGATGATGATTATACGCATGAACATATCAACTGGGGGAATATCAACAAATCAATTACAAGGGAGCATTTTGACTATCTCTATTTGCTTCTTGTATCATATCTTCAGAACAAGGACATCTTTGTCTTTGACGGTTTTGTGGGCAATGACCCTGATTACAGGGTGCCGCTGCGCATAATCAATGACCTTCCCTCGCAGAATCTCGCTTCAAGGAATCTCTTCATAAGACCGTCTGAGGAAGAATTGAAAGACTTCCGGCCGGAATTCAATGTTATCTGCGCTCCTGATTTTCACGGCGACCCCGAGAGGGACAATGTCAATTCAGAGGCATATATCATACTGGACCTCAAGAGGAAGCTCATTGTCATAGCAGGTTCATCCTATACAGGCGAGATCAAGAAGGCCGTATTCTCTGCAATGAATTACCTCTTGCCATTCAGGGATGTATTCCCGATGCACTGTTCAGCCAATACAGACAGTGAGGGCAATACTGCACTGTTCTTCGGACTGTCAGGCACAGGCAAGACAACACTCTCTGCTGACCCTGAGAGAAAGCTTATTGGAGATGATGAACACGGATGGAGTGATAATGGTATTTTTAATTTTGAGGGCGGCTGCTATGCAAAAACAATTAACCTGGACAAAGAGAAGGAGCCGCAGATATATAATGCTGTGAGATTCGGGACACTTATTGAGAATATTGTCCTTGACCCTGTAACGCGGAAACCGGATTACACGGATGACAAGTACACACAGAATACAAGAGCTGCCTATCCCATAGAATACATACCCGATGCTGTACTCAGCGGTATTGGCGGTCATCCTTCAACAGTAATATTCCTTACAGCTGATGCATTCGGTGTTCTCCCTCCCATTTCCAGATTGACACCGGAGCAGGCAATGTATCAATTCGTACTGGGATATACATCCAAACTGGCAGGTACGGAGAGGGGCATTGTTGAACCGCAGATGACATTCTCCATGTGTTTCGGGGCTCCCTTCATGATGCTGCATCCGGAACAATATGCGCGCATGCTCAAAAAGAAGATCAATGAACACAAAACAGATGTCTATCTTGTCAATACAGGATGGTCCGGAGGCCCCTATGGAACAGGTTCAAGGATTGATCTTCCCTATACAAGAAGCATGGTGGGGGCTGCTGTCAATGGAGTATTCAGGGACATTGAATTTGCTGAGGAGGACTTCTTCGGGCTTCACATACCTCTGGAATGCCCCGATGTACCATCGGACATACTGAACCCGCGCAATACATGGGAAGATAAGGAAGCTTATGATAAAAAGGCGGAATTCCTCGCCGGACAATTTGAAGAGCAGATGAATAAACTGAATGTTTCATTTGAATGACGGAAATATTTGCAGCTGCATCACTCATACTGCTTGTATTGATATTTATCAGAAGAAAGAGGAGGAGGTTCTTCCTCAGCCTCTTTCTTCTGGTCCTTGTTTTCATCATCCTTATCATGCCCCGCTTCTTAAACAGCACCAGACGGAGCATTATCATAGACAGCGGAGCTCTTTCCTACAACACACTCTTTGATTCTATAAGTAAGACTGAAATGGTCAAAGAGAAGTACGGGAAGCATTATCCTGTTACTGTTTCAGACAGACCCGGTTATGATGACCCCTCAAAGATTGTATTCAGTGATTCAAAGGGATATGACATCAGGATTGACAGGGATGATATGGGTATTGATACTGTTCATTACACCAATGACTCAACCATTGTAATTGTCCGCAATTATTCCGGTCCATTCAGGCAATGCTCATTAAGAGCAATGGGGGAGGATACAATTGTGATGCCTGCTGATTCAGCAGTGAGGCTCTATGGTCAATATGAAAGCATATTCCTCATGTCTGATGACAGTAATGATTTCAATGAATATTTCTACAGGGACAACAAGCCGGAAATCATGTTCATTGACACTGTATATTCAACTGCTCTGCAGAAAAAGAGCAGATTGTTCTCAGGCCTGTTTGATGACTACACATTCATCTCAGGCATATACAGGGATGGGGATATTGTATCAATAACTGATAATCCCGATGCCTGCATATCCATTGCCGGCAGTATTGATATTGCAGATGAGATTCCGTGTATTGTTGTTGAGGGTGATAATGAGAGTGATATCTTGAAGGTAGAGCATTTCCTCGCATCCGGGCAACCGGGAAGAAAGAGAATAAAGAATCCCTTCAATTCATCCCGACCCTCTTTCAGCAGACCGGTTTCAGAGAGAGCAGCTGATTTTTTTGCAAATACACTGACGAGGATAATGCTTGTCATACTTATTGCAGTTGTCATGATACTGCTCTTTTAGAAAACAATCACCCTGCGCCTGTCAATCACTTCACTGCCCTTTCTGGCAATAATAAAGTAAACACCGGCTGAAGGCATATCTGCTGAATACGATTTTACTGAAGGCAGCACCACATCATTTTCCAGCACATCCACAAGCCGGCCTGCAGTATTGTATATATTGAGGGAATATCTGTCTCCTTCATACACTATCATACTGAATCTCACTGTGCGGTTGAATACAATATCCGATACCAGGAGTGCGTCAATATCCGGATGCTCATACCTGGAGAATTTATCATAGTACACCGGGCTGTCCCGGGTTATTTTCAGAGAGAATGAATCCCTTATCATATCCTCGCCTGACGCGAATGTGAATGAATCGGATGTGAATGCAATGCATCTGCCGGGGAATTGTACTCCTGTGACAAGAGAATTGCCGCGGGGAATATCATTGTAATGCACTGATATTGAATTGCTGTCCAGTTCAACAGCAAAATTGAAGAGACTGTCCGAATAATTCCTTACATCATTGAAAACAATTACATACTTTCCCCTATTCTCAAAGTACTGCATTACAGCATGCCCGCGGAGTATATCCAGATAATGGGATGACTGCAATGCTTCCGAATACCTGAAATCATTCCATCCGGTAAATATCAGTGGTGCAAGTGTAATGTCAACAGGCAATGGTTCAATACTGTACATCGGTTCTTCCAGTGAATCAAATGCAATAATGCCGTTTGCATTGACATAAAGGGCACTGTACATACTGTCATTGAAACTGAATTCAAACGGCAGCTCAACTTTGACACATTCATCATCACTGAATGGTATCCTCTTCCATCCGTCATTGATTGCCCGCCAGTCATTATACACAGGCCGGTTGGACAATTCCTTCATATCGGATGTATAGAGATAGTATTCATTGACAGGTCCTGTAAATGCATAAGAATGCTTCAGTTTCACGGGTATTGTAAAATAATACACTTCATTGTATTCACCGAGGTTCACTGTTATATCCACCTCAATAGAATCACTCAGGGGATTATCCACCTTTACTGTAAATTGAGCAGGGTACTGCTCCCCTGCTTCCATTGAATTTATATGAAGGGAATCATTGAAGACAATACCGCTGCTTACGGATATGGATGCAGAGACATCGGACAATCTCACGGGCGATGTATTCTCAATTTCAAAGAGCATGGCTGTCTCTGTGTTCCTTACTATGAAACTGCCTGTATCAGCACTGCCGGCTGCATCAATGAAGTCAACGGAAAATGAGGGTTTGAGGCCGCTCAGTGCAATAGGTTCAAATACAGTGTCCGAGAGGAAGGATATGCCCAATGTGCATACAGTATCCGCAGCTTCATTGAAATCCCCAAGCCTGATGATCAGACCATTCTTGAAAAGATGGGCTGAATCAGGCAGCAATGAGTCCAGAGTCATTGAATCTCCGACTGGAGTAAATCCGTCAGGCAGATAATGCACAAAGCATTCTATACCATGAGCATTGTCTGTTCCGAAATTCTTCAATTCAATATCCATTGATACTGTGTCTGCTGTATATCGGGAAACACCGGAATAATTCAGGCCTACAAACGGCCCCTCATCAATAACAATGATCTCTCTGCTCTCCATTACCCTTCCGGGCAGATAATACGAGAAGAGGACAGTATCGCCTGCAGCACCCCTGTGATTCATTGTATAATCACCGGGCAGAGAGAAACTCATATCCTGTTCTGCTGAATCACTGAATAAGAGGGCAAAGAACGGCTTGTCCGGAGTACCTGTAAAATCAGCTCTGAACTGAATACTGTCGCCTGTCTGATACCTCCGGGTCTTTATATCAAGAGAATCTATATCCCTGTTACCCCTGTATATGTCAGGTACAGTAAAATAATTGTACTGCTCAAAATAGCCCCTGGTATATTCATTATCCCCATAGAAACGGAAAAACTCCCTCTTGGCTCCATTGAATGCTTCAAGCATATATCCTGAACCAAAAAGAGAATCAACGAATCCTCTCTGAAGATAATCATCCTCTTGCCAGTAAGTCAATTCCGATGAACCTATGAATCCGAGAGCCCCCCTTCCGCTGAATCTCAGCCATTGCCAGCCGAGGAAATCAGTGTAATCATAATCACCTGTAAGACAGGCAAAGGAGAATACCACGGGATAGACTGGATTATTGCTCAGTCCTGCAATATTATCCTTATTGAATGCAGGCCCCATCCATCTGTATTCAGTTCCGTGACCAGTATAGAAGGCAAATGCTTTTGAGGTGTTCAGTGCATCTTCAACCGGTATGCCGGAAGGATAGTATTGAAAGAATGAATCCGTTTCATAATCATTCTGACGGAATTTTTCCATTGAATATAGCTGCGTTGATTCAGCAAGCAGGTGATATGTATTATCATCTGTTGCCATGAAATAAGCTCCCGGGAGCACTGAGCCATTGCCCCTGCGGAAATGCTCCTCCAGATTACTTATATAATCAGCCAGATTGGACAATGTGTCAAAGGGAAGCCGCGAGACAATGATATCAGGGAAATAATCCATTGTATCCATGAGGGAATAATTGAGATCCGAGACAGGTGATGCATGGCCTGTTCCGCGGGAATAACCTATTTTACCGGAACTCCCTACAAGGAGCAGATACCTGAAAGGGTCCGCGGAATATCTGTTCCTTAAAAATGAAACAATATCAGTGGGGGCAGTGCCTGTTTCAGACAGAGAATGGGTATATACATCATGACCGCGCATTGTGAATATGTATTCCATATTGTCCATTGCATCTTGAAATGCATCATGATACACAATGAGTAAATCATTGCCTGAATACTTTGGACGGTCATGTTTTTCAACTGCTATATCCATTGTCTTGACAATAAGCAGATTCACGGAGGGTATATAGTCAAAGGGGAATATCTCCAGCACAGTATTCCCGCCATTATCAAATAGGGCATGACTGCTGTTTATAAGCAATTCACTTTTTTTATAGATGGTCTCATCAGGATTATACAACTCGTCATACGGCAGTGATTTGGGCGATTTCCCGGGAACCGGCAGGAGGGGCAACTCAAGATATATACTGTCTGTTGAAATCACATTGATTTTTACGGAGACAGTACCGGAGTATATATGACGCATAACAGGAATATCCGGATAACCGGGCTCCCTGTTGATACGGGCATAAGGTGTTTTGAGCTTAACATAATCACCGGCACCTGTAAGTTCAAATTGCGGGATTACTGCTTCTGAAAAGAGAGGAAGACAGGCGAGCAGTATTAAAATTCCGCCCCAAAGCCTATATGCCAGTAATAATCCTGTGAATTTACACGCATATCCGTGTGTTTTGCCACATCCAGTTTGAGAATTGCAAACCATATATCCATCCTTATTCCTGCACCGTATCCGAGCTTGAGATCATCAAGCAGAAAATCCTCTGCAAAGAGCCTCAGTCTGCTCAGATCATCCTTGGCAAAACCCATATCAGTGAATATGACACCTCTGATATTGCCGAAGAATATACCGGGAACAGGGAATTGTATTCTGTCAATCAGCGGGAATCTCAGTTCAATATTTGAAAAATAAGCATGACTGCCCCTGTACTGATAATCGGGATATCCCCTTACAGTGCCCAGTCCGCCTATGTACGAGGGATTGTACTCAGGCCCGAAACTTGAATTGCCTGCCAGTCTTACTGCTATCTGGCTTCTCGGTGTAATAACAAAGTATTTCCTCATATCAGAAGCAATATATGTGTATCTGTAATACGATTCATCCGGGTCAAAGTGCTCGGAGTATTGAAGGTATGAAGGTGCATTGAGTGCAATGCCTATGTCAAAACGGGCAGCATTCCCATTGACAGGTCCGTAATACCCCCAGATAATGTTGTCATGAACAAAAGAAATGGAATTGACTGTCCTCAGTCTCCTGTACAATTCATATACATACGGTTCAGAGTAGGGATTATACTGATTATAATAATTATTGTACACATAATAATCATAGATATCCGATTCAACATCAATCCTGTTATACCTGTCAATAGGCCATGAGAAGAGTATCCCGCCCCCATGATACTTGTATGTTCTGGTTGCATAGTAGTCAAGTATGTATTCCTGCTGAAGATTGAGATACATCATGGCGATATTGAGTCTTTTTTTCATATACCAGTACTGGGCAGTAATATAGCCGTTCCCTGATGTTGATAGCCGCTCCATATTGATATAAATCCTGTTATTGCCCATGATATCACTGGCTGCAACATCCATGAGACCGAGGAATCCGTAGCCGGGCGAATAGGAAAAGGCGCCGGCAGCCCAGTCAAATGAGAAACGGAGCGGCGGTTTCACCGGCTGGAAATCACTGAAATCATATCTTGTGAATATCCTTGTATAATCATCCTCTCTGACAGGAGAAATAATACTCTCGGCATCCTTGAAGGGATTGGTCATCATGAATATATCCATTCCCTTTTCACCGTAATATCTTCCCACAATTATATCACCTGCAGCAGATACACCGGGATTGAATACACCTGTCATCACATCCGTTAACTGACTGACAGCAGAATCACTGATACTGTAGGAATAGAAATTGCTTATATTGCCTGCAGCAGTTTCAAAAACAATGACAGAATCCCCCATGCATGAGAAATTCTCAATTGAACCGAGTTTCCTGTCTGTCATCCTTTTTATCTCTCCTGTATTTATATCTATTGTAAAGAGGTCATAATGATCATAATTCCATGTGCCGTTTTCATTCCTTGAACTGGAGAAAACAACTGTCCGGCTGTCAAGGAACTGCGGATTTACATCATCATATATATCATCAGTGAGCATTCTTTCCTCTCCACTCTCCATGTCATATACTGCAATATCCGTCTGACCGTCTCTCATCACAGTAAACACAACTTTCTCCTGACTGTTCATTGCAGGAGAGAATACACCGTCCGCTTCAATTCTTATCCTCTTTTCCATCCTGCCTTCCGAGGCATTGTAGAGACAGATAAGTTCACTGTTCCCCTCACGCACGGAGAAGAGCAGTATCCTGCTGTCTGATGACCAGTTAAGATTGCCCTGTTTCAGGTGGAAACTCTCATAATGTCTCGTCAGTGTGCGGGGGACTATCTTCTTCTTGTACTCTGTATTATCTATTGACATCAGATATATGTCAAAATACCCGTACCGCTCCGCAATAAAAGCAACATAATTACCATCAGGCGAAAGAGCAGGTGACACATTATACGGCGAGACATCCATGAAATCACCGAGCAGTGATTTGCTGTTTGCCACACCGGGTTCTTTTTCTGCTATTACAGGGGCATAGCGTTTTTTCAGATAGAATTTGAATTTCTTATCCAATTGCCTGAGATTAAGACCTATTGTTGATTTCAATGATCTTTCTAATGATTTTGTTCTCCTTATGCTTCTGTACAGATCCACAATCTTCCGCCTGCCGTATGTATCGGCAATGAATTTGAGAACAGCCTGCCCCTCCTTGTATATGATATATCCGCCTGAATAGTATTGGAGTATATCCAGATCAATCAAATTATCATATATGATTGCATTCCTCATATACATATCGGTCTGGCTGTCCCATTCCCTTGAGTAGAACTCTGCACTGCCCTCAATAAACCAGAGCGGTATGTCATATACAACAGTCCCGATAATTGTTCCTGCTCCTCCCCTGCCGTACAGCATGTCAAACTGCAGTGCATGGACAATCTCATGATTTATCACATGCCGGAAATCCTCATACGAACCCTCAAAGGGAACCACCACCCTGTTCTTCAATGACTCGGTGAATCCTCCGACAAATTCCTCAATGAGGCCCATGGTGACATTGGTCTCTTCAAAATCCTTGTGGGAATTATATATAATAAGCGGGATTCTATTTTTCATCTTGTATGCAAATTCATTCTCCAGTCTCTTTATGCTCTCCTCTGCAATATCAACTGCAAAGGATGCCGGCTGCTCCCCTCCCTGATAATAGTATATATCAAAATGATCCGTCTCTATCATCTCCCAGCTCTTGCTCTTGTAAGTCACCTTATTCTTCCCGAATCTGCCTGTCTGGGCATTGAGGGACATGATAACAGTAATAATGAGCAATGTAATGAGTAATCTCTTCATAATAATTTCCCCAGTATAAATCCGATTATAATACCTATGAGAACAGCAGTAGTGAACATCTTTGATCTTGCCACTTCAACCTTGTATCCCCTCTTGAATGCAAAGAATGTTACAATATATGCAAGTCCGTTTATAATAAGTATAAACGGCAGGGAAATGATCTTGACAATAAATGGGCCCAGAAACGGTATAAGGGCGATTAATCCAAGCAATTCCATGAACAATTGTGTGATAAAACCGAAAATGATCACTGCAAATGCTATTATCTTCTTGTCAATATGGAGCAGAAATCCGCCCCATATGAGCAGCATCACAATAGCAAAAGCAACAATGATCTTCCAGTATGCCCTTGCTATCTGTTTCAGTCTCTCCATTAAAACCTCATATCAATATTAAAGACAAGATTGTCAGGTGCCAGCATCAGGGATGTGTTGATATTATCGCGGATCTTGCTGTTTACATTGAGGAATGTGAATACAGCTGATGTGATGTGATTGACAGCAATACCTGTAAGGGAGTAGTAGAATAACTGCCTGAACAATCTGTATGAATTTCTCATATCGTAAAAGTGCTCCATGGTCTCCGCACTGTCCCATTCCCATGACAGTGAATCGGGCACAGTGTACTCACTCACATATTCCTCCTGTTTGTCGGGACTGTCCGGATAGAGGTCCCTTGCCTTGGAGTAGAGTGAAGTATTGTATTCTGCAGAGGACCGGTAGTATTCAATCCTGCTGAGCAATTCACCGGGATATTGTGATATATTGCATCCGAGACTGAGGGACGCGAAATCAAGTGAATTATTCTCATACTGATTGTATGTAATGAATGTGACTGCTGATGAGATGAGGAAAACACCCTCTGATGCTGCAAAAGCCATGCTGCCTGCTCTATTGCCTGTTCTCTGCAGTCCCATGCCGGGCAGTGCAAGAGAGATTGCTGACTCTTTTACCGGATTGAAGCTCTCTGAAGACACTGCTGTAAATGCGATTATTGATATTATCATTATTATTCTCTTCATTACTGCCTCACTACAAACTTAAAGAATTTGAATTGTGAATCATTGCCGCTGTCCAGCTGCAGACGGAGTATGTAAAACCCTGCTGCTAGGTCCTCTATATCTATTTCAATTTCATTAATGCCCGGTGAATATCCCTCATCTATATCCATCTCTTTTTTTACTGTGCCTGTCTGGTCAAATATGCCTATACGTACATCCCCCGATGTGCCTGATTCAAATCTCAGTACTGCTCTGTCAAATGCGGGATTGGGGTAGATGTAATTATTGGCGCCTTCAACAATCATATCATTATTGGCATAGACCCGGGAAGAATGCTTATAATACCTGTTGTTGCCGGGACTGATATGGAATGTATTCCACATATCACTGAGTGATGAATTGAGTTCATAAACATAGATGCGGTTTTCAGCTGCTGCAACAATGTCAATCCTGTCATTGTCATTGAGATAACCAACAGCAGGTGTGGAATTGGAAGTATGCTCTGTTGAGAGCGGGAATCCGGGCAATGCACCTTCAGATATTGCATCCAGTCTGCCGTCAGGCCTCTGATAGAGTATATCCGCCTTACTGTCATCATTGATATCAGTGATTATCGGTGATGACTGTATGTCAGTGGAATCGGTGATTTCAATGGGATAACCGTTCAGGGTATTACCCTTTGCATCCAGTGCATAGAGCATATTCTCAAAGAAGAACACAATCTCTGATCTGCCGTCATTATTGATATCACCTGCTGCAGGTGATGTATAGAACGGATATCCGCCTATTCTCTTCATAAAATTGGTACTGCCTGTCTCCCCATTGACAGATATCACTGTGCCGTCTCCCCTTATGAATACAATGTCATTGACACTGTCGCCGTCCATATCGCATACAAATGGAGATGATCCGGTGAAATTGACATCAGCTGTATTGCTTCTGAACACCTCACTGCCCTCAAAATCAATGCATCTGACAATACCGTCTGCAGCGAGTATGTATATCATGCTGCCGGCAACAACAGGCATTGACCAGCTTTCAGCTCCCAGATACAGTTTCATTGAATCATTCTCAACAAGAGTGCTCCCATTGTATTCAAATACATGGAAATACATATCCTCCGATGTAATGAGGATTTCATCAAGACCGTCATTGTCTATATCATGGAGAACAGGTGATGCCACAACAGCGTCTTCAAGACGCATAGGTGAACCTTCTGCAGAAGGGAAAAGCCCCCTTGATGTGACTGTGTCTGTTCTGAGAACATGAATGTCACCTGAATAGGATGTCACGCATATATTGCCGTGCCCAGTTATATTGCCCACAGCCGGAGTTGAATATGACTCATTGTCACTATTGAAGGATGACATAATTCCGGTTGTATTGAATGCAGGTTCACCCCGGTCATTGACAGCATATATCTCACCTTTCATTGTCTGAAGTAGAATAACCCTGCTGCCGTCTATCTCTGCAATAACAGGTGAATTGACATCCACCTCCGTATTGAGCTCAAAAGGGAAACCGTCAAGCCTGTAGTCAAATGCCACAGAGAATGTCATCAATGTGCCCGGAGGGCTTATATCATATATCCATATATGTGACTGGGAATTATTATTTGCTCTTGAAGAGGGTTCTGTGCCGGGTGTGAGTCTGTCATTGATGCCCCCTTTGTAGAAGACATCGTATTTGCTGCCTGTAAAGACCTTCTCATAATCAGCAATATCAAGATAATTCAGCTCAAAGTCCTGTACCCTGTCTGCCTCCTCCATGTCAATGCCCTTTACAGGACCGGCATTTATCATATTCCTGCCTGAATCAGCATCAATAATACTCCCGTCAATATGATAGACAGCAAGGCCACCTGTATTGATATCCAGAGGCAGTGAAATATCATAATCATTGACCTTGACAAGCACACCGTCCTTCCATACACGGAATCCGTTTGAATCAGGATCATCGGAGAATGTGTCGGGGCTCATATAAGCATATCTGTTCTCTATAAGAAAATATTCATGTGCATTGAGAGGTACTCTGGCCAGTTTGAATGATGAATCCTCATTGGAGCCCAGATATTTCAGTTTTATATTGCTTGTATCACTGTTAATATCAAGTGTCTGATTGAAGTAAACATAATTGCCGTAACCAGACCGCGGTTTCGTATTGTACCGCGTATATGCATTGTAACCTGCATGATGAGGGGGAACAAGACCATTCATATTCCAATTGCCTGTTCCCATGAGTGCCCATGAGCCCATGCCCATTGTCTCGCCTGATGTATCATACAGATCGTATAATCCGAGCTGATGCCCGAATTCATGTGCAAGACCGCCCTGAATAAAGGCATATCCTCCGTCCTGACTGGCTGTTTCCGAATATATGATGCCGTCATTGAACTCCACTCCTCCTACTGTAACAGGTTCACCGAAAACAAATTCAGCACCTGAAATATAGACAGCAGGCAGGTCAAAGGGTGAATCATAGAGGAAATCCGTCTGCCACATGCTGCCTGCATGAAAAATGATCACACAGTCAAAATCCGAAAAATCCACATTGCCCGCAATTTCCGCCTCTTTCAGACCGTCCCTCAGCAGCGAGAACATGCCGCTGACAATATTTATTGTATCACCGTAATACTTCATCTCGTGGGGCACAGTGTATGCTGCATCAAGGCCCTTGGGGTATATGTCAAAATCCACATACAGTTTGCCGTGCGAATCATCCAGATAATAATTCCGCAGTGCCTCCATCTGCCTGTAGAAGTAAAGGGAATCATGGGGCGGGTCATAATAGAGATTCCGCACACTGTCACCGGTTGAATCAATCTCATACTCACTGTCCATTGAACCGCGCAGGTCCATCTTGCCATTGCCTGTTGTGAGTGTTGTTGTATCCTCTATGAATTCCACCTTGAGAACAAGGACATTTATTGTGTCCGAGCCTGCTTTTGTTTTGCTGTCAAGCAGATTCCTCTCAGATGGCCTGAACATGAACTGTCTGTATTCCGGATGCCTGTTGAGAAGCTCGTGAATCTTTTTCATGCTTTTATAACCTGTCTCAGCTCCCTGCTTCCTCAGGATACCGAGTTCCGGGTATATTACTGTGAAAACCAGAATAATAAAAAGCAATGCAGTTAATCTTTTCAATAATCCTCCAATATTTCTTTACCTAAATATAATATAATATGTTCTTTTGTCAATAAACCCGATATCCCTCAAAAATAAAGTACTTGAAAGAGATATGTTTCCTCATAAATAATAATGAGGCGGGGACAGTTCTCAGAAAGCACCTTTCCCAACCCGTGCATAACCGGTAATCCGGTGCTGATGAGAATGTGTGAGCCTCACCGTCATTACATCAATCGCTATGCTCAATGATTTTTTATTAAGAAAACAAACATTACATAATAATTATATCCAGTGACTTTTTCTTATGAGGAAAGACGTAAACCCCTCATATGCTCTCACATGATATAATGGATTATTCACTTTATGCTTGCAAAAAACAGACATTATCATATAATAGAAATCCTTGAAATTGATAAATCAAAGGAGGATGCTATGACTGCAGATAAATTTGACAAAAAACTGCTGGACAAATACAGATGGATTCAATTGAAATTCACTGACCTCAATGGCACACTTCATTCTGTATCTCTTCCCTCATCAGCATGGGATGAGATAACTGTAAACGGAGTGGGATTTGATTCATCATCATGCAGCGGATTCAAATCCGTGGAGGGCGGTGATATGGTATTGATGCCTGATGCTGATACAATGGAGAAGAATGATGACTCCTCTCACCCCTCCCTTGAGTTCTACTGCAATATACTTGAAGCAGACAGCAAAAAACAGTATAGCCGTGACCCGCGTAGCATTGCAGTAAGGGCGGAAGAATATCTGAGGAGCACCGGTATAGCTGACACAGCACTCTTCGGTCCGGAATTTGAATTCTTCATATTTGACAGGGTCATAACAGAGAATAAAGAAAATATATCCATGTCAATGATTGAACTGCTTGAGGGAAATATTTCCATAGACGAGAATATCAATCAGACAGGACAGGCAATAAGACCTCACAGCGGTTATCATGCAGCAGAGCCGTCTGATACTGCCCTCAATATAAGGAATGATATTTCTGAGCGTATAATTGACATGGGGGTTGACCTCATATACCATCATCATGAGGTTGCACCGGGTCAGAATGAGATAGAGATAAAGAGATACCCGCTGCTTAAGACCGGGGATATTACACAGAGTATTAAGAATATCATCAAGAAGACAGCAGTGAAATACTCCAAAACAGCCACATTCATGCCCAAACCGATGTACAATATGCCGGGAAGCGGCATGCACTATCATCAGCATCTCTTCAAGGGTGATAAGAACCTCTTCTATGACAGTAATGGGTACGGCGGTCTGTCCGCGACTGCAGAGCATTACATTGCAGGACTCCTGAAACACGGAAGGGCACTCCTTGCATTCACCAACCCCTCAACGAATTCATACAAACGCCTTGTGCCGGGATTTGAGGCACCTGTTAAATTGTTCTATTCACTTGCAAACCGTTCTTCAGCAGTCCGCATCCCCAAATATGCAACATCAGAATTTGAAAAGAGGATTGAATTCAGGCCTCCGGATGCAACAGCTAATCCGTATCTCGCCTGTTCGGCAATGCTGCTTGCAGGTATTGACGGAATTATCAACAAAATCCCGCTCAAGGAGAATTATTTCGGTCCCTATGATATGAATATGGAAAAGGCATCCTGTGATATAAGGGACAATATCAGTTCATGCCCCTCTTCTCTCAGTGAGGCTCTTGAGGCACTTGAGAATGACAGGGATTTTCTCCTCAAAGGCGGTGTGTTCACGGATGATGTAATAGATGCTTTCATTGAATATAAACAAAATGAGATGCGCATTATCAATGAGAGACCCCATCCATTTGAATTTGAGATATACTACTGATCAGAATCTGTAGCTCAGTGTAATATGAATCCTGCTGCCTGACAGGGAGAAACTGTTATTGGCAATATAGAGGTCAATACCTGTGTTTTGAGTATTGAACCTCAAAAAGGGGCCTCCTGCATACAATGAATTTGCAATAAGGGGCTCATCCCCCTGAAATCTGTAGAAACCCGCATCAAAGAATACCCCTGCATCTATAAATGGCGAGAATCTGTAATAAACACCTGCTGAATACTCCATCTTATCCCTCACATAGATAAAATCATCGGGATATCCCCTGACACTGCTGCTCCCTCCTATCGGTACATACAGTGAACGCCCTGTACTGTAAGCAGGGGGCATCCATGAGCCTGATAGTGACAGCAGAACACCCGTTGTTTCAAATTCATGCCCCGCATGCATCTGAGAAGAGAATCTGGAATAACTGTTATCACCGAGATAATATGCATAATCCGCATTTATTGCATTGAATTTATTGTACTGTAATCTGATTCCTGCAGACAGACCTGTGTATGATTCATTGGAATCAGGGGAATAATTGTAGAAATACCACTCTTTGCCCGCCCCTGTTGAGAATGTGAATCTCCTCCATTTGATATATGTTTCCGCGTGGATTGAAGAAACAGCAAGTGAACTGTCAATATTTGAGTAATGGCCCGTAAACTCAATACCCAGAGGACTGCTCAATATAAAGGGAATATTGCCTGTCAATTCAAGATTGCTTCTGTGTGGATTTATCCTGTTATAGACAAGGTCATATCTTGCGCCCATTCCGAATGCACTGACAAGATGCACCTCCAGAACACCTGCAATCTGCAGTGAATCAGGGTGCAGGCTCAATGCCCCTGACAGTGATGACGAAGCATTTCTTCTGATGTCTGTTATAATGACAAGGGAGGAATCACCGGCTGCCCTGATTGTGTACTGGCTGTAATTGACCAAATAATCAATATCATCCAGCTGACTCATCCTCTCGTCTATCAGCTGCTTGGAGAATACAGTTCCATTGAGTCTCAGAAGAGACTCAATGAGACCGGATGACATGTCACCCCTGTTCTCAATGGACTGCACGGTAAATCTGCTGTTTTCAATAATATCAATGTACAGTATGTCCTTGTCGCCAATATTCCTTGAACTGTCCACAGTGATCTCAATGAACGGAAAACCATTATTGAGATAAAGGTCTATTACTGTCTCAATGGAGGTATTGATATCATCTGTTCTGAGAATACTCTCAATTCTGCTGTCTGAGATATAGGCATTACCGTAAAAAACCACCTCTGTTTCCCCGTAGAGAAAAACAGAGGTGATTATTATAAGTAGAGAGAGGCAGAGGACATCAGCGTATCTTGATGACCTCATCTACCTTCTTTTCCATTACTATGTATTTCATTACAATGGGAATAGCAATACTGTCTTTATAGGCAAACTTCACTTCAGCAGTGGAATTATCCCTCTTATAAACATCAATGTAATTATCATTGGGCTCAATACTGTAGTCGGATAATGTTTTATTGACCATATCACTCAATTCATATTCATCAGCCCTGTATTTCCCGTGCAGCATCTCCCGGATATCACCCTTGACATTCATATGTTTAACTGTGACGGATATATAACTCCAGAGCATTGAACCTGCTGCATATATTATAAGTACGGTTATCCCTATTTTAAGGATTCGGATTATCCGGCTCACAAATTACCACCTTGTCGGGTCAAGTTCCTTCCTCCAGTTACTGATATTTTTAAGTCCCTTCTCAGCTTCACTTACATAATTTCTGCCCAGCTCTATTATCTGCTGGAAATAACCCTCGGACATCTCAAGATTCTCATATGCCTTTTCGCGGTCATCATCTGTTTTCACATCCTTGGGATTACCCTTGAAGAAATATGCCTGCCCCAGAAGCAGCAGTGTTCTTGTATCAGAGGGGCTCAGATCATGGCCCTTCTTGAGATAAAAGATTGCCTGATCATAATTCTTCAGATTGAGATACATCTGACCGAGATACAGATACGGTACAATGGAATTGGGGTTTTCTTCTGCAAGCTTCAGATAGGCATCCTTTGCCTTTGTCCACTCACGCATGCCCTGATATGACCTGGCAAGACCGAGATAGGAATTGACTATAGTGGGGTCCAGCTCAATTGTCTTTTGGAATGCTTCAGCAGCTTCCTCATAATCATCCGATTCAAGATATGCCTCAGCAAGATTGGTCAGGGGACCTACTATTTTGGGATGACTGTCAACAACCTTCTTGAGGAATGCCTGGGCTTCCTTGTACTGTCCGCTCTCAATAAGAGCTTTGCCGTATTTGTAAGAAAGCGAAAGATTCTCACTGTCTATAGCACATGCCTTTTCATAACATGAAAGAGCCTTCAGTATTCCTTCTCTGCCTCCGTATTTTGCCTCATAGAATTTACCCTTGCCGTACCATGCATTTGCAAATTCGGGATCCTTCTCCAGTGCTGTATCAAAATACTGCTCTGCTTTATCATATTCCCTCAGCTTTGTGTACAGTGTCCCCAGTGCAGTATAAGAAGCAGGATGCGATGGCATTTCCTCCATGAGCTTTTCATATGTCTCTTCTGCTTTGGTATAATACATCTTGGATTCGTATGCATCGCCCAGTCCTATATAGGCATCCTTGAAATCCGAACTGTCTGCAATTGCCTTTTCAAAATTCCTTATAGCATTGTCATACTGTTTGTTCTTGAGATACTCCTTGCCGAAGTCATAGTATTTCAGAGCATCAGACACATTCTCCTTTGTCACATCATTCATGCCTGTTTCTGTCTGCGGTGTCTCACATCCCATCACCCCTAATATGAGAATAAAGATTAATGCTGCGGGGATAATTCTCTTCATCTTTTACTCCTTTGTTTCTTCTTCCGTGTGAGGCAGTGCGGGGCGGCAGAACAGTATTGTATTCTCCGAATCCCTGGCACGGCCGTAAATAAAATAAGTGGTTTCCGGGTCCCTTGTCTCATAAATCAGTTCACCGTTCATAAACACCTCTTCCACCATTTCAGGCCATTTGTCAACAGGTTCATTATCCCTGTTGAATGTAATGAAATACGGTTTCAGTTCATCTTCAAAACTGACATTCTGCGGGGGATAAGCCCCCTCTTCAACATAATACTGCTCCATTGCACTGTTCATCTTGATCATTGTTCTCTCTGCATTCTTTATTGCAGCAAAATCCATGAATGAGCCCTTGTTCTGCGCGCATCCGGCAAGCAGAATAATGAACATCATTATTATTGTTATGCGTTTCATCAAGCCTCCTTATTTAAAATGGAGCTAACGGGGTTCGAACCCGTGACCTTTTGACTGCCAGTCAAACGCGCTCCCAGCTGCGCCATAGCCCCATCTCTTATATATTATAATTTTCATCAGCATACTTGTCAAGAAATTAATTATCTTCCAGTTTTTCTATTCTTCTCTGATGCCTGCCGCCCTCAAATTGTTCATTGAGGAATTTATTGATTATACTGCATATCCGGGAGCTTTCAACTGTCTTGACACCCAGAACAAGTATATTGGCATTATTATGCCTTCTCGCTGCTGAAGCCATATCACTGTTGACAATATATGCAGCCCTGATGTTTTTATATCTGTTGGCTGCAATACTCATTCCTATTCCGCTGTCACAGACCAGAATGCCGTAATCAGACTGGCCGGACTGTACATCCTCGGCAACACGGGAAGCAAAATCCGGGTAATCAACTGACTCCTCTGAAAATGTGCCCCTGTCAATAATGCCTGCATTGAGCTCTTTGAGACATTCAATTATCATATCCTTTATTATAAAACCGCGGTGGTCAACGCCTATTGATACAATCATCACATCCTCACTGCATCATCAGAGCCAGAAGAAGTGAATCGTATTTGACCTGAGCTGTATCACCCCTTGATGTCAATACAACAGGAACCTCAGTGCCTGACAGCACAGCTGCAAGATCCGCCTTGCAGAGTTTTGCCAATGCCTTGTACAATATATTGCCTGCATTGATATCAGGTGTAATAATTATATCTGCATCACCGCCCACAGGCGATTTGAAATTCTTCTCTTCACAGGATTCCTTTGAAACCGCAAGGTCCATTGCCATGGGTCCTTCAACAATTGCTTCACCGAAAACACCCCGTTCACCCATCTTGGATATTACTGATGCATCCATTGATGACTGCATCTTCGGGTTCACTGATTCAGCTGCTGCAAGAATTGCAACCTTGGGTTTCTCTATGTCCAGGTAGTGGGCCAGGTCTATTGCATTTGCTGTAATCTTGACCTTTTCACTCAGATCAGGTGTAATATTGACAGCCACATCTGAAAGAATGAGGAACTTGTGATAATGTTTTACGGAAAATACTGATATATGCGAAACAAGGCTGCCCTTCTTGACAATACCTGTTTCCTTTGAGAGCATTGGCCTGAGAAAGACAGTTGATGATACAGAGCCCTTGAGTATTGCATCAGCTTTATTATTCCTTGCAAGCTCAACCGCCTTCTCAGAAGCTTCCTTCTCACTCCGGGCATCAACAATTTCGTAATCCAGGTCAGTGTGTTTTTCCATCAGTGATTGAATCTTTGCTTTATCCCCTATCAGTATCGGTTTTGCCAGTCCCTTTTCAGCGACCTTCACTGATGCTTCCAGTGCTGAGTGAATAATGGGATTGACCACTGCAACCCTTGCCATCCTGCCCTTTGCCTTTATCTTTTCCTCAAATATCTCAAACTTGGTCATAACAACTCCTTCTGTTTATCCTCAATTAATTCAATTAAAATCCCGTCTGTTGTCTTGGGATGCATGAATATTATCGGTTTGCCCTCTGCTCCTGTTCTCGGTTCACTGCCTATTGTCTTGAATCCCCTTTCATTAAAGTGTCCTATTGCCTCATTGATACTGTCAACGGAAAACGCAACATGATGGAGTGCATTGCCCCTTGAATCAATAAAGCGGGCAATAGGATTGTCCAGGTCCAGCGGTTTGATGAGTTCATACATCACTCCGTCAATATTAAATATTGCAACCCTCACTCCCTGTTCTTCCACTGTCAGGACATCCAGCGGTTCAGTGTCAAACAGTCTGCTGTATGTTTCTATGCTTTTTTCAATATCGGATACTGCAACTGCAATATGATTGAATTTTTTAATCATTGTCAAACAACCCCCATTTATTCTTCATTACATTGACTATTTCTCCCAGTGTAGCTTTATGTTCCACTGCTTCAAGAACAGGTTCAAAGAGATTCCCCTCTTCGTCAATAGTATTGTCAATATGTTCAAGCAGTTCATTGACCTTTGAATTGTCCCTCTTTTCTTTCAATTGAGCAAGTGCTTTCTTCCTGTCTGCACCTATGGACTCATCAATTTTGATTCTCTCGGGCTTGACCTCTTCATCAGCCCTGAACTTATTGAGGCCCACTATTATCCTCTCCTTGCTCTCTATGGCTTTCTGATACTGATATGCGGACTGTTCTATCTCATTCTTGAAATAACCGTTTTCCACTGCCTTGACAGCACCGCCCATATCATCAATCTTCTCAATATATTCAAATACGAGCTGCTCAATCTCATCGGTCATTTTCTCAATGAAGTATGAACCTCCCAATGGGTCAACGACATCTGCAACACCGCTTTCATATGCTATTATCTGCTGCGTGCGCAGTGCAATATTGACTGACTCCTCTGAGGGGAGTGATAATGCCTCATCATAGGAATTGGTATGCAGTGATTGTGTGCCTCCCATAACAGCTGCAAGTGCCTGGAGGGCGACCCTCACAATATTATTGCGCGGCTGCTGTGCTGTGAGCATGGAGCCTGCTGTCTGTGTATGGAATCTCAGTCGCATACTCTTGGGATTTGATGCATTGAAGCGTTCCTTCATTATCCTTGCCCATATTCTCCTTGATGCCCTGAACTTTGCAATCTCCTCAAAGAAATTATTATGTGCATTGAAGAAGAATGAGAGACGCGGTGCAAAATCATCTATCTTGAGTCCGCGCTTCAGTGCATATTCTATGTATGCTATTGCATCTGCAAATGTGAATGCAAGCTCCTGGGCAGCTGTTGATCCGGCTTCCCTTATATGATATCCGGATATGGATATTGTATTCCATTTGGGCATATTCCGGGAGCAGTATTCAAAGATATCGGCAGTGAGTTTCATTGAGGGTTCAGGCGGGAATATGTAATTGCCCCTGGCTGTGTATTCCTTCAGTATGTCATTCTGCACAGTACCCTGGAGTTTTGATATATCGGCATTCTGCTTCTTGGCAACAGCAGTGTACATTGCAAGCACTGCTATTGTTGTTGCATTGATTGTCATTGAAGTGGAAACCTTCTCAAGCGGTATGCCGTCAAAAAGCTGCTCCATATCATCAATGGATGACACTGCAACACCAACCTTGCCCACCTCACCTTCAGCAAGCGGGTTGTCACTGTCAATACCGAGCTGCGTGGGGAGGTCAAATGCAACAGATAGTCCTGTCTGCCCATTATCCAGCAGATACTTGAATCTCTTGTTTGTCTCAGCAGCAGAACCGAATCCTGCATACTGTCTCATTGTCCATAATCTTCCCCTGTACATTGAAGGATATACACCTCTGGTAAAAGGCGGTTTGCCCGGCTGGCCGAGTTCAGGCTCCTTACTGAGACTGTCCTTGTCATAAAAGGTCTCAAGTTCAATACCGGATGTATTAAACCGTTTTTCTTTATCCATATATAAACTCCTTATTTTGAAACTTTATTTTATATGTTTCAAATTTTCTGTCAAGCTTTTCGTTATTCTCAAAACAATAAATTACAATTAATAGAGTATTGCCTTATGCGCGTGACAAATGCGAGGACAGTTCTCCAACAGCACCTTTGCTCAACCCGTCCACACCCGATAATTCGGTGCTGGGGAGAATGTGCGAGCATTTATTAACTTTTTTCCAAAGAGCAAATTCCGGTAAATCAATAATCATTGATTGCCTCAAATATCAGTTCCGATAATGTGGGATGAATATGAACTGTATTCTTCACATCCTCAATTGACCTTCTGAATTGAATAAACGGCAGCAGCTCATGTATAATACTGTCACTCTCATGCCCTGTTACTGTTGCCCCCTTTATAATACCCTCACTGTCTGTTATTATCCTGCAGATGCCCTCTCTCTTGCCCATTGCAGCAGCCCTTCCGCTTGAAGCATACTGCTTCTCATAGACCGTGTAATCCTGCTCGTTCTCTATCTTATCCAGTGTCAGCCCCGCACTGCTTGAAGGCGGTATTGTAAATACACTGTAAGGCATGAAAGAATAATCATACTCCCTCTTGTGTCCGAGAATACTGCCTGTAATAATCTCTGCATCATAATATGCCCTGTGGGCAAGCATAGGACCATCCGTGCAGTCACCTCCCGCATAAATATTATCTGCAGATGTTTTCTTGCTTCTGTCTGTTTTTATGAATCCGTTTTCTGTCTCAATACCCTCTTCAGTGAAGGACTGATGAATTACAGGCTCCCTGCCTGTTGCAAGAAGCAGTTTGTCTGCAGCCAGTTCACTCCCGTCAGTCAAGGTAATAACTCCGCGCTCTCTGTCTGCACTTTGAGTCCCCGTGCCTGTGATTGTCTTGACTTTGAGTTTCCTGAGGTATTTCTCTGTCTGCTCGGAAATAAGTGAATTGCTGAGTAACGGAAGAATGCTGTCCATATATTCAACAATTGTCACTTCACTGCCCAGAACAGCAAAAACAGTTGCCATCTCCACACCGATTACACCGCCGCCTGCAATGACAATTTTGCCCGGAATGTCAGTGAGGTCCAGTGCATCCCTTGATGTGATAACGAATTCACTGTCAGGTTCAATGCCCCTGAGACCCTTGGGCCTGCTGCCTGTTGCTATGATGATATTCTCACATGTATATTGCTCATTATCAATAATAACATTGCCGCCTTTAATTGACGCCTCTCCCCTGACAATATCAATACCCTTCTCTTTGAGTTTATTCTCCAGGCCTCTGACAACCATCTTGACTGTTCTGCTCTTGAATGAATGTATTTTCTCCATATCAATACTGTCCAGTGTTGCTGAAATGCCGAAGCGTTTCATATCCTTGATACTCATTATATTTTCACATACATTGATATATGCCTTTGTCGGTATGCATCCCCAATTGAGGCATACCCCGCCTGCACTGTCATTCTTCTCTGCAATAAGGACATTCCTCCCTGCATCTGCCAGTATCTCTGCTGCGCGGTAACCGCATGTACCTGAACCTATTATTATATCATTGTATTTATTCATGCTATCCTCCTGAAAGTTTCTAGTGATTTTACAGTAAATTGAATGATTTTCAATATTATTTTAATGCCTCTCTTTTGGGGACGGTCCTTCGATTTGTTGATTCTTCTCCGCAATTGCCATTAAACAATATAATCCTTGCCTGCCTGATATGCCTGCCGGTCAGCTGGTTATTCAAATCACCTTAATTCTTCATTTAGGCGCTTATGCAGGCCACTTACTGTTATTTACAGCTAATGATCTTAATGCATATAAGTTTATTTATTCTATAGTTTACGCTTCTTCTACTGCATTTCAGGAGAAAACGGGACAAATCGAAGGACCGTCCCCAGCCAGTGTGAGATTTTATCTCCTGTCCTGTGAGGAACAGAGCAACGCGGCAATCTCCTTACCCGCCCACTATTTTTTATTAGGGTTCAAATTGTTGAACCCCTACGATTAATCGTTATGCGTAATGCGCTTTCCGTTATCCGTCTACCATTCTTTCATGGTCTTGACCATCTACCATTGTCCGGACTCCGGCCGGTCCTTCTTTTACCTTTTACCTTAAATCTTTTACCTTCTTTCGCTTATTTACCAGCCACTAGCATACAAGCCACAAGTCACTGGAATCCTACACGTTCTATACGTTCTCGTATTCACACGTATCACACGGACTTTGACCATTAACCATAAACTATTGACTCGGCAGTAGACAGTCTCCGCTTTCTGTCAATATCCTGCAAGTGCAATTTTTGCATGCTTAAATTGAGCTTAAAATGGATTATTATTCTCTAAATTATTATTTAATCCAATTTACAGGCATGAAACCCCATTTAGAACCAATATGAAACTTTTGCATATAAATAGCTGTTTTATGGGACTCAGTGAAATTAAGGTCTGCTATTAATGAGCTTAGGATTGGCATAAATATTGTATATATAATTATAACTTTATTGAAAACTATATAGGAGGTTTAAATGAAGAAACTTTTAATCATTATGCTTGCACTGACTCTCTTCATTTCACTCTTTGCTGCACCGGCAAGACCGGGATTCAGGCCCTTTAAGCAGCCTGACGGCAGCACAGTGATTTTGGAATTGAAGGGTGATGAACATTTCCACTTTGCAGAGACCCGCGAGGGATACTCTGTAATAAGGGATGCTGAAGGATGGTGGACCTATGCACAGAAAGTGGATGGTCTTCTTGTTCCTTCAATGTTCATTGCAGGCAAAGACGAAAGCCCGTTTCCCAGGCATTTAAGGCCTGAGGCGGATGCAGTGGCAGAACTGCCTGTCAATAAATACAGGCAGATTAACTGGAAGAAATTCCCCCAGCCGGATATTTATACTAAAGACGGCAGGGCAGACAGGCGCGTTGTTGTAGCACTGGGCGCATTTGATGATTCCACATACTTCGGCACAGACATACCCAATAGTCCGGATACTGACCACTGGGGTGTAGCCAATGGATTCACATCAGCAGCAACACCCGGAGGCACAGCACATGACTCTGTTTACTGGGACTCTGTATTCTTCTCAGACAGTAAAGCATCATTCAAATCATACTATGCGGAATTCTCTTTCGGCACATGGATAGCAGAAGGACATGTACTGGGTCCTGTTTCAGCAGGCAAGACATACGGTCAGTACGGTGACGGACAGGAGCTCAATTATATGGATGACGTACAGGATGCACTGGGCGGCAGGATGCAGTTATATGGTTCAAACGGCTCTGATTTCAATGGTGACGGACAGGTCACATTTGATGATTTTGACGGTGATAATGACGGTTATGTTGACCATTACTGTGTTGTAAGATGCGGCGGTGAACAGGCATCAACAGGTGACCCTGCTGATATGTGGGCAACCAAATACACTACAACACTGGGTACATCCTGGGGTGTAGATATCCGCAATCCTGTTAATGCAGGAGAGCTCACTGCGCAGGATATAACAAGGGATCCCAATCTGGACACACTATATGTGCGTTCCAGGACAATGGGCATAGGCGTTCATGCGCACGAGTCCTTCCATGCATTCGGAGCACCTGACCTCTATGATTATGGTTACACATCCACTACAGCAGGCGACTGGTCACTTATGGACGGCGGTTCATGGACAGGCGATGGTGTACAGTCAGGTTCAAGGCCAGCTCATCCGGGCGGCATGCTCCAGTATGATATACCGGGAGCACCTGAACAGACTGAAGGTAATGCAGACGGCTTTTTCTCCAGCGGCTGGAGACAGGTTATAACTGAAAACGGCAGATACCCTGTTGTCGGTCTCGGACACGGCCCCACGTACGGCGGTCCGCGTCTCTATCTTGTTCAGAACGGCAATTTCCAGACTGAGGGCGAATATTTCCTCATTGAAAATAGATGTGATGTCGGTGAATTTGAAGGCAATCTCCCAGAACACGGTCTCATTATTTCACACTATGACCCATCTGAAAAGGGTTCACGGTACAATGAAGGACCGGGTTCTTCTAATTATTACACATACTGGATAGAGCAGGACGGCTTTGACCCGCAGGTCCATGTGGACTTTCCTCAGGATACAATATACAGGAATGTCGGCACTGCTGCATACAGGGCAGGAGACAGTGACCATTTTGACAATACAACAAGTGCAGGTTCCAACAGTAATGACAATTCAGTTGACGGCCCGCATATCATAGACATATCAGCACCCGGTGATACAATGTGGTTTACAATTGACAACTGCACACCTGCAGGTGAGCCTGTATTTGCAAAAGTCGGACTGACTGTTTATGATACAATCACAAATTACGGTGATAATGACGGTCTTGCAGACCCGGATGAAATATTTGACCTTGTGGTCAATATCAAGAATGTCGGTTCCAATGGCACCAGTGTCACAGGCACATTGACAAGCAAAGACGGCAAAGCTGATGTAAAAGACGGCAGTGGCGCATGGGGCAATATTAATTCAGGTAGTACTGCTGAGAATAATTCAGACCCATTCAGAGTCAAGCTTGATCCGGGTTATTCATCCGGTGAATATGTGATACTGTCACTGGCAGTAACATGCTCTGAGGGTTCAACAACAGATATGGAGATAGCTCTCCTTATCAATGCACCCAATATCACAGACCACTTCTATGCTGATTCTGTATCTGGTGGACTTGCTGACCCCTCAGGCATTGATGTGAATTATCATCCGGATTTCGGATGGTTCATGCTCGCATCAGGCACAGGTCTTGGCACAATAACAGGTGAAACAGGTCAGAACAGGATTTACCTCTTTGATATTGCCACACGCGGCAATAATCTGCTTGATGAAATGGGTGTGGTAGGTGCTTCATATATATGCGGTATTGACCATGACAGTAATGGATACATGTGGTACACTAATGCTGATGAAGCATACTGCTTTGACATATCAGCAGGTCTCTCCGGTGCATCAGAGGTCGGCAGACTCCAGCTCTATAACAGTGACTGGGGCGGCACACCGATGCAGAGATACAGAGGTCTCACATTTGACAACAATGATTCACTGTACGGATACTGGCATGTATATGACCCGTCATTTGTGGAATCACTGTACGGTATAACAAAGAATCTCGGCGGTAATTCACAGAAATTTGAAGCACTGCCTCTGACAGATGGTGAGAGTTACGGCGGATACTGGAATAACGGCAGGGGTATTGAATTTGACGGCACAGCATTCTGGTCTGTCAATATCTTTATTCCTACTCTCTACAGAAGGGATCCGAGTAATTTTGAGTATTTCTGGAAAACAGACATACCCTCTGTATTCGGTTCTTACCCCACATATGACATAGCATTCCAGGCAGTAGGACCTGCAGGTGACAATGCTGTTACACCGTATAAACCGGGCAACAGATACTATATGTGGACAATCAATATGGACAATGCTGATGTCTATCAGCTGGATCTGACAGATGCCCTGCTCCCCGGAGCAGTAACATTTGCTACATGCACCAATACAGGCACTGAGATGGAGCTCAACTGGCATCCCAATCCTTCAACGGATTTTGTGGACCATTATATTGTCTATAAGAGCACTGACCCTGATTTCTACCCGTCATCAGGTGATTCCATTGCAGTAACAGCAGACACATTCTATACAGATGCCCTGGCTAAAGCATCATACTACTACAAGGTAAGAGCTGTTAATTATCACGGCTATTCCTCAAGCAGTTCATATTCATCTATTGAAGTAAGCACAACAGGCATTCAGAGTGTCAATCTCTCAGCAATGCAGGTTAATGCTGATGTTGTACTGACATGGAATAGTGATATCAATGACGGTTCCAAGTGGAATATACTGAGAAATGACAGGAATGGATCTGAGAATGTGGGAACTGTTGACATAAGTAATGGTTCCTCTTACAAGTTCACAGACAAGACAGTACCGGAAAACGGCATATACAAATACACACTTGAGCTTGTCAAGAATGACGGCTCCACTGTCAAGTTTGATGAAATCAGTCTCAAATACTTCAACAATCTTGTATTCGGTCTTAGTGATATAAGGCAGAATCCCATAAGGAATGACTTTGATCTGAAATATTCACTGGACAGAGAGGGTGAAGTTACACTCACTGTTTATGATATTACAGGGTCAAGAGTCAAGACCCTTGTCAAATCCGGTATGAATCCCGGAATTTATTCTGCAAAGGTCAATGTGTCAGATATTTCATCAGGCACATACTTCGCAGTTCTGAAACAGGGTGAAAGGGAAGCAAGAAGAAAACTGCTTATAATCAAATAAGCAGGCAAATAAAAAAGGCGGTCAAT
>JAWOBN010000039.1:0-8372 GCA_046484245.1 bacterium | reverse complement strand
GCCGACAAACCCTTCACGGGTTTTAACCTAACGGTTATTTTTGCTGCGCAAAACCGACTCCCTCTTCCCCTGTTGATTATCGAGTCACACGTATCACACGAATCACACGTATCACACGGGTTATCTTCTATTTATTCTTTTTCATGGTGCCGGGGAAGGGAATGTATTCGGCTCGCTTTCGCTCACTCATACCGTCTTCTTGAATAGTTGGAAGTGCTGAAGCCGACAAACCCTTCACGGGTTTTAACCTAACGGTTATTTTTGCTGCGCAAAACCGACTCCCTCTTTGAATAGAAATATGCCGGGGAAGGGAGTCGAACCCTTACAGGAAAATCCCACACGGCCCTCAACCGTGCGCGTCTACCAGTTCCGCCACCCCGGCATTTGAATATGGTGCCGGGACGCAGAATCGAACTGCGGACACACGGATTTACAGTCCGTTGCTCTACCGTCTGAGCTATCCCGGCATTAGAGATATAATAATACATACTTGCCTTTTTTTGTCAAGAGTATGTTATGTAAAAATTAACATACAATGATATTGACATATAATATATTTTATAATACAATCACTATTAAACAGGAGGTTTTTTAATGCGAAGAAATATGTTAATTTTGTTTGGTTTTATTGTAGTAATGATAGCTGTGGGATGCTCTATCATAACGCCCAATCCGGATTTTGAGATCACTTTTTATGACCCCCTCGGGTTTACTATTCCATCTGCTGAAAGCACGATTATGCTTGACACAGTAAGAATTGTCAATAAATCCACAATGCCCATTGTAATAAATGGTTATTTTGTTGAATACTATCATAATTCAACCCAACTGGAGACATGGCCCGGAGACGGCACAGAGATGAGTGTCAGAATTCCGGCTGTGACAGACAGTATGAATGCTAAAGGTGATTCCACATATGTTGAACTGTACAATTTCCCATTCCCCATCTCACAGGATGTGGTTGACCAGGTTACGACCAATGACTGGGAAGAGATTGAAATGCGTGTTTACTATACTGCTGAGGATGGATACGGTTACGGGAAAGAAACAACAAAATATATTTCTGTCTTCGGAGTTAAATAATATTTATAATGGGGGGCTATCTGCCCTCCATTAATTTATTCTTCACAATTTCCCTGTTTGTTTTGATTTTACTCATTTTTTCTGCGTCCCCTTCACCAAATACACTGTCTGCAAGCATATAATTCTCCATTGTAATATCCAATACCAGTCCTGTCAGGGGATAGCAGAAAATTGCAATGGAGGGACTTATCATTGCCTCATGCTCCAGTCCCCTTCTGAAATAGAGTGTCCCGAGATTATTGTACGGCTGCTGTGAGGTCGGGGATACCTCTATTATTCTCTTGAGTGTCTTCTCCGCTTCAGCGAACTGTCCCGCGCGTACATAGAGAAGACTGAGATTGTAGAGCGCCTTGATATGATAATCCTGCTCCCTGACAATACCTTCAAGCATTTCTATTGCCCTTTGGGTTCTGCCCTGCCTTGCATAGACAACTGCAAGATTGACACCTGACTCAGCATAGGTGCTGTCTATTGAATATGCATTCTCCAAATGCCTCTGAGCACTCCTCATATTATTGTTTGACAGATAATGCAGTGCAAGATTATTATGTCCTATGGCGGACATGGGGTTCTTTTCAATGACATAAGACCATAGTGCCTGCTCTGACCTGTATTTGGGTATGAGACTCATTGTTACTATAAAAAGAAAAACAGCATACACAATAAAAATATAACGGGACAATTTGAATCTCTTATACAATGGATACATTACAAAGAAGAGCGCTATTGAAGGAAAGAAGAGATACCTGTCTGAAACAAGATTGAGAACCGGTATGATATTTGATATGGGCAGATAATTGATAAGGAAGAATAACAGACCGAAGAGTATATACCTGCTTTTCCTGAAATAATATATCAGATAGAAGTAAGCCCCTGTCAGGAAGAAGAATATCAATTCATAGACAACAGGTCTATTGACCTGCAGGTGATAGTCAAGATTGAGATTTACAGGAACCAGGAGATGGGCTATGTATGTGATGAATATGCGCGGCTGCATCAGAATAATCCTGCTGTAGCTTATCTGCCTGAACAATCTGTTCTTCTCAAGGAATTCACCCATTCCGCCGATTTGAGGCATGAAGAATCCGAGTTTCTCAGAAAACAGCATTACACCGATAATCCCTGCAAGTATAATGCCGCCATATACTGAATAGACCTTCTTATTCTTCTCTCTTGCAAACACAGTGTCATAGAGGAGGAAAACAACGGGGAGAATTACAGCTGTTTCCTTTGACAGCAATGCAAGCAGGAAAAAGACAACAGCTAAGATATGATTCTTCTTTACATGGGCTATCATACTGCTCACAGCAAATATCAACATGAGCATCTCTTTGCGGTGAGTGACAATAAGCACACTTGATGTATGTATGGGGTGAAATCCCATTATTATCACAGCAATGAGTGAGAATATATAATTCTTCGTCAAGGTAAGAACAAGAATGCCTGTGAGGAAAACAGACAGAATATACAGCAGTATATTGACTGCTCTGTATCCTGCAGGATTTGTTCCGAACAGAGCCCTGTCAATAATGAGTGATATCTTCCGTACCGGCCTCTGAGACAGTTTAATGTCCTTTATGTCTGTTAACTCATCCATCCCGGGATTCTCAAATATATAGGGAACATCATCATATTGAAACGGATAATTGACAGACTGGATATAGGGCAGTACTGAAAGAGCTGCAAGAATCAGAAGACAGAGTATCTTATTATTTTCTGTGAATCTTATCAAGAAATTCTGCTGTCTGTCTGCCTGCTCTTTCCCACTGTCTTGCCTTGACCTTTTTCTCTTTGCCATCTTTTATTTCCTTTAATATTCTTTGTATATTATCATTAAAAGTGTCAGAAGGATTATAATACAGAGGACCGTTGCTGTAAAGATATCTATTCAGCGCAGTATCATATGCAAGAACTCTCTTATTCAATGACAGTGCTTCCCCTATAGGAAGTCCGTAACCCTCGGCACATGACAGATAAATAACGAGGAAGGCATTGTTCATAATTTCTTCAAGTTCTGAATGTTCAATATACCCCATTATTTCAATACCGGGAAAATCTTCTTCTAAACTGCGTTTTATTGACAGATCATCAATCCTTCCTGTGACAATTACTGTTTTATCCGGGAATTCTTCTCTGATTGACATTGCAGTTCTGCATGCAAGGGGAATATTCTTCCTCTTTTTCATTGTGGCAGGGATTACAATATACTGTTCACTGCTCTGTGACAATTTATTGAATTTGTCCCATCCATTGTGTATAATAGCTGTTTTTTTCCCTGCTGCCGGCCTGTACTCCTCTTTGAATTCATTATTGATAATGTCTGTTATCATTATAATTCCGGTGCTCAAATATGCAGCTGATGCAAATGACAGTTTCCAGTATATGAATGATGCTATACTTTCCCTGCTTTCTGTGACAGGCAGTATATCATGCATTGTACTGACAACAGGCAGTATTCTTAAAAGGGGTGCATAGGATTTGGGGATAAACATTATATCCGACCCTGTAAGACAGGCAATAATAGGAAAAATCAGATGTTCGTAAACAAGTCTAGTCAGATTATTATAAAAGATCGGGTTTACCTGAGTGACTGGCCTTTTGAATTCATGATATTTACCTGTAACAGCAATAATATCATACTGCCGGGGTATATTACTCACTATATTCTCAATATACGTGCCCACACCTGCTCCTCTCTGCAGGGTCATACAGTCAATGAATATCTTCATGCCTGCTCCTGTAGAATCTGTGCATATTGACCAGTGCATTCCCCCTTGAACTGAGCGGAATCAGCGGTCCTTCTCTGACTGCCTGGAGCAGAGTAAAGACCAGCTCTGCAAATACAAGCAGTATAAGCTTGAGAGGGTGCATGCCGGAAAGATAATTCTTGGCAATAAAGAGCAGCCTGTTCCTGTGAAGGAAATACCTCTTTATCCTGCCTGCTGAGCAAGAATGCCTGTGAACTGCGCTTAATGTTTCGGGGAATTCTATATGAGCTCTTCCCCTTATCCTGAGAGAAAGATCAGTATCTTCATAGTAGAGAAAGTAATTTTCGTCAAATCCGCCTGATTCTTTGTAAATATGTGAGGGTATGATGAATATTGAGCCTGTGATATGACGCGCCTTGGATTTATCCCCTGCATGCCTTGCAAAATACAATCTGTCAATATATGAGCCCCTGCTCTCCAGTGTACCATCAGTCTTGTAGACAGCCGGTACAATGACAGTGTCAGTATTAATATCTATGCTGCTTATGAAATCATTGTCTATAATTATATCATCATTGGCTATTATCAGTATTCTGCCCTCTGAAAGCTCTGCGCCCCTATTTACTGCTTCTCCGTAACCTGCTGAGTGCATCTGAACAACACTTATGGACCGGCTTTCAAAATGCGGCAATCTTTTCTTACTGTTTGTTTCAATGAGAATCAGTTCACAGTCCTCCCTGTTGAGGGCAATATCAATAAAGAACTGTGGATAAACACTATGCACAGGAACAATGATTGAGAATTCAGTCATGATAGACCGCCCTTTTCATACAGTGCAAGCCTGCCCAGAGGCCGCTTATAAATTCCGTTAAATACCCCCGCAATGCAAAATAAACTGCAGAGGAGAGTGTGCCGGCAATAACAGCTGCTGATTGCCTGAGTAATGATATTACTCTCAAATTACGCATGAGGAATATTCTGTTTCTTGTTTCATAGAAGACCTTCAATGGGGAGTAAAGGCTTCCGTAAACACTCTTTGTTGAACCGGATATATAATGATAGGCAATGCAGCCGGGTATAAACCTCATACTGAATCCGCGCATCCGGGCTCTCATGGAAAAATCCACATCCTCAAAATACAGAAAGAAATAGTCATTGAGAGACCCTGCATCAAGGAAATCCTTCTTTCTGAAAAAACAGCATGACATTGACACACTGTCTATATCTGCTGCACTCATCCGGTCCGGCTTCTCACCTGATAGGCGTTTGCGCGGTTTCAGGTCAGGGGGCACTGTGTCGCCTGCTGAATCAATATATTCACCTCTATAATCCATTACAAGGGGTGCAAAGACAGTTCTCTTATACTGCTCTAATGCAGTAAGCGCATTCTCAGTAAAATCATCTTTCAGATAGATATCATTATTGAGAAGGAGAATATTGTTTTCCCTTGCCTGGCTTACAGCAATATTAACTGCATGGGGGAATCCCGTGTTCTCTTCAAGATATATATACCTTATACGGGACAGTCCATTGAGGAACTCAATATCGGAATTATCACTGCTTGCATTATCCACAATAATAATCTCACTGTATGATACTGTCTGAGCATTGAGACTATCAATGAGTTTGGCGGCAAACCCTGAGCCATTGTAATTTATTATTATAACAGTTATTCCATTCATATAATGGAGAATTTCCCCCTTATAAGCCTGCTCTGTGTTTCAACAGTGTAGAAATACAGACCCGGCTTCAGTTCAAGTCCCTTCAGTTCAATAATACCTGTTTCCGATTGACCATTTACAGTCAAAGCAAGTGCACCGGCAGCAGTAAATACCCTTAATTGATAATCGCCTGAAAGTCCTGCGACAATATTGACTTTACTGCCTGCAGGATTGGGATAGGCATATGTCTCAACAGGGGTTGATATCTCAAATTCAAATATACTGTCACTAACTGCTGCATTGGAGTAAATATCAAACGGTTTGACTGTCAGGCAGTAATTGCCTCTGTCCAGTTTATGAAAGAGATAATCCTCTTCATATATTTCACCTGTAAACATGCTGTCCAGACCGGCAACTCTCAAATTGTCAATATTGATATAATGCAGTGAATCAGTGCTGAATGAAATAACAGGACTGTTGCCTTCAAGAATCAATCTGTATCTGTCCCACTGATATTTATTAAAATCACTTATAAACAGTGTATCGCTGTCAGTACTGAGAGTCAGAGTATCATCACTGTCACCTGTAATAAGCATGTCAATAAGCACACCCCGGCCCTCTGTAATAAATGTATCGCTTATTGAAATGACCCTTAAACTGTATGGTTTGCTTACTAAATTCTCACTGTCATAGAAGTATTCACCTGAAAACACCCTGAAGGTATCTTCAAATGAATAATTATATGTATTATTTGTTTTACTCAGGGCAATCTCATATTTTTCAATTGGAGAAAAGTCATAAGGTTCATTGAAAAGCGCACTGTAATTGGAATGCCCTCTGTCAATAATACTGACTGAATCAATCCTCAGTGGAGGAAATGTGTCAGGCACACCATAATAGGGAAATAATTGCCGCGTTATATCATACTCCCTGTCAAGACTCAGGTGAATATAATCCCTGTATAATGCAATAAATGAACTGATATCAGCAGGGAAATGCATCTTCATGCCGCTCAGATAATCCTTGTCTGTCTGCTGATAAACATCACCGGAGAGAATTGAGTCCGGTATGGAGCACTCCATCCGGTTTATCCGCAGTAATGACAGGGGATTGAGTCCGGCTGCACTTTGGGCAATACTGTTTACTGCAGGTAAATAAACAAGTGAAAAATCAATGGAATCCAGCTGCTGGCTGTAATGGGAATAAGAAGAGTCACATATAACCTGCCCTATATCCCTGTTGCTCATATCTGAGTTTACATGAGAGAATATTTTATCATAGGGCATTCCGTAATACGGCACCCTGACACTGCTGCCGGCAGAATACTCCGCATAGTCCCTGATCTCGTAGAGCACTTCCAGTGACTGCATTGCGCATGCATCAAACAGTGCAATATCCAGTCTTCTGCCCAGAGCATTATTTATGCGCGAGAATATCTCTCTCAATTCACCATTTACAACAGATATGAAATCATTGGGATTATTGTCATAGAGAATGGACTTGCTTTCATACCAGCCATTACCGTGATTCCACAGCACTGCTATGTATTTGTCCGCCTTAGAGTAATTGAATGATTCAATGAAGAATTCCGATACAGTATTAGCGTCACCTGAATTGATATTGCCTGACACCATTAATGTGTCAATACTGCCGTTTCTTATGCGCAATCTGTATGAACTGCCCCCTGTATCCTGCATTATATTGAACAGTATATCACTGTTATTTTCTGATGCTCTAATCATATCACTGATATTGTCTTCTACTGCAAAGACCATTGAATTATCTGCAGCCATATAAACAGATACATTAATAGTTGAGCTTAGCATAAGCGGTAGTATGATAATAAGGGGAATAATGAATTTCTTCATAAATAAAAAAGGGGGCTGAAAGCCCCCTTTTTAATTAGACATTAAAATCCTATACTGAGTGAAACCCTGTGACCATTCATGAATGACCCTCCGAGTTTACCCATTCCTGTATAGGAATAATCAATACCTACATCAAAACCGGAGAGATTCTGCTTGAATCCCATTCCTGCTGTGAGTCCTTCAATCTTCTCTTCAGTACTGAATTTACCCGGTTCATCCGCAATAGCCAGTATCCTGTCCCAGTCAAACATATAGCCGAGCCGTGCAAACATCATATCTGCAAAACTGTACTCTGCACCCATACGGAATGCCTCGGGACCGTCATTTGGATTCTGGAATTCAACAACTCCGGTAAGGAAATTGTCAGGACCTTCAAGAAAGTCGTATGCTACCCCGAAATTGAAATTGAGGGGTATCGGATACGGCTCTGTTGTATAAGATACAGTCATATCTGTCTGATTCTCATAGACCTCCATCTGGTCAGAGAGAATAGTGCCGCCTGCGAACTGGCCCTCTGAACCGAAATTGCGTATTGCCATGCCGATTCTGAGGGATTTGAATCCTGTTTCATAGGTTGCACCGAGATCAACTGCCATCATTGATGATGATGCATCGTATATAACTTCCTGTATCACTTTTGTAGTTAGTCCTACTGCCAGCTTATCAGTGAAATACCGTGAATATGTGAGGCCGACAAAATAATTGGATACACCGAAATATTCACCGGTTCCCTCAGGATTGTCAACTGTTGTGACTTCCATTTCGGGAACAGCCATTATTCCGGCCTGTATTCCAAAGGCACCCTGCACTCCCATGGGGAATGCCATGCCTACATACGAATACCCAATGCCTGCTGGCCATTTCACATAATTAAGCAGTATTGTGTTCTGATTGAGTTTAACAAGTCCGGACGGATTATAGTACAGGGTTGAAATGTCATCAGCAAGTGCTACAAATGCTCCTGCCATTGCTGTTGCTCTTCCGCCTACCGGGATCTTCAAAAACTGTGCACCGGCAGTGCCTTCATTCATTGCCATTAATCCATTGGCAAT
>JAWOBN010000025.1:0-21946 GCA_046484245.1 bacterium | reverse complement strand
TCCCTGAGAGTCTGTACCGTCAGCAAGTACAACCTGTCCGGAATGAATGGAGTAACCTATGCCTACACCGCCGCCGTGATGCACTGAAACCCATGTTGCCCCTGAGGCGACATTGAGCATTGCATTGAGGACAGGCCAGTCTGCAATTGCATCACTGCCGTCCTTCATTGCCTCTGTCTCCCTGTTCGGTGGTGCTGCACCGCCTGTATCATGATGGTCTCTGCCTATTACAACAGGAGCCTTCAATTCGCCTTTCTTGACCATGTCATTTATTATGTCACCGAATAGAGCCCTCTCACCCTGTGCAAGCCAGCATATTCTTGACGGAAGACCCTGGAATTTGACTTTCTCATGAGCCATATTGATCCATTTTTCCAGATGCCTGTTGCCCGGAAATGTTTCAAGCAGTTTCCTGTCTGTCTTGTATATATCCTCAGGATCACCGGAGAGTGCTGCCCAGCGGAATGGTCCGCTGCCCTCGCAGAATAGATCCCTGATATATGCAGGCACATAACCCGTGATGTCAAAGGCATTCTTCACACCATTGTCATATGCGCGCTGCCTGAGATTATTGCCGTATTCAAAGACCCTTGCACCCTTTTCCTGCATTGCGAGAATTGCCTCCACATGTCTTGCTATTGAAGCATAGACCTCCTTGAGGTATTTGTCCTTGTCATTCTCCCGCAGTTTGTCAGCCTCCTCCACAGTGTATCCTGCAGGATAATAACCGTAGAGCGGGTCATGGGCTGATGTCTGGTCTGTTATAATATCCGGAACAATATCCCTCTTGACAAGTTCGGGCATTACATCAGCTATATTGGCATGGAGACCTATTGAAACAGCTTCGCCGTTCTTAATGGCTTCATCCTTCATTCTCAATGCTTCATCCAGTGTCTTTGCCTTCTTGTCACAGTATCTGCCTTCAATCTTCCTGTCAATATGCGACTCATCAATCTCCACCACAATGGCTACACCCTCATTCATTGTCACAGCAAGGGGCTGTGCTCCCGACATCTCTCCGAGTCCTGCAGTGAGCACCCATTTGCCCTTCAGTGTACTGCCGTATTCCTTCTCTGCTATTGCGCCGACTGTTTCGTAAGTCCCCTGGAGTATGCCCTGAGTCCCGATATATATCCATGAACCTGCTGTCATCTGTCCGTAAACAGTAAGCCCCATGGACTCCAGTCGTGAGAATTCCTCAAATGTTGCCCATTTGGGGACAAGCAGGGTGTTTGTTATCAATACGCGGGGAGCCCACGGATGCGTCGTGAAGACACCTACAGGCTTGCCTGACTGCATGAGCAGTGTCTCGTCATCCTTCAGTTCCCTGAGTGTTTCAATTATCTTGTGATACGATTCCCAATTCCTCGCAGCCTTGCCCCTGCCTCCATATACAATCAGATTTCTCGGGTCCTTTGCAACTTCCGGATCCAGATTATTCATCAGCATTCTCATCGGTGCTTCTGTCTGCCATGATTTGCAGGATATATCAGTGCCTGTCGGCGATTTTACCGGTTTATATTCACTCATAATAACTCCTTACTTTAGATTTATGCTTTCTTCTATTGTTTCAATAACAGTATTATCTGCAATCATTCTCCTTATTGCATCTATATCCCTGTAGAATGGCCTGTCTGTTTTCACCTGCTCTATGTTTTTCATAATAAGGGATTTCAGTGCCTCCACAGGTGCTGATGAGGAGAGGGGTTCTCTCATCTTCACTGCATTGATGCCTGCAAGCAGTTCAATGCCCAGCACTGTTTCAACATTGCCGAGTATTTCCGTCAGATGCCTGCCTGATATTGTGCCCATGGACACATGGTCTTCCTGACCTGAGGATGTCGGTATGGAATCAACAGAAGAAGGATGAGACAGGACCTTATTCTCAGATACGAGAGAGGCAGTTGTCACCTGGAGCATCATGAACCCGCTGTTAATACCCGGTTCAGATGCGAGAAACGGCGGGAGACCGGTTTTGCTGCTGTCCATCAGCAGATAGAGTCTCCTGTCTGATATGTTCGCCAGTTCACTGAAAGCAATCTTCATTGTATCCAGGGGAATTGCAATTGTCTCACCGTGGAAATTACCGCCTGACACAACATCACCCTCCCCTGCAAATACAAGGGGATTGTCTGTTGATGAATTCATCTCTCTTTCAATAATATCAAATGCATAATCATAGGCATCCCTCACAGCACCGTGCACCTGGGGTGAGCAGCGTATTGAATACGGATCCTGAACGCGCCCGCATCCCCTGTGTGATTCATTGATGCTGCTGCCCTTCAGTATTGCCCTTATATTGGCTGCAGAATCCTGCTGCCCCCTCTGATTCCTTGATAATTGAATATCGGCTGCGAACTGCCTCATTGAACCGAGCAGCCCGTCAACAGAAACTGCTGCTGCAATGTCAGCTGTCTTGAGGATTGTCTTGCCTCTTATCATTGCATTTGCGCCCAGAGCTGTCATGAACTGTGTGCCATTGACCAGACAGAGACCCTCTTTGGGAAGGGGGTCAATGGGTTCAATGGAGTAGCGGTTCAGGACCTCTGAAGCAGGCTCCCTTTTCCCATTTTCAATAAACTCGCCTTCACCCATAGCAGCAAGGGCAATATGCGACAGAGGGGCAAGATCGCCGCTTGCACCCACTGAGCCCTTTGAGGGCACATAGGGGTATAATCCGGTGTTGAGCATCTCCAGATATGTTTTAAGTGTTTTTGCTGAAAGCCCGCTGTTGCCCCTGATAACAGTATTTATCCTCAGCAGTATGGCGCCTCTCACTGTTTCATAATCAAAGGGGCTTCCTGTTCCTGCACTGTGGGACCTGATGATATTCTTCTGAAGCAATTTGAGTTTACCGGGGGGAATGCTTACATCAACGAGTTTACCGAATCCCGTTGTGACACCATAGACCTTTTCATTACTGTCAACTATTGTGTCTATAAGTTTCCTGGCTTGAGCAACATTCTCTTCAGCACTGTCTGTTATTGATACTTTCTCATTCTCAAATACTATCTTCCTGTATTTATCAATATTTAGATTATCACCGCTTAGTTTAATCATTATTTCTCCTTTATTGAATAAATATTATACAATCTAATAATAATTTTTCAATGGAAACATTATGTTATAAATAAAATTGTATAGTCTCCGGAAGGATTGATTGATTTATCCGTTCAGGATTATCATACATTATGAATTGGATGCATCTTAAATCCAATTTCAACCACTGTCCCTTTCCCCGTATTTTGTCAAAACCACCCTCCAAATCCCGGGGACAGCCCTTTACATCTTTCACAATTATGTTTGATTATTCCGGAGCTTACAATATCTTATTTTCTAAGTTTAATTATTTCTGTATTTAAATTTCTCTCATTTTGTAAAACGTGAAGAATGTGAAGGGCTGTCCCCGGGAATTGGAAAAATGTTATGTAATTGCATAAATATCGGGGGTTAGGGGGTGTTTCCGGTCATTTTCTGATTTACTGTCTAATATTTCACACTTCGTTCATTGAGAAGTCATATTCCATTTATTCTGCATCTCTTTTTACCAATCCTTCTGGAGAAGAATCAAAATTTAAAATATTGCTGTTCACTGCTTATGCAGGCAGTCTCTTCTGCAGGAATACAGTCAATATACCCATCAAGAGGAATATGATGCCTGTGAAGAGGAATACATAGCCCACACCGCTGTACTCTGCAATGAATCCTGCAGCAGGAGCCCATAGTGCAGCTGTAATGGCTTTCAGCTGACTCTCTCCTGACAGTATTGTAGCCCTGTTCTCACTCCTCATATGGTCACCCAGATATCCGATTATCAGCGGTCTTCTGATGTTTTTAATAATGTGCAGTATCGCGAAGCAGGCAATAAGTATCAGAATTCTGTTATTGACAATCACAGGCGACATTACAAGAATAATCAGTGCTCCCGTAATAAACAGGCTGTTTATCAAATTGGCAGTACCGGTGAGAGATCTTAATTTATAAGCATTCCTTGATGAGAATGATGAAACAAGATTGAAGATGCCGTAGAGTATTCCCAGAATAATCAATGTACTGTCATCTGCTGAGAATTCTCCTATTATCAGCACACTGCCTGCAATAACCATTGTCTGCAGTATGGGCTGAATATAATCCTTCAATATATCAAATACACCGTCAAAGACGGATGATGCTGTAATATGAATACCCAGATGCCTGTTATCTGCAATCTCCCTGAAGGATTCCCTTATCTGACCGAGTACTGACACCTTTCGGGATCTGTCTCTCTTTGTATTGAGATAACCGGGATATGAAAGTATCAGCAGAAAATCAATCACATAAGGCACAAGTGTCAATAAGAATATCCATCTCAGTGCAGGTATATTAAGCACAAAGACAATTGATGCAAATGCTGACAGTGCAGAGCCGATAAGGGAGAATGATCTCGTTCTGCCGTAAACTGCTGTCTTGTGCTCCGACCACTGCATTCTATCAAGATAATCCATTATAATCGCCTTATGAGTACCTGTCCTGAATGCATCCCCTGTTCCCAGGAGTATCATGCCGATAATCAGCACAATAAGATTTGAACTTGCAAAGAAGAGTACAAATGATGCCATATAGGCAATGAAGGATATTATCATTGCTGTCTTTCTACCGAAATTATCGGCAAATGCACCACTGGGGATCTCCAGTATATACACAGTGAGCTTCTTGACTGCAAATATTATGCCTATGTAGAAGAGATTGTAATCATGCGAGAGCAGATATATGAAGAAATACGGTTCAAAGAATTTGAGGTTCTTGAAGAAACCATAGTAGGAGAATTTCCTTATCTGTCTGTCGCGGACAATCTGATTATTCATCTTAATCTGCGTGATAGAATAATACCTGTTACTGTTGCAACAATCATATAGATAACCCGGAGGATTCTCCCGGGCGTATTTTTAAGATACTTGTTGAACAGAACTGGTGCAAGTTTTATGATGGCTTTTATAAGGTTTTTCTTATCCCTCACATCCCTTACAGTTATATCCGAGAGGTCACCTGCAGGTTCTTCAAAGAACAGCGGAATACTCTTCTCCATGGAAAAAGCCCTCACTGCATTGTAATACCCTATGCAGAAGTCATAATGCCTCAGGCGTCTGTCAAGGAACCCGCCTGCATGTGACAGTATGTCGCCTGCTAACGCATTATCAAAATACCGGGGTGACAAGACATTTAATTCAATAATATGTTTATCCTGAATATCCCCGACAGATTGAGCCATTGATATTATCTTCTCTCCTGTCTTATTATCTGCCACATGCTCCTCTACATAATTTTTCAAATCCTCAACAGCCATTATCCTGCGGTTTATCTCACCCGCCCTCTTTATATCCGCATATACTGTCTGGTAACTGGCTGCCGCATTGGCATTCATCAGTACTGCGATATTGTCCTCAACAGGCATGAACCCGCCGCTTCTGTTTGTCTTCTTTATAAGGGACAGTGCATCAAAGGGGTCGGGGATAACAATATAGAGTGCATCTATTTGTCTGCATGCCTTTAAAACTGATTTTACAGGCAGATTGTCCGTAATACCGCCGTCTATGTAATTGAATGATTTCTCATCCTCATTGTAATTGCTGCTTGCAGGAGGCACAAGTCCGGATAGACTCCTCTTTATATTGACAGGTTTGAAAACAACCGGTATTGCAGCAGAGGCAAAGAGGAATGATTTGACCTTCTCTGTATTGCACTGTTCCCATTTGCTGAAATCAACAGCAATGGATTCATGATGTATCTTTGCATTATACTCCTGAGTGTTGTTTACCGGCATGGGAGTCACATATCCTTCAAGATTTGTAAGTTCCACAGTGAGCTTAATATCCCTTTTCTGCACACCGCGGCATCTTTTCATTGAGCAGAAACCGGGATTATTGCTCTGAATGCAGTCCTGAGACCTGTAATGATACGGGCAGACACCATCTGAGAGAAGCATTGAATCAAGATCCGCTTTCAGTTTTTCAGTTGTAAGTATGCTATCATTGCCGGGAAAAGTCATCCGCCTTATATCTGCTTTGTCAACCCAGAGATTATACATCTCATATGGATTCAATCCCGTCTTCAGGGCAAATGCAAATGCAAAAGCCGTCAATGCCCCTGCTGAACTGCCGCCGATAATATCAATATCAATAATGCCCGCTCTTACTGCCTGCAGTACAGCAGTCATTACACCTGCTTCATATGTTCCCAATGATACACCGCCGGAAAGCACAAATGCGGATTTTTTACTCATAGATTATTATTTCAAATCCCAGTGAATTTTCTTCCAGGAGATTGACTGAACCGGAACAGGATTTTATCAGAATATGCGCATTGATGAGCGTGGAGTAGAATTCGGATGCATTGAATCCGGATTCCTCAAATATTCCGTTTATTGTCATCTTGTCAAAATCATGTATATTCGTTCTTAGTATAATCTTTGCATATGAGAGACGCTCATAATCAGTCTTTATGGTGATAGTATGCCTCTTTATCCTTGAATCTGTCTTTGATATTATGAATTTGAGGAGATTGTGGAACACTGAAGCCAGTTTGGCATATTCAAAATGAAGGTCAATATCATCCTCCATTAAATCATACTCCACATTGATGAATGAATTGAGGAATATATTGTCAATATAGAAGAATACTTCCTGCTCAACAAATTGATTGAGGGAGAATACGGAAGGTTCATCCTTTGACTCCAGTTTTGTCTTATTCCTCAGTTTCTTCATATTGTTCATCAGCTTTCTTTCACTCTTATCCGCAATTCCCACTGTATTCTCAATATTGTAGAACACCCTCTTCAGTTCATCCCTCTTACTGTCAAGGCTGCCTGAAGAGAAGAGGATAATCTCAAATTCGGAGAGTATGCTCTTCATATACTGGAATCCCGTTGTTACAACAGATATGAGATTGAATGAATTATGGGAGAATCCCTCAATGAATTTGATATACTCATTGAGACGCTCATAGTCACTGAATTTAACAATATTATTCCTGTTCTTCTCTTCCAGATAATGCTCATATGTGTATGATATCTTTCTGAGATTTTCATACCTGTCAGCAGCGAACATGAAAACAATATGTTTGTCATTCCTGAAACTGCCTGTATTCTGTTTCCACACATAGTAGTATTTCTTGCTGTCTCCCAGCAGCCTCACCCTCTTGAATACATTCTCAGGACAGTCAATGATACGCTTGTAATTATTCTTGACCCATTTGCCCGGGTCTGCACCGTCTTTTTCAAGTATTCTGAGCAGATAGGCATTGAGCATGAATGAACTGTCTGACCTCAATACTGCTATAGCTATGTCCACATTGTTTATTATACTGACCTCTGAAGCATCAAATTTGAAATAGAAGGGGTACATGCGTCTTATATCAAGCACTATTGCCACAGGCAGATAGAACTGGGATACATTGACAACAATATTGAAAATATAGAAATCAACCTTGAAGAGCAGCAGAATATTGGATATGAGTATAAGGAGTACTGCAATCATCAGATACACCTTTTTCCTCAGCACTGTCAATATGAGACTGAGAGACCAGAATCCTATTGTGAGCAATACATTATTCCTCACATAGAAGAGATTATTGAGCATGATCTCCGTCAGTGTACCGGGCACAAGTGTTTTATTGAAAACAACAAAACCTATGATAAAGGAAATAATGAGGCCGGCAACAGGTATAGACAGGAGAATCCCTATGCGTTTGACAGTACTGTGAATTATATAGAAAACAAAGTATAAATTGAAGAATATGTATGATATCAGATATAGAAGAAGCCATATCTCAGCTGTTTCAGCATACATGTTCTGTGTGAAGAGCATGTAGTTAAGAGTGAGTATGCCTAATGTATAGAGCATGATCTGGGCACTGACCCTCTTCTTCAGGTCAGGTATGCGGAAATTGATATATGATGAAACAAAGAATGCGAATAATGAAGGGATTAATAATATATAATTAGTATATAACATCTAATTTACATACTGCTTCAAACCCTTGATAGCGTATTTCTTGAAATTCTTTGCTGTCCGTGCAATGATCTTCTTTCTTGCAGGATCTATCTTGAGATTGAGCAGGTAATCATTTACAGCATCACAGAAGAGTATCATCACCATCTTTCCTCCGTCATACTCCACATTGACCCTCTTGCCCTTATACGGGATCTTTCCCTTAAGGTCCCGGAACATAAGCTTGAAATCAAACTTCCTCTCTTCCTCTGAATATAATTTCAATCCTTCCAGAAGCAGTGCTGTGAGATTATACCATTCCTCAGAGTCATAATTAAACAGATTCTCTTCATCAGTAACCTCAACTATGGGGAGAAGGTAATTCACCACTGCATCAACATCATAATTAAAATTGGCAACTGCTCTGCTCATATCAGTCCATGCGCCTTACAATAAGCTTTTCCAGGAATACGGTGTACATAATGAATACGACCGCTATATACCACTGCCCCGGGTGTGAGATAAAGAAGAGTCCGCCCATAACCAGTGATAAAATGAACAGGAAGAGGAAAATCTTGTTGCTGAATGCTTTTGCCAGATCACTTATCTTATTATGAAATACTGCTGTATCAATTATGAGTAAGAAGAAATAAAACAGCACTATGAATATTATCTGCCACCAGAAATTGTTCATGCAGCCTCCTATATGACTATTGTTTCCTTTATTAAGGCATTTTCCCGTATTCTCTCAAATCCCAGCTGCTCCACTTCGGGTATTGTAATATACTTATCGTCCATGATTTTCTCTGAAACAGCAAGCCCCACTGCAGGCGCCTCCATTACCCCGTGCCCGCTGAATCCTGTTGCAAGGAAAAGATTGTCAATATCAGGATGATATCCTATTATCGCATTCTTGTCCTTTGTATTATGAGCATATAGACCGCCCCACATGGATGCCTTTGACACAATTCTGCAATACTCCATCCCGGGGATGCGTGCTGACATGTAATAATTCATCTGCTCTTCATAGTAATGCGGGTCCGGCTCTGTTTCAAATCCGAATGCCTGATCATTGTCTGCTCTTCCTGCCAGTATATTGCCTGCTTCAGGCCTGAAATACACGCCATTGTCTATAATTGTCATGGGGATATGCTCAAAACCCTCAATCTTGGGCATTTTGACAGTGAAGAGCTGTCTCTTCCACGGAAGTACAGGCAGATGATAATCATCTTCATCCGTTGAATTCGCCAGTATCTCCGATGACCATGCGCCTGCTGCAAGTATGACTGTCTTGCATGTGATGATCTCATCATTGATAAGCTTCACTCCCTCAACTTCATTATTGGAATCAATGAGTATCTTCTTTACTGTTGCATTGAGTTTAATATCTAAATTTTCCCTGAATTTATCCCGGGTATATTCAAAATAACCTGTTGCACAGGTTGTCGGGTTGAATGCACCGCAGTCAGGACCGAATAATCCGCCTGCAATGGGCTTCATATTGAGAATCTCATTCTCCTCAGGATCAATATGGTCTGTGCCGTGCTTGAATCCGGGCACCAGTTTCCTGATATCTTCAGGTTTAATGAGTTCAGTATTCACATCATTCTTGTCCCAGACAGGTTTGAAATCAACAATATCCTGCCAGTCATCTTCATAGTATGTGAAGAGATAGCCTATCTGCTCAAATCCTATATTGATTCCCAGTCTGTCCTTGAATTCCCTGAATGCCTTGATGGAATGATTCGTCAGTTTGAGATTGACTTCTGTTGACCAGATATTCCTGAATCCGCCTGCTGACAGTGATGTTGATTCCTGTGCCAATTGATTGTTCTTCTCAAGCACTGTTACATGACCATTGAAACCCCTCTCAAAGAGATTGTATGTTATGGCACCTCCAATTATGCCGCCTCCGATTATTACAATATCAGACATCCTCGCTCCTTTCATTTTATCAGGTAGTTAATGCTCCTATACAGTATATATTACTGTAAATTCGGAAAATTTCAAGCTTTATTTTACCAATCTACTGAACAATAATCCTCACATCAGGACGGTCTTCTCTGAACTGCTCTACTGCTTGCCTGTCCATAAGCATCAGTGCTGTTGCATATGCGTCAGCATAAGCCCCCCTATCTGCTACTACTGTGACAGACCTGCCCGGTGGAGACGGTCTGCCGGTTTTGGGGTTTATTATATGACTGTATCTTTTCCCGTTTATCTCATAGTATCTGTAATAATCGCCTGATGTCATGACAGCGCCATTTGATAATGCAATGGTCCTGAATATCTCCTCACCTGCTGAGTTCAGTATCCCCACTGTGAATTCATCCGATTCATCCCGGTTGTGAACAACAATGTCACCGGCCATATCCAGCATGAATTTATCCACACCCATTCTCACAATGCATCTGCTCAGCACATCTGCTATATAGCCCTTGGCAATACCCCCCAGATCTATTTCCAGTGCACTGTTGCTCTTTAGAGCATACCCCGCACTGTCAATGATACCCTGATGGCCTGCTGATGAGGAATAGAAGATGAGTGAATCATCCAATGGCTCATTCTGTTCCTTCTCACACCTCTCATAATAGGAGATAAGGGACTGTATGCCAATGTCAAAATACCCGTCTGTTTCCTCATATACTTCCCCGGAGAGTGTGAATATCTCCTTGAAGTAATTGTTCATCTCAATGGGCCTGCCTGTATCATTGAATCTGTAAACCGGTGAATCTGGTGAATACTTGGTGAATAGGGAGTCAAGGTGTTTCAGTGTATCTTCAAGCACAGGGTAGATACTGTCTGCCTGCTCCGGCGGGCAGTACAGTGTAATATTGACCGGAATGCCCCCCATTGCCAAAAAAGTGGAGTCACTCCGTGGAGCGACTCCGCAATTTATCAAAAACAGTATGAATACTGCTGTTAAAAATCTCATCATCTATATCTTGACAAGTCCCGTGAAACCGAAGAATGCCATTGAGAGAAGCCCGGCTGTAATCAGTGCAATGGATGCATCCTTGAATGGCTTGGGGATACCGGAGAATTCAAATCTCTCCCTCATGCCTGCGAATATGAATATTGCTATCATATATCCTATGCCTGATGCAACTGCAAATATCAATGCCTGCAGGAAATTCAGATCCTTCTGAATTGTCAGTAATGCAACACCCAGTATTGCGCAATTGGTTGTAATAAGCGGCAGATAAATGCCCAGTGCGTCAAAGAGACCGGGTGCTATCTTTTTCATAACGATTTCAACCATCTGCACAAGTGATGCTATTACCAGGATAAATACAATTGTCTGGAGATATTCCAGATTGAATGTGACAAGCACTGTTTTCTGAATAATAAAGGATATCAGTGTGGCGAATGTCATAACAAAAATAACGGCAAATCCCATACCGACAGCTGTTTCCTGTTTCTTGGATACCCCCATGTAGGGACATATACCGAGAAATCTCATGAGCACAATATTTGATATGAGCATCGCATCAATTGCAATAATAATTAAATTACCCATAATTCAACCTACTCTTTATTTGACTGTTTTGTATTTTTCATTGCTTTGAGGGCTTTCTTCCTCGCCTTTTCCCTCTGAGCCCTGCCGATACTGATCCTGTTCATGCCTGCAAGCATGAAACCGAGTGTTATGAATGCACCGGGCGGCAGTATTGCCACAATGACAGGCTGGTATGACTGAGGGAATAATGTGAATCCCATGACCGTGCCATTACCCAGCATCTCTCTGATGGCGGCAAGCACTACAATTGCCAGTATGAAGCCCACGCCCATGCCGAGTGCATCAACTATAGAGTCAAGGAGGGAGTTCTTTGAAGCAAATGCCTCTGCCCTGCCCAGCACTATGCAGTTTACAACAATAAGGGGAATGAAGAGCCCCAGACTCTTATGGAGTTCAAAGAAGAAACCGTACAGCACAAGATCAACTATTGTGACAAATGTTGCAATAACAATTATAAAAACAGGGATACGCATCTTCTTTGGCACAAAACCCCTTATCAGGGAAATAACAATATTTGCACCAAGAAGCACGAATGTTGTGGATATTCCCATACCGAGTGCATCTATTACTGTAGTGGAAACAGCAAGTACGGGACAAAATCCCAGCAGCAGTATCAGTACCGGATTATTATCCCAAATACCCTTTAAAAAATTATTCTTCAATGACATCTTCCACCTCCGCTTCTATTGTATCCTCATTCATTTCACCGGACTGTCCGGTAAATGGCTTATACTCCCGGACAATTTTCAAGCCGGTGTCAACTGCCTCACAAACTGCCCTTGATGTGATTGTTGCTGAAGTGATTGCATCAATATCGCCTCCGTCTTTCCTGACAGAGATATCTGTATCAGTATCGGAAATACCGGTAAACTGGCCCTTGAATTCTTCAGTGTCCATCTTGGAACCCAGGCCGGGGGTTTCCTTGTGTGAAAGTGCATAGATTCCTGTTACCCTGTAATCCCTGTCAATGCCTATCATGATGTTTATTGTGCCCCCGTATCCCTCTTCGGAATAAGAAGCGACTGCCCTGCCTATCACATTGTCATTATTGTCAATCACTGTGTAAATGATAAACTCATTGTTATCATTGTCAGTCACAGTATCTGTCCTCATTGTCATTCCGTCCTCGTATCCGGATATCACAGCCCTCACAGCCCTGATCTTCTCTTCTGCCTTCGCCTTTTCAATGGGCTCTTTTGTGACAGAATAGACAACAGCCAGAACTGATGCTGCAACCATACATATGACAACCAGTTTTATAACCTGAATAATATTCTCTTTCATAATATTACCCGCCGAATTTTCTTGTGTTTGTGTATTTATCTATAGTCGGTGTCAGTGCATTCATTATGAGAATTGCAAATGACACGCCCTCGGGATATGCACCGAACAGTCTTATCAGTGAGGTGATCAGCCCGCATCCTCCTGCGAATATTATCTTACCTGTTACAGTCAGCGGTGTTGTGACATAATCAGTTGCCATGAAAAATGCTCCGAGGAACAGGCCGCCTGTCACCATAAAGAAGAATGGGCTTGCATACATATCCGGATTAACGAGATGGAATATACCGGTGAATATAAATACTGTTGCTATATAAATAATGGGAATTACCGGTGATATTATCTTTCTTGCCATGAGCAGCAGTCCGCCTGCCAGTATTGCCAGTTCGGAGATCTCGCCAATGGAGCCGCCCCCTACCGGAAGTCCGTTTACTGTCACAGGCAGTCCTATGAACAGGCGCCAGAGATTCATATTGCTTACAGCATTTGCACCCTCTGTTGAAAACATACCCAGTGGAGTGGCTGCAGATACAATATCTGCGGAAAGCCCCACTGTCCATGTTGTCATTATTGTCGGGAAGGACAGAAGCAGAAATACCCTTGCAACAAGTGCCGGGTTAAAGGGGTTATTGCCGAGACCGCCGTAAACATGCTTGCCCAGCAGCATTGCAATGAAACCGCCTGCTGCGCACAGCCACCATGGGGATGTGGAAGGTAGATTTAAAGCAAGGAGGAGGCCTGTCACTATTGCACTGCCGTCAAATGCAGTGTCCCATAAATTCTTTTTGCCCCTTATCTTCAAAAAGATTATTTCAAAGATCTCCGTGAAAATAACTGTCAGCAGTATTACGGAAACAGCTCTGAACTTGAAGAGGTATATTGACCATAATGCAGTGGGTAGAAGTGCAATGATCACTGCCCACATTATGGATTTGGTGGATTCCTTTGTCCGTAAGAATGGTGCTGCCCTGACTATGAATTTATTATCAGTCATTTTTCTTACTCCGTTTTAAGTATTTTGTGTATTTAACCTTGCCCTTGATAATACTTGCGGCCAGGTCTCTGTTGACCGGACATATATATGTGCAGGAACCGCATTCAATACAGTCCAGCACATCATCCATGTCTTCATATCTTCTCTTTTTTGATACATCCATCAGATATGTCGGATTGAGTCCCATGGGACATATATCAAGACATTTTGAACATCTTATACAGTCCTCCTCATCCTCTTCCTGCACCTCCATTTCAGTGAGGAAGAGCAATCCGGATGTTGTCTTTGTCACAGGAAGCTCCAGATTGTCAAATGCCTTGCCCATCATAGGTCCTCCGTTAATTGCATACACTGCATCCTCTTTCAGGCCACTGCAGAAATCAACAACATCATTTACTGTAGTTCCGATTGATACAAGAAGATTCTTGGGTTCAACAACACCCATTCCCGAGACAGTCATTACCCTCTCGGTTAGCGGCTTGTTGAACTTTACAGAATCATAGATAGCCATGCATGTCCCCACATTTTGCACAATAACACCCACTTCAAATGGCAGTTGTCTTATGGGGACTGTGCGCCCGGTCAATGCATAGATAAGCTGTTTCTCGGCTCCCTGGGGATACATGGTCTTGACAGCCGCTATTTCAATTCTGCTGTCTGTATTGAGTGATCTGAGCTTTTCAACAGCATCCATCTTATTTGCTTCAATGCCTATGATGCCACGCTTCATACCGGTTATATCAAGTATATAGGCAACACTTGCCAGCAATTTGTCACTCTGTTCAATCATAACCCTGTAGTCGGCATTGAGGTAAGGTTCACACTCAGCACCATTGACAATGAATGTGTCACAGGGTTTTTCCTCAGGCGGATTGAGCTTGCAGTATGCCGGGAAACCGGCTCCGCCCATGCCTATGATACCCGTTTCCTCAATAATCTTGATAAATTCATTGAAATCACCGGTAAGCTCCCTTTCCTTCTCACTGCCCTCAAGCAGATTCATCTGTTTGTCATTCTTCACTGTTATGACACTTCCCTTGACCTTGCCCGGGAATGTCACGGAGTCAATACTCATCACCTCGCCGGACACCGGGGAATGGACAACACTGGTAAGCCCGCCTTCACCCTTTGCAACAACCTGGTTTCTCAAAACAGTGTCACCTGCCTCAACAACCGGTTTGCACGGTGCTCCGATATGCTGGTTGACCGGTATGCGGACTATATCAGGGAGCGGCATTCTCTCAATTGCCTTGTCCCTTGTCAAATCCTTTTTGTCAGGGGGATGAATCCCGCCTTTCTTGAATCCCTTTAATCCAGCCATATCAATCCTCACTCCTGTTTGATTCCATGATTTCCTTCATTTTGTCACTCACCTCCTGCTTGCCGACAGGGCATACCAGAGAGGGGTCTCCGCCTCTCTTTACATACTCCTCGGCAAATTGCTGACAGCCGGGATAACCGCATGCCCCGCAATTGGCTCCGGGCAGCACATCCTCTATCATCTCAACAACCGGGTCCTTCTTTATTTCAAAGAACTTCAGTATGATTGAGATGAGAATACCCAGGAGTAATGCCAGTGAACCGAGGACTGCAACAGCCATTAGAATTTCTCTTATCATTTTATTACCCTCGTGATTTTATGTTTGAAGTTTTGACCGTATTTTCTGTCAATGGCATAGATAACAGTGAATGCTGCAATGCCTCCGGCAATACCCGTAAGTGCGGAATAAAGTTCACTGCCGCTTATCCAGTACCCTGCTGCAGCGCCTGTAATGAGAAGCAGAACAGGGAAAAAATAGAGCAGCATACTGAGCAGGACAATCCTTGAGGGTGATGACGCTATCTCAACACTGTCCCCGGGTTTCATTTCCAGTTCTTCATAATTGTAGGCTGTAACTGTCTGTTTGTCTGCAGTATCAGCAATACGGCAATGCCCCTCATGCTGACACCTGCTGCATGCCTCCATATCTATCTCCACGGTTATCCTTAAACCATCAATATTTATTACTTTGCCTATTACACTTGACATAGCAATCATATTACTGATTAAGCAATATCTGTCAACATGAATTTCTCATTTCAATTTGATGATTATGTGTTGACATTATATTGATTGTTTCTATTATATTTAAAAAGGAGTTAAGGATGATAGAGATACTGAAGGAAATTATTGACATTGACTCACCGTCCGGCTACACGGAAAATATTGTTGAGCATATAATGTCTATGCTGCCTGAAGACATTATCAAAGAAAAGACCAATAAGGGAGCCCTCTTTGTCAGCAGTGTGAAAGAACCGGAGTGTGTGTTCACTGCCCATATTGACACACTGGGAGCTATGGTGTCAGGGATCAATGATGACGGGACACTCAGAGCCACGCAGATAGGCGGATGGCCTGTCAATTCATTTGAAGGTGAATACTGTACAGTGCTTACATCAGGCAATGAGAAACACCGCGGAACATTCCTCCTCAATAATCCGGCTGCTCATGTGAACAGAGAGGTCAGTTCAACAGTCAGAAAGATGGATAAGATGCATATACGCATTGACCTGAAGACCTCGTCTGCATCTGATACAAGAAAAGCGGGTATTGACATCGGGGATTTCATATTCTTTGACCCCCGCTTTGAATATACACAGTCTGGATTTATCAAGTCAAGATTCATGGATGACAAGGCAGGTGCAGCTGTATTGATTGACATTATACTCAATCACAGTTCAGCAATTGCAGGCAAACCTGTTGGATTCTTCTTCTCAAATTTTGAAGAGGTGGGGCACGGTGCAAGAGCAGGCATACCCGATACAGTCAAGGAGATGATTGTTATTGACATGGGTGTTGTGGGAAGCAATGTTGAAGGCAAGGAGCACTCAGTATCAATATGCGCCAAGGACAGTTCGGGACCGTATGATTACAATATCACCAATAAACTGACAAAACTCGCCGGGGAGAATAAACTGGACTACAAGAGGGATGTATTCCCCTATTACGGTTCAGACGGTTCTGCTGCACTGATGGCAGGATATAATCTGAGAGTCGGACTGATAGGCCCCGGTGTATCTGCTTCACACGGTGTTGAGAGAACCCATATTGAGGGACTGGAGAATACGCGGGATCTCGTCCTTTCCTATATTGATGCATTGTAGATTATTCAACATCACTTGAACGGAGCGGCTTGTACGCATTCTTTTTTCTCCTGACTCTCTTACCGAGGAAATGTTCATATGTTGATGCTGCAAGTGAAATAGCAGGTCTCAGCAGCACGGTATTGTCACTTGTTATTTTTTCACCCTTCTCTATGGGCCTGGTTGTATATATGGATTTCCTTATTCCCTTGATGATCCTTTTTTCGGAAGATGCAATGACTTTGTCGCTATTGCCGAGCATCTTTACCGCGTCCTGTATATTATCAACCATATCCCTGAATTGAGAGGGATTGAGGGACATGCTGTGATCCGGTCCCTTCATGGAATTATCCAGTGTGAAATGTTTTTCAATGACAGATGCACCCTTTGCAACCCCGACAGCAGGTGCCAGCAGTGACATGGAGTGGTCGGAAAAACCCACGGGGATATTGTATCTCTTCTTCATCACACTGATAAAATTGAGATTGAGGTCTTCAATTGACGCCGGATATGATGATACACAGTGCATCAGTATGAGTTTTTTATTGCGTCTCCTGACAATCTTGTATGTCTTCTCTATCTCCTTCTTGCTTGCAGTGCCTGTGGAGACAATAATGGGCTTTGGGTAATCAGCTGCTCTCTTGAGAAAATGATAATTGTCAATCTCACCTGACCCTATCTTCAATGCAGGGACATTGATGCTTACAAGGAATTCCAGTGATTCTCTGTCATCAGGCGTGGACATGAATATAATATTCCTCTTCACTGCATAATCCTTTAATTCCCTGAAATTATCATAGGAAAGCTCATAGGACTGCAGTTCTTCAAAGAGTTCTTGTGTCTTCTTGTTCTTTATCAGCAGATTGGAGGTCTTGTATGTCTGGAATTTTATACAGTGGGCTCCCGCCTCCCCGGCACTGTCAATAAGTGCTCTGGCTGTATCCATGTCTCCATTATGATTAATACCCGCCTCAGCAATAATAAACGGGTTCTCCTGTGTAATCTTATGCCTGTGTATCTGTATTATCATCAGTCAACCCCCTGATATGCTTCCATATCTCATTACTGTCCGACACATACATATTGTAATTGGACAGTGTCCTGTCATCTGTTATCTCCGGACCTGCCCAGTCAGGTACAGGCGGTTTATTTTCATCATTGAACTCTATCTCCAGTACATATAAACCATTGTATCTGTTTGTGAAATTGTCCAGCACAGTACTGCCGGATAAGAAGTATCTCCTCTTGATAAGCCTTCTTTCATCATCTTCAATAATGCAGGCCAGTGCCGGGGACCTGCATGTGAATTCATATTCCTCTCTCTCAAAGCCTTCCCCGCTCTTTGAATTTATCTCTATGCGGCTTTTATCTATCATTCTCAATCGGACAGTATCATTGAGAAGACGGAAATGAGAAGGTGCATGTACAGTTTCGCCCCTGATATTGAGAACATTGCCTTTCAAGCTGCACTCTATGTATATCTGTTCAATCAGACTGTTATCTGTTCGAGGCATATCCGGGATATTCAATACAATGAACCGTCTTTCTTTCTCTTTACCCATTACACTATTATAAACAGACCTGCAATTTTTTCAATCCATTTTTCTCTGTCCAATTCCCAAGGACGTATGTTGAAATTGTCGACATTTCTACTTCCGCTTTATAATTTTATTTATAGTAGATCTATGCATACCCAGATACCGGGATATCTCTGACTGGGAGTATCCGTTTTTATTCATTTCACTTATAATTTCACGAATCAGTTTCTTTTCTCTCCCTGTTCTGTGTCTATTAAGGGAAAATATATCAGCAGGCAGATTCCTCTCTTTCATCAAAATTTTCAGAGATTTCGCCAATTCATCCCGCCTTCTTTCATTGAATTTACCCATTTCCCTGCCCGGTTGCCTTTTTAATAATCTCACATACTCCTCTTTTGAACCAATGCAATTCCTATATGTTTCATAATCTCTATCTGTTATATCATTATCAAAATCATATTTCTGCATTGATTCAATATAAGCCTTCCTGCCACTGTAGAATCCTATACTGCTGAAAGGGTATGTCTTGTAATCTTCTGTTATACCTGATTCTTCAGGCAGATAATGTATACTGTTTATTACCCTGGGCATATCATTTGATTCATTGAGTATAATGTAATTTTCATATCTTCCTTGGTGAACATAACCGACTGTTTCATACTTTTCATTGAAATACATTGAGTATTTGGTTTCAAGTTTCAACATAAATTGTGCTAATGTAGTATTATTCCGGTAAACAAGCAAATAGTATTCTGTCCGCAGAAGACTATAGGCTATTAATTTCATATCTGTTTCATCAATGACTTGCTTGAGCATATTGATAAAAGCGCCCATATCATCATAATTGAAGAAAAGAGGATTATTCCTCTGCCCTCTTACATGTATTAGGTAATAATAACCCTTTTTATCTATACGTGCCCAATCCATAACAATATTATACAGAAAATGTCGACAATTTCAACATACGTCCTTGGGATTTGGAGAATTTAACACTTGCATTTTTTCGGGGTTTTGATAAAATCGCATTATGAGTGATTTACAGGTATTCAAGCGGATTTTTGATATTATTTCATCTGTCCTTCTCCTTATGGCAGCAATGCCGTTCATTCTGATTATTGCATTATTGCTGCTTATCACAGAAGGGCGGCCTGTTTTCTTTATTCAGAAGCGTATCGGCAAAGACGGCAGGCATTTTGATCTGTTCAAATTCCGCACAATGATAGTGGATGCTATTGACAAGGGTGACGGCATATTCATCAAGGATAAGGACACCCGCATCACCGGACCGGGATATATACTGAGGAGATATTCACTGGACGAGCTCCCTCAGCTCTTCAATGTTATCAAGGGTGATATGAGTGTTGTAGGCCCCAGGCCCCCGCTTACATACTATCCGTACAGATATGAAGATTATCCGGATAAATACTCAGAGCGGTTCAGGGTGAAGCCGGGTCTTACAGGTCTTGCTCAGATAAACGGCAGGAACAATATACAGTGGGAAGAGCGATTCGTATATGACATTGAGTATATAAACAATAATTCATTTCATTTTGATATTATAATTCTGCTTAAATCAGTATATAAGGTCTTGAATAAGGAAGGTATTTTTGTATAAAGAGCATTAAGGATTAACAGGGGTAGTATTGAAATTCATAATTACTGTTTTCATTGTCATTATTGCAGTTATATGCCTCAGTGGTATTGAGGATAATTCCGGCAGAGATGATTTCAAATCCATTCACCAGCTCCAGTATGAAGAGCATGGCCCGGATTCTCAGATGCCTATGCATGAACAGTATGACACGGATAACAATGCTTATTATTATATACTGGCAGGTGCACTGATAATAATAATCACAGTAACTGTGTACAGATACATAAGATATGAAGACATTGATTAAATTACTCATAGTAACATTTACTGTTGTGACTGTCTGCGGATTCACTTCCATTCATCACAGACAGGACAATTTGAACAGACCTGCAGCTGATCACACTTCTGTTCCTTTCACAAGAGAAAAAGCGGCAGTGTCAGACAAGGGCACAGCCCGTACATACTTCGGCTATCTCCCCTATTGGATTGACACATTGGCTTATGATAATTTCAGATACGAGCTTCTTACTGATATTGCCTATTTCTCCATTGAGATGGGTACGGACGGTTCACTCGGTGCACTGCCCAATGCATCCCGGTTCAGCAGGATTTACAGTGACTGCAGGAAATACGGGGTGGATATTCACATGACCATTACACTGTTCGGCTCATCATCTGTTGCCTCATTCCTCAATTCATCATCAGCAAGAAATAACGGGGTCTCCGGTATTGCGTCACTTATAAGCACATATGACCTGGACGGCATCAACATAGATTTTGAATTTGTCACAGAGAGTGTGAGGGATTCATTCACATTATTCATTGATTCACTTGAGGACTATCTGCATTATCACGATGAAGGCAGAAAGGAACTCTCCATTGCAATGCCTGCAGTTGTTTCATGGTATCCCGGCTATGATTACTCTAATCTGGGACTACTTGCTGACGGGCTTTTCATTATGGCTTATGATTATCATTACAGTGGTTCAGGCAATGCAGGTCCTGTTGCACCGACTGTAAACAGCAGTTTCTGGGGATACTATGCAGTCAACACAACTGTTGGGGATTATATTGATGCAGGTGTTGAGAGGGATAAAATCATTCTCGGCATACCGTATTACGGCTATGACTGGCCAACTGTTGATGACACAAAAAATTCACAGACAACAGGCAGCGGCAGTGCTGTGATATACAGACATGCAAAGAGTAATGCTCAGACATACACCAGGGAGTGGGACACTGACAGTTATACGCCCTTTTATGACTATTATTCAGCTGAGTGGCATCAATGCTGGTACGATGATTCGCTGAGTATAGGGGGCAAATTGTCCATTGCTGCAGACAGTATGCTTCAGGGGGCAGGATGCTGGGCACTGGGCTATGATGATGGTGAAAGTGATGTATGGAATGAGATAGAAAGTGCCTTCTGGTATGAGCCGCCTGAGAGTCATTTCATTGTGAGGGTCAATACACCCGGACTCAATGTAAGGAAGGGGCCCGGAACTGAATACGACATACTCTCTGTAGTGCATGAGGATGAAATCTATCCTGTGTTTATTGCAGACGGCAACTGGTACAAGATATACTACCCTTCAGGATCCGGTCCCTGCTACGGGTGGATATACGGAGGCAATGGCCATTCTTCAAAGTACAGTGAAGGATTGCCCGATGACTCCCTGATAAGGATCACTGCTTCACTGCTCAATATACGCTCGGGCCCTACAACAGATTCTGCTGTTGTCACTCAGGCATCAAGAGGACAGTGCTTTGCAGTGGATTCTTCCTCAGGCAACTGGGCTCGGTTATTCCTTGCTGACAGCAATGTTTACGGCTGGGCTTATTACACTGCCTATTCAAGGACAGTTCCCTTCCCGGAGGATTCAAATGAACTGAACCTGCACATTGATTCAATTGTCTCTCCGGATACTGTTT
>JAWOBN010000087.1:0-7297 GCA_046484245.1 bacterium | reverse complement strand
ACGGTCTTCCTTGGCCGGCTATTCACATAACCATTGACTATCAACCATTAACCCTTGACCCGGCGCAAGCCGGGGGACTCGTGTCCCGCGTCTCGTGACTCTTACTTCTCGCCTGCTCTATTTCTTCTTATTACCTATACCCACCTTCACATCCTTGAATCGTGCAGGGGATGCGCCGTGTGACATCTCGGATCTCTGACCGGGCTGGCCCTTGCCGCAATTGGGCACGCCCCAGAGATCCCAGTAATTCTCATTACAAATTGCATTGCATTTATTCCAGAACTTGGGTGTAATATCCTGATATGACACATTCTTCAGCATTCTTTTCTTCTTGCCGTTCTTAATCTCCCAGCCTATCTCGCATCCGAACTGGAAGTTGAGCCTCATCTGATCTATTGACCATGATTTATTGGTCTCCATCATTATGCCGTTTTTCGTATCCTCAATCAATTCATCAAGCTCCCATTTGCCCGGCATCAATGACAGATTGGGTATTCTCACAATGGGGATATTGTGATAACCGTCTGCACGGTTTCCGCCCCTTGAACGCTTATCTCCTATCTTATGAGCCAGCTCCCTGTTCGTTGAATAACCGGTGAGTATTCCGTCTTTGACAATGGGCCATCTCTGCGCCCTGACACCGTCATCATCATAGCCCTGTGTGGCAAGACCCTTTGCTGCAGTATTGTCTGCAATGAGATTGACTATTTCAGAACCGTATCTGAATTTATTGAGTTTCTCTGTTGTGGCAAATGAACGGCCTGCATAATTCGCCTCATAGCCCAGTACCCTGTCCAGTTCAGTGGGATGACCGACTGATTCATGTATCTGCAGTACAAGCTGTGAGCCGTCCAGAATGAGGTCTGTTGTCTTTTCAGGGCATACATCAGCAGTGAGCAGTGCTATTGCCTCATCCCTTACTCTCTCTGCATTCTCTTCCAGACCCATTGTCTCTATTGTTTCCCATCCGCCTGAATAGTACTGTCCGCCGAATGAGGCGGGATAGGAACGTTTCTGCATATCATTGTTGCCTACTGCAAAAACCGAGTATCCTGCTCCGCTCCGCATCAGGTCCTGCAGTATCCGGCTGCCCTCTGAATTGAAGAACCACTTCCTTATATTCTGGAAAGAGAGTCTTGTGGATGCAACCTTTATCTTTTTCTTCTTCCTCAGTTTACTGTCAATGCGTGTCATCAAATCCACTTTCTCGGAGAGGGGTATGCGGAAGGGGTTTTTAAGCACAGGTGTGAACCAGTGATCTGTGTACACATCTTCCTTTGCCCATTTGACGGGTTTCACCTGCACCCTGTGGCTTGCCTTGGCAATATCAACTGCTTTCTTTGCCATTCTGTTTACCTCAGCGAGATTTACAGTATCGGATGAGGCAAATCCCCATGAACCCTTGTAAATAACCCTTATGCCGAAGCCCAGTGTATTGGAGAGATTCGTATTGAGTTCACCGTTCTTCATCTCCAGGTCTTCCTTGCTTGTATCCATTATTCTTATATCAGCATAATCAGCACCCTGCTGAACAGCTGTATCAATTGCATTCTTTGCTAATCTCCACATAATGCCTCCTAAAAATCAGTAATGCTGGTGAAATTAAAATTGTCTATCTTCATTGCAGGGACATAGAATCCGCCCCAGAAACCTCCTGAATGCAGTTCCTCTGTGTCCCCCAGCATAACCACATTGCTCAATGCCTCAATTATTGACTGTGTGAACCTGAAGTTCTTCACACCTGTCTTGATCTTGCCCTTCTCCACGAGGAATGTGCCGTTTCTTGTCATGCCTGTTATTGTTGTTGTCATTGGATTGAGCATATTGACATAGTGAAAATGTGTGACAAGAATGCCCTTTTCGGTTGTCTGTATCATATTGTCAAGTGTATCACTGCCTGCATGAATATGGAGATTGAGGGGTATGGGACCCCATGTGTCATCAGGCCCCAGTGAATGACCTGTATTCTCTGCTTTCAGTGTTTTGGCTGTCTGTCTGTTGTGTATGAGGTTCTTGAAAACACCATTCTTCAGTAATGTGACCTTTTTGCGCGGGAAACCCTCAAAGTCAAATGGTATGCCATTCATGCCTTCCATATAGGCATTGTCTTCAACTGTGATTTTTTCACTGACAATTTTCTTGCCTTTCTTGCCCTTGAGGAAACTCCTTCCTTCAATATATGCCCTTGTGTTGAACACACCGTAAGCCATAAATGAGATTAGGTCTGCAACTGCAGCAGGCTCCAGTATAACAGTGTATCTGCCCGGTTTCACCTCTTTGGGTTTTTCTGCAAGTCTTGCCTTTGCAATTGCTGCTCCTGTTTTATTCTTGAAGTCAATGTCCTTGAAATTGCTCTTTATATCCTCGCTCCATCCTGAACCTGTCTTGCCTATTGCACTGAGGGAGTATTTGGCATCTGACATCTTATGCATTGCAAAGAGCCCTGCTGAATTGGCAACACACATTGCATTCATACCGGATGAAATAATGCCTGCACCTTCAAGACCTGCTGACGCGCATTTGCCTACAGCATATTTCACCTTTTTCGCCTTTTCTGCAGGCGGTATGTCTGCTGTCTGCCTGCTGAATGTGCCTGTCTTCTTGTACTTTTTCTTCTTTGCCGGAGGCAGTTCATCCTTTTTCTTCTTGCTGTGCATAGCCGTGTCTTTCGCCCTCTTGAGATAATTCTCTATATTCTCTTTCTTGAGGGATGTGCCTGATGCCTTTCCTATCTTTCCTCCGTAATTGACCCTTATTGTAAAGGGGAATTCCCTGGAGGCGACATTCTGGGTGATCTCATTACCGGAGAATCGGGTCAATCCGCCTGAAGCATACTGCACTGTAATGAGAGTGCTGTCTGCATCAGAGAGTTTCAGCACCCTGTCGGTGAATTGCTTTATCTTCTTCCTTTCATTCATCTCTTCCTCACTTTTCATCTATTAATGTTATCATCAGTGCATCTGAATTCTTTATCTTGCACTGTTCAGCATCCTCTATTTTCACATAATCGCCTTCCTTGAATTTCTTCTCCTCATCACCACCTGTATCAAATACAATATATCCGCTCAATATGATGATTATCTTCTGCTTGTAGAAATATTCCGGTGAATACTCCCCCCTGCACCTGCACAGATATATTGTCTTGCTGTCTGTCTTTTCAATAAGAAGCTTCTCATTGGGTTTCAGATCATTCTTCAATTGAAACAGATTCATTGATTCCACTTGTCCTCCTCTACTGATATTTTTCCTTTACGAAGAACCCTTATCTCACTCTTCTCAATACTCACTATTGTTGATGGTTCCGACTGTTCAGTCAATTCCCCGTATATATGAGCGCCGGGAAAGAGCTCAGCAGCCCTCTCTCTCTTCTTTATCACTTCATTACCCGAGAAATTGATGCTTGTTGACGCAATGGGCTTGCCTGCTGCGCGGATAAGCTCCTGCAGTTTAAAGCTGTCGGGTATTCTGAATCCCGTTTTGCCATCCTTGACAATAAACCTGTTTGCCGGTTTCTTCATAGTGGCTATTATTGTCAATGCTCCGGGCATATATCTCTCAGCCAGTGCTGTCTCCTCACTGTTCAGTTTAAAATACTCCCTCACTCTGTCCATTGAGTCAAGGAGCAGTATGAGGGGCTTATCCTCATCCCTCTTTTTCATCCTGAATATCTTTTCAATACACTCAGTATTGTCATAGATGCATCCTATGCCATTGACAGTATCTGTTGCGAATATAACAGGACATCCTGACTCCAGCTGAGTCAGGGCTTTATTTCTTTGACCATTCATCACGCATTTCATCAATCTTCTTTCTTATATCCTCATTCTCTGATGAGAGCATCTCAGCTGCAAAGACAGCAGCATTCTTGGCTCCTGCACTGCCTACTGTAAATACTGCAACAGGCACACCGGACGGCATCATTACTGAAGCATACAGAGAATCAATACCCTTGAGGGGTGAAGAATCAATCGGCACTGCAAGCACAGGCAGTGTTGTGTGGGCGGCAATCACACCTGCAAGATGGGCTGCATATCCTGCTCCAGCTATAATTGCCCTGTATCCGTTCTCCCTTGCATTGACTGCAAAATCCCTCACTTTCTCCGGTGTCCTGTGGGCAGACATTATCATTCTGTCGTATTCAATACCGAATTGCTCCAGTGTGTCCGTGCATCTCTGCATCACTTCACTGTCTGACTCTGAACCCATTACTACTGCTATTTTCATCCAACCTCCTATAATTGGTTTATATAATCCAGAAGAATTGTCCTTTCACTACTGTCTGACATATCAAGAGTGGTGTCAATATCCGTTATGCGGCGGAGTATGCTGTAAACAGAGTCATACATGCCTGTCTCATAACCTGAAACAAGCCCGAGTTTGTGCAGGTCAGCCCATGACACCACAGAATCAATGAATTGACCTGTCTTAATGTATCCGTATTGCCCTACTGCGTCACTGTAATAGGCGAATGCACTGCGCGGTCCATGATAATGATAATAATTGATTGACACAAAATAGGTGATGGATGTATCAGGCCTCAGAGCAATGGACTGCTTTACATATACTAGTGATGAGTCAGGTTCATTGAGCATGAAAAATGTATAGGCAAGTCCTGCAGTATTGCCCACATCCTCGCTGTCATAGGCATAGTCGCGGAGAAATTCCCTGTGAGCAGTATGCACATCATTATGCTTGATATAGTACCAGCCGGACCTCTCCACTGTAAATAATGTGCATGACACAATTGCCAGCACAATGAGCATCAGTGCAATTTTATTATTTTCCATACTCTTCCGCCTGAACTTATAAAATATATGCCGGGATTCATGCCCGCAAAACTGACAGTGAATCCACTGCCTGACTTAATGCTCCTCCCTGTCCTGTCAAAGAGGGCATACGGGGAATTATCCCATTTTACTGTATTTTGAGAAGAGAGGAGTATTGTACCGGATTCACTCTTCTTCTCAACATTGTATTTTTTATCTCTCCTCTCTACTATTCTGTATATGCCGTTTCGGGAGATTTCGGCAAATAGTGCTTTTTCATTTCTCCTGCACTGAATCTCCCTGCTGTTTCTCATAACAGTGTAATGCCCGGGACTGTCTGTTGTGAAAACAAGCTCTCCCGTACTGTCAAGGCCCTTCACATTGAATTTATTGCCCTCCATGAGAATAAAGCCGCCTGACTGCAGGTAGAATGATGTGTTGCCATTGTATATGTAGGAAGTGGTATCTGATGGTGATTTGAGCAGTATATCTGTTTCCATTGATTCATGCCCTTCACTTCCCGTAAGATAAATACCAAGTGTATATACACCTGTATTGAGGCCTGTGAACCCTGCTGTATAAGAGGATGCATTGACACTGTGAACATCACGGAAAGACCTGCCCTCAAAGATCATTGAATCAATAACAACTCCTGTCTCAATGGGGCTCAGTGCAATGTCAAAACTGTTGCGCATATAATCATACTCTATTACAGTGAGCTTCACCTTCCTGCTGAACAGTGAATCGGGGTGAGGATATCCCCATCCGAATTCCTGGTCATATCCTGCTGCACCGAGGTCAAGACAGCCCTCAATAAGCGCGTCTTCTATCTCATCAGAACCGGAATACCCTATTGAATATAGCAGTGCTGCAAGTGCTGTAATATGGGGTGCTGCAAATGAGGTGCCCTCTCCATAGTATATACTGAATGAAGAAACATCTGTCTGTGAATTATATGTATCAAATGACGGTATGAGTATGCCGCCGTCATAATTTCCGTCATTGTCATTGTCCTGATACACGACACCGCCGGGTGCAGAGAAATCCAGTCCCTCGCCATACTGGGAATAGGGTGCCCTGTCAAAATGATAATCAACACCGCCCACTGCAACCGCCTCCTCAAATTTCGCAGGATATGAAATATACGATGCGCCATTGTTGCCTGTTGCACAGACCACAGTAATGCCATTGGCCACAGCATCAATAATTGCCACATGGAGGGGGTGCCACCCGAGAGAATCATTTGACTCTCCTGCAAGTGAGAGATTCAGCACATTGCAGCCGTAGTTTATAGCATGTTCAACAGCAGAGACAATATCACTGGAATTGCCCTCGCCATTCTCATCAAGAACCCTGAGAGGCATTACACTTGCCTGTGAAACAATGCCGCTCATATCAATATTATTATCAACGCCTGCAGCTATAATAGCGCAGCAATTTGTGCCATGACCATTCATATCATTGGCATGCAGGTCATCAGATACAAAATCATAACCATTGGAGAAATTGATATCCGTAAAATCACTGTACTGATGGTATTGCCCGTCTGATGAATACACCCTGTCTGATTCTGAAGAGGGTATTGTGTAATCTTCAAATGCTATGCCTGTGTCCAGAATGCCTATTATAACACTCCTGGAGCCTGTAACCCCCCTGTCCAGCATACCGGAGATATTATAATGCTCAGCAAGCAGATTCCACTGATAATCTATATAGGGGTCACTGGGTTTGTAGGCAGCCTTGACCTTCGGGTCAGGATAAACGGATTTCACATCGGGGAATGCTGATTCAATATCCTCTCTTGCCATATCAACAACAACATAATTGTAGCGTTTGATTATTCTCTTTATTGAGGGGTGTTTCATATTGTCAACAGACCCGTCAAATTCAAGCACATACTGCTCTGAATAACATATGACAAATACAAACAATATTATAGTAAACAATACCTGTTTCACATTGAAATCATATCACAAATCCCGCCCTTTTTCAATAAAAAAACACTTCCAACTCCCAGGGACAGCCCTTCACATTGTTCACGAAAATTTCTCAATATTGAGCATTTTATATATCGTTGACTTCCCCAGTTTCAATTCACGGGCGATATCCGACTGCTTATAACCCTCCAGAAGAAGTGCCCTTATTATTTTCTGCACCTTCTTTTTCTCTTGAGGGCTGCGCCTTCTGAAAAATATCATCCTCGTTAAACCCTGTTCATCCAGTAAAATCTTCATTGATTCTGTTAAAGACTTTTTCCTCCTCTCTTTGTATCTGCTCTTCTCTCTACCCGGTTTGCGCTTGAGCAGTTTCTTGTATTCCTTTTTGGTGCCTATTACGCCTTTATAGGTCTCAAACTCCCTGTCCGTTATACTCCTGTCATAATCTATCTTCTTCAATTGCTCTATATAGCTCTTCTTGCCCTCATAGAATCCGGCACTGGAAAACGGGTAATCGCCTTCTTTACTTACTATGCCTGCATCAACGGGATTATAGTGCATATAGTTTATCACCCTGGGCAGATTGAACTCCTC
>JAWOBN010000055.1:0-8833 GCA_046484245.1 bacterium | reverse complement strand
CGGATATCATTATGGCAAGGACATTCTCACACAAGTCCATAGAACAATTGTCTGAGTACTCCAGTGTGCCTGTTATCAATGCACTCTCCGATTATGAGCATCCATGTCAGGTCATGGCGGATTATCTGACAATAATGGAGCATAAGGGCAAAGTAGAGGGGCTCAAGTTCGCATTCCTCGGTGCAGGCAATAATATGAGCCATTCACTCATGCTTATGGCAGGTCTCATGGGCACCAATATGACAGTGGGATGTGCAGAGGGTTATGAACCCCTTGAGCATTATACTGTCAGAAGCAGGGAAATGGCCGGGAAGAGCGGTGCCGAGATTGTCATAACCAATGACCCTGTTGAAGCAGTGAAGGATGCTGATGTTGTTTATACGGATGTCTGGGCTTCAATGGGTGAAGAGGATGAGAAAGAGGCAAGAGCCAAGGCATTCTCCAAATATCAGGTAAATGGTGAATTGTTCTCATATGCAAAGGATGACGCAATATTCATGCATTGCCTGCCGGCTCACAGGGGCGAAGAGGTCACGGATGATGTGATTGACAGCAAGAACTCTGTGGTGTTTGATGAGGCGGAAAACCGTCTTCATGCACAGAAAGCAGTGATAATGCGCCTTATGGGCAAGGCATAATGAAGATAATCAAGACAGATAAGCTGCCGGCTCCTGCCGGCAGTTATTCCCCGGCTGTAAGCTCAGGCAGCATGATCTATATCTCAGGGCAGCTGGCAATTGATACAGACAGTGGTGAAATGTCTCAAGGCCGGATTGCAGACCAGACAATGATAATAATGGATAATATAACGGGGTTTCTAAATGAGCAGAAACTTGGTGCTGAGAGTATTGTCAAGGTGTCGGTCTATATGACTGACCTTTCTCTATTCAGTGAATTTGACAGGGTATATGCCCGTTATTTTGAAAACGGATATCCTGCCAGGGTAGTTGCCGGTGTGAAGGCATTGCCCAAGGATGCCCTGATTGAAATGGAGGTTACTGTTGAATCAGGCAGTTGAATTCCATAAGATCTCCGGAAGCGGCAATGATTTCATAATAATAGATAATACGGATAATTCAATTTCCCTCTCTCAAGCACAGATAGAGAAACTCTGCAGCAGGAGAACAGGCATTGGTGCAGATGGTCTTATTCTGGTCAATCCCTCCGATAAACATGATTTTGCGATGCAGTACTTCAATAATGACGGCGGTGAGGCTGATATGTGCGGCAATGGCGGAAGAAGCATTGCTTTATATGCCTACATGACGGGAATAATTGAATCAAAAGAGATGATATTCAGTTCAAGAAAGGGTGTTCACAGGGCATTTATTAAAGGCAGCAATACAGTGAAACTTCAGCTCTCTGACCCCCATTCAATGGAATTTGACAAGGAGATAATCCTTGACAATGAGAAGATAAGAGGGGATTATCTGAATACAGGTGTACCCCACTTTGTCATACTCACCCGGGATTTAGAGTCAATTGATGTAAAGGGTTTGGGCAGGCAAGTGAGGATGCATCCTGATTTTGCACCGGAGGGAGCAAATGTTGATTTTGTCCAAGCTGAGAAGCCTGCACGCATCTTTATGAGAACCTATGAGAGGGGTGTTGAGAATGAGACACTTGCCTGCGGCACAGGTGCTGTTGCATCTGCTCTGTCAGCTGCAAGATTTCTCGGCATTGACCCTCCTGTTGAAATAATTACACGCTCAGGTGAAATACTCACTGTGGATTTTCAGTTTGATGAGCATTACAGTGAAGTGTATCTTGAAGGCAGGGTAACACCTGTCTATAGAGGTCAGGTGCTTCTCAATTTATGATGAGAAGATTGATACTCTTATTATTATTATTCCTCTCAATAAACATCACGGCTGCAAATGATATAGATTACCTTGATTCACTCCTCAGCAGTGATAGACCGCACATCTATATCAAACATATAGAAGATATAAATATTAAAAATACTGCACTTGTATATACTATTGACCATTATATTGAGAATGAAAAATATAATGAGCTTCTGGAAATGGATATCAATGAGCATGGTTTTAAGCATCTGTCCGGCAGGACAAAAATGATAGATGATATGGATGTACTCCGGAACCTGGATGAGCGCGGGTATGAAATCATAAACAGGGCATTTATACAAAAACACGGGGATATTGAAGAGAATCTCAAGTTCAGGGACAAGTACACTGATTCCCTTTTGCTGAGTCAGTACAGCAGTTTGCCCCAAAGTACTATTATAAAATATATTGCATTGAGAAATGATAAGAGCTTCAATACGAGACTGATAGAAGAAAAAAATAATATTTACGCGCAGGCTATGAATCTGATGATTGATAATGCTGATATACCCGACACACTCAAGGGAGAAGTGTTGGAACTGATGGTTCACATAAAGGATAGAACAATACTGCTCAATACGTCACATATTATACCTGATACAGTTTCAAATAAGAGAATGCAGTATTACAGGGGGAGATATTACGAATCGGAGGGTGATTTCAGGAAGGCAATGAAATTCTATCTCAGTATGTCGGATTCCGAAGCGTATATCAGGATGATAGCCGAAATAGGTAATGCTGAAGGCCGCTCTGTCTCTGATTCTATTCTCCTGGCAGATACAGCAGATATGATACCTGTCCGGTATCACAAAGCAAAAGCATGTTATTTTAACCGTATGCCTCTCAAGGGGGATTCAATACTGAGATATCTGGCAGGCAGACATTCAATTGACTATTATTCAACAAGAGCCAGACAATTATTGAATTCAGAAATTAATGTTGATGATATAGAAGTTCCGGATAATACTGAATATATTAGTCAGATATTTTCTGTATTCAAAGATCACTCTGAAGATGATTGTTTTCTTGAATATATCAATTCCCTGTATAATCAAGAGGGTAATGCAATGGCAATTTCCGCAATACTCAATCATCTGGAAATTTATAATGTTTCAATATTATATGCTTATAATTTACTATACAGCGGGGAAGATCTAAGCAAAATCTATAGATTGATGTTCCCCCTGCCTCATAAGGAAATTTTCACAAAAGCGTCTCAAGAAAACAAAATGGACCTTGCACTTGTCTATGCAATGGCAAGACATGAAAGCTGGTTTGACCAGTATGCACAGTCGCCTGTGGGTGCTAAGGGCATAATGCAGCTGATGGATTTTGTATATGAGAGTTTCTATGATGACAATGATTACTTCAATCTTGAAAAGAATATTTATGCGGGTACTGCGCATATAAGAAAGTATCTGGACTATTTTCCGGATAATTATGCGTATGGAATCATGGCTTATAATGCGGGTCCCGGTAATGTTGAGAAATGGAAGAGAAGCAATATAGACTGGGAACTCTATCTTGAGATGATTCCTTTCAGGGAAACGAGGATATTCGTCAAGAGGATATTGAGGAATTATTATTATTACAGAATGCTTCTCAAGGAGTCATAAAGCATATAGACAGGCACCATGAAAGAAGATGAGGGATCTATGGTCTCTTCATTCCTCTTTATCTCATAGTATAGAGCTGACGAGAGTGTCTTGCCCGTCTTGCCTGCATATCCGATAACATCGCCCTTACTGACTGTTTTTCCGGATGTTGTTGTAATGCCGGAAAGATGGGCATAGGTCGTTATATAATTGTCCGAATGCTTTATGATAACTGTTTTGCCCAGTTTGGACTTATTGCCTGCAAAGAGCACATATCCCTCTGCAGCAGCATATACATCCTTATTCTCCTCAACAACAAAGAGTATGCCGGGATTGAGGCGCCTTGTTTCAGTATAGGGGTCATTGACATATCCGTACTCCCTCAGAACCCAGCCGCTCACGGGAATGAGGGAGGGGATCTTGTCGGCATAGGACTTATTGCTCAGAATATTGTAGAAGGAATCATAGGCAGTGCGCATCAAAGCTACTGCACTGAGCAGTGAATCGGGGCTGTCAGGGAGTGAGAATGACTGCTCTGAAGTATTGATAATGCCCGACAGATATTCATAAGCAGGTATCATTGAAGTTGTTGTCTCTTTAATATCCTCTATGCCGCTTTCAATCCTCTCTATGGATTGCTGTGACTCCCTGTTCTTTATTGTCAGTACTGCCACATCCTCTCTCAACTGCCTTATGGATGCATAATCCTTGATATTCCTGATATTATTGACAGTAATGACAGTGAGATACACGGAAAATGCCAGTACTGCAATAAGCACAATGGGGATAAGCACAATGAAGAATCTCTTTACACTGATATCTTCACTGCCGTGAGGTATTACCGATATTTTAAGTTTTCTCTTCTTCATTCTTCCCTGTACGGTTCAAGCAGACCCTTTGTCAGTCCCTTGAGCTTTGATGTGGCTCTTTCCTTGAGCTGCCTGACCCTTTCTCTTGAAATATTCAATTTTTTACCTATTTCCTCAAGCGTGTGGGGCCTGTTGTCATCAAGGCCGAAATACTGTTTGAGAATGAATGCCTCTCTCTCCGTCAGTTTTTCCAATTGCGAATCAAGGACCTCTTTATACCTCCTCCTCATGAAGGATTCCTCCGGTGTGAGGAATTTATCCTGAACTATTGTATTGGACAGATAGAGGCTGTTGTCGTCAGTAAGGGGAGTATTAAGCGACATCTCTGTTTTGGAGAGCATGAGAGCATTCTTTATCTCTTTCTCGGATAGATCTAATTTGAGAGCAAGGTCCTTGAGGGTAGGGGCTTCCCCGTATTCATTCTGCATCTCCTCCTGTGTCTTCTTTATTTTGTTGACCTTGCTTATCTGAGACATGGGGACACGTATATTATTTGCATTCTCCATGATTGCCTTCATTATTGTCTGCCTGATCCACCATACAGCATAGGATATGAATTTCACATTCCTGTCCGGGTCAAATTTCCTTGCAGCTCTCATAAGACCAAAATTCGCCTCATTGATCAGTTCGGAGAGTGAGAGCCCTCTGCCCTGATACTCCTTTGCAATATTCACGGCAAATCTCAGATTGCTTCTTACAAGCTTTTCTATGGCTTTCTTGTCGCCATTCTTTATCCGTTCTCCGAGCTCCTTTTCTTCTTCCCTGTCAATAAGGGGAATATCACGAATTTCCTTAAAATAGATCTGCAGGGATTTATCATTTAAATCATTATATGCGATATTGAGCCTCTTTTATTTATTCTCTATCACTTTCCACATATTGACCCTGCCTCTCTTCAGTGTAAGCAGAATCTTCTCTTTGTCTGCGTATTTCTTTTTCAGTGCATTGAAATCATTTACATCATCCACTGTCTCATTCTCAATCTTAACAATCACATCACCGGGTTTTATTCCTTCTTCAAGAACAGGTGAATCCCTTTCAATATCAGTTATAATAACACCGCGGGATGCCTGTATATTGTATCTTTCTCTTGTCTCATTATTGATGCCTGTTACTTCAATGCCCAGCCATTCCCTGGACTCTTCTGTCTGCTTCTGTGCCACAGGCTCTGACTCCAGTTCTCCTATTTTAACGGACACTGTCTTTTCCTTCTTATCTCTTATCACTTTGACATTGACTGTACTGCCGACCTCTGTGTTTGCAACAGCAAGACGGAATCGTGAAACATTCTCAATGGGTTTGCCGTCAAATTCAATAATAACATCACCGTCCTTGAGTCCGGCCTTGTCTGCAGGTGCGTTCTCTTCAACCTGAGCTATAAGCACGCCCTGCCGGTCTTGGGCAAGCCCGAATTTCTCCTTGAGTTCAGGTGTCAACTCCTGGGGATAGACGCCGAGATAGCCTCTTGTAACAGTGCCTGTCTGGAGCAATTGCTCAACGACCTCTATTGCCATATTGGAGGGGATTGCGAATCCGATGCCCACATTGCCGCCTGAAGGTGAGGCAATTGCCGAATTGATTCCGACAACAGTTCCGTTTATATCCACAAGCGGTCCCCCGCTGTTACCGGGATTAATGGACGCATCTGTCTGAATGAAGTCCTGATAGACCGGTGCCCCTCTCATATTGAGTTTTGACCTGTTCTTTGCAGAAACAACGCCCACAGTCACAGTGCCGTCAAATCCGAAGGGATTGCCGACAGCCATCACCCAGTCGCCTACAAAAAGTGTCTGGGAGTCACCAAAGGGTATATAGGGCAGGTCCCTGGCGCCCCTTATTTTTATTACAGCAAGATCCGTTCTCTCGTCCAGTCCTATGATCTCAATCTCTTCACCGGAAAATTCCCGGCCGTCCTCAAGTTTCACTGTGATCTTCTCAGCATTCCTCACAACATGATTATTGGTTACAATATAACCGTCTTCATTGAATATAAAACCGCTTCCCATGGACTGATTCTTTCTCTCCATTTCAGGCATATCGCGGAAGAAACGCTTGAAGAAAGGATCGTCAAATGGGAAATATGATTCAACTTTCACAGTGAATTCCGTACTGATATGAACAACAGCGGGAGTCACTCGGGCAGCAAGTTCCCTGAAGGATGTATGCCCGGAATTGTCCGATACGCCCGGGGTTTCCACCTTGTGAATAAGTGCGTCTTCTGATGCTGCAGTATCCTTGACCATAGTTGCTGTAATAGCACCAAGGAAAAATACAAGTATAATAATGAATATGGTTGATAAAATCCGTTTCATGTGTACCTCCTTAAGATGACAGAAGAAATGCTTAAATCTTTTTTACCTCTTTCTCTTTCTTCTCCAGAAGCTTGTGCAGTTTTTTAATGTTTCCAAGCTTCTGCCTGAATTCCTTGTCCTGAGTGAGGCGTTTCTGCTCTTTCTCAACAACAAAATTATAAACATAGCCGCCCAGATTGGTCAATGATTTCTCTATCTTGTATTCAAGACCGGCTATCTCCATCTTCTTGCTGGACAACTTTGTAATCTCCTCGGATTTTTCCAATGCCTGAGAGAGATTGTTTTTTACTCTTTCCCATAAACTTTTTTCCATAAATTAAACTCCCGTTTTTCTTATATAATATTATAAACAGACTGATTGTCAATAGATAACAGAGAGAACAAACATAAATCGGGGTTCAAATTGTTGCCCCCCTACGATTATCGTCATACGTTTTGCGTGATGCGGCTTCCGTTAGAATGGGTTATTAACACCACCCATTTTCTCAAATACCCAAAAAATACAAGTCATTGCGCGGAGCGAAGCGACAAAGCAATCTCCTTACCCGCCCCCGCTCTGTCGTTGCGAGTTTAACCTGCTTGAAGAGCATTCGCGAAGCAATCTCTGTGGCCAGCTCTCCACATTCTTTTCCGTCGTTTACCGTTTTCCCTTTTCCGTTATCCGGTCTCCCATGGCAAGCTTATCGTATTTCCGAATCTCACGAATCCGCACGAATCCGCACGAATCCGCACGATCTTTCTTGACCATAAACCATTGACTCTCAACCCGGCGTCAGCCGGTCCTTGACAATCATACAAAATATTGTATAATTTCATACAAGGAATTGTAATAATGAATACAAAAAGAATAAACAAAGAAAATCTATTCAATGTGTTTTCCGACTGGAATGCCTTTCTGAATAATGAGATCCATCTGATTGCTTGCGGTGGCACTGCCATGACTCTGCTCAATGTAAAACCCTCCACAAAAGACATAGATTTACTTGTGCCGGAGCATGAAGAATACAGCTATCTTGTCAAGCAATTGACATCACTCGGATATGAACCGGGGAGAGGCAATGCACTGGTATCATCAGAGGGCTTTGAATTTGACTTATTCCCGGGTAAATCAGTCTTTACAACAGAGTTATTAGAAAGTCCCCTCAGAGCAGGAAACAATATTTTAATAAGGCAATGGAGTCATGTCTATCTCGGGTGTCTGAACTATTATGATCTGATAATAACAAAATTATTCAGAGGAACCCAGACGGATTTCCGGGATGTCTATTTGCTCTGGCAGGGTGTGTTCAATAATGTTGACACTGAGAAATTCATAAAAAGATATAATGAGCATGCAAGATATGAGACAAATTGGGAGAAAGCAGAAAGAAATCTGAATGAATTCTTAGATACAATAAAAAAAGAAGGATATTATGAAAAATGATAAATTAAGTGAAAGGATGAATAAATACGGTTATACGCTCATTGAAAGCGAGAGTGTTGAAGAGAACATGAAACTGCTTAGGGATATCGCAAAGTCGCGTGAATACAGAGTTCTGGAAGGATTTCCGGTTGTTCTCTACAATATGATAAATGCAGGCGGTATTTTCTGCAAAGACCTCTCGAAACCCTCCAAGAAATTGGAAGCATTGATCCATATTGCATTTGCCTGTTTCCATGCTGAGGGAAAGTCGTATATGCTGAACAGATTCAAAAGAGGCGGGGAGTGTTTTGTTGATGAGGAAAGAATTAAGAAACTGAGCGATCAATTGCAGAATAAAGACACAGTGAGAATCAATAAAATGAAAATCAGTTCAGAGAGGATACTCAATACATTCCGGCTGTATGTCAATGAGAAGGAGTCACAGCAGATAATAGAACATCTTGATTCGCGCGAGGAAATGGAACTACATCAGGCATTAAATCAATTGTTCCCCAGGAAACAAAAAGAGATTATATTGAAGAAATTCAAAGGTGAAAAACTGACCAAAACAGAAAAGGAATACTATTCAAGAATCATCAAGAAAAAACTCAAAGCCCTCCTCAACAAAGACCTCCGCCGCATAGCAGAAAAATTATAACCCCATCCTAACCCGGATCATTTACAGCACACTCTTGTTTTCTCTTATCCGCTCTTCCATGGCAAGCTTATCGCATTTCCGAAACGCGCGAATCGCACGATCCTTCCTACACGTTCTGGTGCCCGCATCACGCACCACGCATCACGCAAC
>JAWOBN010000030.1:0-23386 GCA_046484245.1 bacterium | reverse complement strand
CCTTGAACCCCTGCTATCAACCCCAGTCAGGACAGGTGAACTGATACTGGGAAAGATACTCGCCGAATTCATTCCGGCAATGATATGCTCTTATTTCTTTCTCGGTGTTTTCTTCTATGCTTTTACTTTCATTGATAAAGCTCACATACTTTCACTCCTCCCTGTGAATTATCTGCTTTTTGCATTCTTCATACTTGTTCCGGGTTTTGCCATATTCGCCTTCCTATTGGGCATTATTGCCTCTTCCAGGGCAAAAGATGCCAAATCAGCCCAGAATCTGTCACTGATAATTGTTCTGCCTGTATTTGCATTCATTGCACTGCAGGTATCGGGCATATTCATTTTCTCCACTGTCAATCTCATTATTGCATCCATTATTATAATCCTCATAGACATCTTCACCTTCAGATTTTCCATCAAACTCTTTGACAGGGAAAACATCGTTGTTTCCTGGAAATAGGATAATGCTTGACTTCTCTTATATAACCTATAACAACTATCCTTATCCTATGAAATACGGTATATTCAATCAAACCCTCCTTTGATTACAAGGCAGTATAAAAGCCGGATAATACAAAAATTTCGCATTCAATTTTGACAATGAGTGGATTGAATCAGTCCTGATACCATCACGCAGCAGATTGACACAGTGTCTCTCTCCCCAGACAGGCTGCTCTCTGGCATATACAGCATATTAACGGTTGGATTTCAAAGTTTCCTCATTTATCTCCCGACTGTTTTTCTAATGTTCTGCTTGAACTGCGAGAGTAGCCCGTTCCTCAAGTCCGCCCGAATAGTTCTCTGGCGGTGATGGTTCCCATTTTCTATTATATCCCGGATTGAGCAATCTGACAAAGTTCCATTAGGTCTATACTTAATTGTACCTCAAAAGTAATTATATGCAGCACATTAAGACCTACACCCTGATCTTTGAACCCCAGTTTACTTCTACGGCAAAGTCCATGCATCTTTTAAATACAGCCGATGTTAACTCAGGGCATTCAATCCCCAAAGGCTCCAGAATCTTTTTTGTCCGGTAATCGCTGAAACTTCTTTTGTCACAGAAGTATGGATAGTACACATCCATATAGCTGTTAATAAGGGCCTGCAAAGGGCCATCGTGCACTGCCTGGTTGGTCACTTCCAAGCCTGAAATGGAATAATGCCTCTGTATATTCTCTGCAAGCTGTCCGATGGTGTCGGATTTCGGATTAACAATATGATAAATCCCGGTTTCTCCGCTGTCCATTATTGCAGTAACAGTTTTCACCAAAAAGTTTATGGGCACAAGGTTCAGCCGGCCGTCTCCGGGAAAGGTAAGAGGAAGGTGCATACTCCCGTTTTCATCTATGGAGACACCGAGCCCTGCTGCCCGCTTGCCGGTTCTTTCCAAAATATCTCTTTTCAGTGAATCTCTGAAAAAAAGCAGTATCCGCACCGGAAAATACAATGCATTGAACCGCAGGCTTTCCCCCGTGGCTGAATCCCCATAGGTAATGGAGGGGCGCAAAATGGTAAGATTGGTGCTGTTTTCCCTGCACAGGTCTGTTATAATCTTTTCAGCTTCATTTTTTGACTGTTCGTAAGGGTTATGGAAACCCGGGGGATCCTGGATTTCTTCCATAATGAGTCCTTCCTGCATTCCGGCAGAATAGGCTGAACTCATGTGGAAAAATCTTTCACAGTTCGGAACAATATCAAATACATTCCGCAGCCCTTGTAAATTCGTTGCTTCAACCTGCTGTCTTTTTCTCTCTGCAAATGAAGTATCTGCTGCACAGTGGAGTACCTCCGGCACATCCGTGAGTATCTGCCGGTGCTCTTCCGAGAGTCCCAGTCCGGGCTTATCAATCTCTGCAGGAATAACTACCGGTTCATGCTTTGCTTCTATATTAAGAAACCTCAAAAGGTTTTCTACCCGCTGCCGGGCAGAATCATTTCCCTTAGGACGAACAGCAAGAATTGTTCTTCTGCCCTTTTTTATCAGCTCCCCGGCTAAAAACCCTCCGAGAAAACCGGTTGCGCCTGTAATAAGAATCGGGGAATTACTCATAATCAATTGAAATTTGCCCCGTGATACAAATAGGATTCCTTTCTGGAGAATCCTTTGTTAAGAACATCCCCAATCCAGAGCACCCGGGGATCCTGCTGCGAAAAGCCTTCCAGCATGACTACTGCTTTCTCCATGGCTTTCTGCATCTTCTCTACCTCTTCAGGATCCGCATGGTCCAGATACATGTCCCACTCAAAGATCCCCATAGCTCCCTGGTCTACGGGCGTAAGAAAACCGAATTCGCCCCGCACCCCGGTGCTATGTGTCAACTCTTTGAATGCTTTATGTATTTCTTCCACCTGAGGGATGTTGTCAAGAGGCACATATACTATTGTAACAATAAGATGCCCGTCTCTTCCCATCCTGGAGCTCACTATTCTAAAGGTATTCAGCCAAAGCATATCGGTAAGCTCGGTGCGGCTGTAAAGCTTTTCGTAAAAAGCCTTTAAATCAGGCTCAACAGCCTCGGACAGCTGTTCGGGAGAAGGATCAAGTGCTGCTTCAATAATGGGTAGCATTTCAGGCTTTGCTAATATTTCATAGGGCTTTGCTTCACCTTCCATTCCCCGCAAAATCTGAATAAGCCCTTCTTCACCCAGTGCGGATATACCCAGTATCAGTGTCCTCATTACCTCCTGCTCAAGAACCACCGGAGCCATGTCTCTGGCTGCATCCAAGTGATGCTTGTTTCCAAGAACTATCACAAGGTATTCTATGCCCAGCTCCTTATGAAAAACACTCCGGAGGATTTCGGCAAGTTCAGAGGTTGGGGATATAAAAGTACTAAGGTATTCTCCCCCGAGTACCCCGATACCAAGCCCGATATGCCGTCTGTTCAGTTTTTTCGCATAGCCAATAGCAGATTGCATATCTGAAAACGGTACAGCTATCGCCGATTCATCCTCTACAATAGGATGGAGCTTAACTACAGCCTGCGTACATATTCCTTGAATAGGAGGCTCACTTTTACTGAATCCGTACAGATTGGGAGCATCCCTTTGAGAAAGAGAAAAAACACCTCCCTCCTCTGAAACAAATTCCGCATCAATAAGGTTGTCTGTGCCTGTTCCGTAAGAACTTGAGAATAACGAAAATAATCCGGAGCATATAATATTGGCACAATACAGAGCCGAAGGCTCAGCAGCAAGCACCCGGTAGCCGCGTGCTACAGCTTCCTTCTGAAGTTCAAAAGCACTTATTCCCGCACCAATAGTAACTGCGCGGTTGCCGGTATCAAACTCCATCTTCTTCATTCTCGTGGTATCAATTATAAGCCCTGACCCCAATACGAACCCCATTGCAGAGGAGCCATTCCCTCTTATCGTGTACTCCATTCCTTCCCGCCTGCAAAGCTTTACAATTTCGCTTACTTGCTGCGTATCACTTGGCACAGCTGCATATCGGGGTATTGTCTCAAATGAGATTGGGCACGGATCGTTTGCATAGGCAATTAAAAGGCCCGGGTCATTGGTGGCATATTTTTCACCGGTTATAGACCTGAGCTTATTCAGAAAATCATCAGAAGGAACCTCTACAGGATCATTTGACTGAAGATAATCGTCAATATAATTCTTCAATGTCTGGAATACGCCAAAGGGCCTGAGTTCAGTTACAAAGTAGCACTGGCTGTCGCAGATGCCGCAGAGTGTACATTCATTTGCTACTTCCACAAGTCCGGTTGTAACAGGAATCCTCTTTTCCAATACAGCAGCGGTTATATCCATCATACCCTGGGGATAAAACGAAATGAAATGGTTCTTTTCCCCGGACGGGCATATGCCTGTTCCCAGAAAATCTGTTTTACACATTGCATAGTGCCTGCAGCGGCGCGCTGTATGCAGAACCTTACTCGTATTGTCTGGTAATTGCTTGTTATTATTTAAATTTTTCATAATCATGATTAATATCAGATAATTAATAATTTGTCAATCTTAATGCCGAGAATGACCCTTATTGAGGTAAAGAATCTCTTGATAGTATCTCTCAAAATATTAAAGTATAGACCGGTAAATAAACTTAAATACAGCCTAAACCCCGTTATTTATGCAATTACATAACTTTCTGTCCAAATCCCAGGGACAGCCCTTGCGATTTGAGCAAATTGACAAAAGTATAATTTTGTAAGTGCATAATTAACATCACTTAAGTAGACCATGTCTGTAAGTTGATAAATAGCGGCCCAGAAATTGCTTGAATCGCAAGGGCTGTCCCTGGGATTTGGAGGGTGGTTTTGACAAAATAACGGTAAGAGGACAGATAATGGGAATAACATAATAATTATTCTTCTTGACTTTTGACAGGTCTGCAATATCCTTATCCTATGAAATACGATATATTCAATTTCACAAGAGAGCAACTCAGGACCCTACTCAAGGAGCATGGATTCAAGGCTTACAGGGCAGATATTCTGTACAAGTGGATTTATGAGAAGCTCATTTTTGATTTCTACAAGATGACCGATATTGCCAAATCCGACAGGGAGAGACTCCACTCCATATTCTCCATAGAAAAACCGTCCTTTGATTACAAGGCAGTGTCAAAACTGGACAATACGAGAAAATTCGCAATTAATTTTGACAATGAGTGGATTGAATCAGTCCTGATCCCATCACGCAGCAGATTGACACAATGTCTCTCTACGCAGACAGGCTGCTCTCTGGCATGCAAGTTCTGCGCAACAGGGAAAGCAGCAGGGCAGAATCTCACTGTTTCGCAGATAATAAGGCAGTATCTGGCTGTTCAGTCTGACTCCAATACAAGGATAAGCAATATTGTATTCATGGGCATGGGCGAACCATTTCTCAATACAGACAATGTGCTCAATGCAATCAGGATACTCAATGATGAAAGAGGCATTAAGATAGGTGCGCGCAGGATAACTGTTTCAACTGCAGGCATTATCCCGGGCATAAGGGAGTTCTCACAGTTTGATATTCAGGCGAAACTGGCTGTTTCACTGAACAGTGCTGTTCAGAAGAAGAGGGAATATCTGATGCCCATTGCATCAAAATATCCCCTTGACCTGTTGAAGCAGGCATTGCTTGATTATCAGAAAGAGAATAACAGACGCATTACATTTGAATACATTATAATACCGGGATTCAATGACAGCAGGTCTGACAGTGATGCACTGCTCAAGTATCTGGATGATTTTGACTGCAAGATAAATCTCATACCCTATAATCTTGTAAGCGGGTCTTCTTTCAGAGAACCGTCAAAGAGAGAGATTGACAGTTTCAAGAGCAGGATGTATCCATTCAAGGACTCAGTGAGTGTCAGGCAGAGCAAGGGTACTGATATTGAGGGTGCATGCGGTCAATTGAAGAATAAACTGAGTGATGATATTAAAGGGAAATGAGGAATTCGGGAAATTCCAGCTTTACATCCAGCATACGCACAGCACTGCCTGCAAGGTCTGTGAGATTGTATTTGCATTTACTCGCAGTGGAGCGTATATCCTCTCTCTGTATTTCAATGAGATTGTCTGTTACAGACATCTTCTCCTTGATGATCTTGTCCTTGCGCGAGAATCCCTTGATACCGTCCTGCCCTATATCCTGCCTCTCCCTGTACAGTGAAGCATAATTGGATATCTTATAGTTGAGCAACTCAAAGCTCTCTATTGTGGTGAGGAATTTACTGGTGAAATTCCTGTACTCCTCATCCTGCGGCTGTTTTAATGATAGCAGGTCCAGTTTGATATCATAGAGTATCTTCTGCACATTACCTAAATCAGTATCTGCATCCCCCGATTCAATCATACGTATATATTCATTGGACATTATGTTTATCTGCCTGTTGAATTCCTCAAGAAGCAGTGAGACATCTTCACTGTACTCCTTCTTTATATCCGTGCATCCTGCAGATATTATGACAATAAATACGGCAATGATAATAATTTTTCTCATACAGTATAATTATATGCGCAAAATCATTTTAATCAAGTATGACGTTATTCCTCAAAATTAAAGTACTTGAAAGACATATGTTTCCTCATAAAAGATATGAGGCGAGGACAGTTCTCAGAAAGCACCTTTGCCAACCCGTGTATAACCGATAATTCGGTGCTGATGAGAATGTGTAAGCCTCACTGTCATTACATCAATCACTATGCTCAATGCTTTTTTATTAAGAAATCAAACATTACATAATAATTATATTCAGTGACTTTTTCTTATGAGGAAAGACGGTATGATATTGCAAGAATATCTAAAAGAGAAAAGCTGCGAGTATGCCTATGATGAAGATAGAGTCAAATACACCTGCTCCGCCTATTGACAGAACACCTGCCCCTATTTTGTCCAGATCCTTGATATGCATCAGGTCTGCTCCTATGATTATACCCCATGTGCCTGCTATGAATGCAAAAGCCGGGCGCGCCGCGGGTGGCGCCAGGAGCAGTGTTGTTACTATGGTGAATATCAGCGGCAGTATGAATGATACTGCTATGCCTGTGTGTTTCACGGGCCGTGATGAGAAATACGATATGATTGATACAATGAGAACACCGACAATAAGGCGTTCAAACGGTACTGTGGGGAGGAGGCGCAGTGAGAGAAGGACAGGTATAATGCATCCGCCCACATTCACTGCAATGACAGTGCTGTTCTTCCTTGCATTCATCATGGGAAGCAGTGAGGAATAATCAATATACTCCCTCTGCGCTTTTCTTCTGAAGAGGGGTATATTGATGAGACTGCCTATGAGAATAACAATAAGCAGAGCAAAGGAATTGCCTGCAGACAGTCCCAGATTGGCAAATGCAATCTCCACAATATTGAGCTGTATCAGGATTATGATAAGGGGCAGTGCGAGTATAAGCAGGACAAAGAGTATTATGGGTAATGGCAGATAAAACATACTATCTCCTCAGCAGATAAATGATAATGGGGATAATGAATATCGGTATTGTTGAAGGAATGAGGTATTTGTAAACCTTGTTGAAATCAGCCCTGAAATACTCCTTTGTAAGGGAGAGGCAGAGATGCGCAGGCGAGAGCAGTATGCCTGCAAAACCCGATGCATAGAATACAGCGACCTTGAGCATGTCAACACTTCCGGCTGTATGGAGAAAGGGAACAAGGACAGGCAGTGCAATAGCCACATAGCCCTGGTTTATGCCTGTGAGAAATCCGACAATGAGGGGGAGCATGATTATCAATAGTAGCGGAAGGAAGTCAGATGCAGGGAATGCTGCAACAAACTGCTCCAGTGCATTGGAGTACTGGAGAAAATCCTTGAAGAGCACCAGTCCCACTACAAGGAGTATTGTCTCAATTGTTATGCAATTGTACAACATTTTTAGTTTCTTCATCCACTGTATCCTTGCCATCAGCCAGTAGAGGAAAGCTATTGCAAGCACAATGAATTCAACAGGTATTGATGTGGCAAGAATAAGAATAATGATAATAAGTATGGGCCATATGCCGCTTACAAATCTTAAAAGCGCCTTTGCAGGATGCATCTCCCGAGTCTGATTCCTGCCCTCTATTACTGTAAAGAGAAAGACAAGACCTGCTGCAATGGCAATAATAGAGAGATAGAACTGGCTCATGACAATGGTCTTCATCTCTATTTTGAGTATTGACACTGTGAGTATGAGTCCGGGATATAGAGGCCAGGCGTATTCCCATACATGCCTGAACCAGAAATTGACATAAACCTTATGCTCCGGTTTCATATTGAGCTTGTTGCCGATTGAACCGACAATGGGTGCAGGGAGCATTGCCCCGCCGGGCATTGGGAGGAGCCCTATGGTCATGGGCGGTATGATCATTGCAATCTTGAGCTTCGGCACAAGATTCACTATACCCTCAAGCATCTTATTGATATCTCCGGCTCTGAGTACAGAGGCAATAAGGAATACCGAATATATGATTGCCAGTATGCGGAAGAATATATATGATGTCATTGACCTGTAGAAGAAGAGCGGGAGATCTATAATTCTCTCTGCGAACATAAAACCGACAATCATTGCAGAGAAAATAAGCACTACCCCTATTGCCATGTTCTTCCTTATGAGGAGAATCATGAGCAGTATGAGCAGTGCTATTTTCACTATTTCCATACTGTACTATTTACTTACATCCAGCAGTGGTGTGAGATTCTGGTCAAACGGGAGTATGACTGTTCTCGTGCCATTGGATTTGAGTACATCCTTCAGGTTCTGAATATAGTACCACTGGAGATACTGAGCTGAGAGTGACTGCCTTATCATCCTGTTTGCATTGGCAATACCCTCTGCCTCAATGAGTTTTCTCTCTTTCTCTTTCTCCTCTTTCTGCAGTACATAGACCATTTTCTGGGCATCCTGTTCTGCTGCTATCTTCTCATCTATGGCATTCCTCACCTTAAGCGGCAGTTCAATCTTCCTGAGAAGCACCCTGTCAATTATAACGCCCTTTTCATTGAGCTTGTCAAACATCAGGGCATATATCTCATCAGTAAGCACTGCACGCTTGGTAGAGTATATTTCTGTTACATTGTAATTGACTGCAGCATCCCTTATTGCTGTCCTGATTGAGGGTCTTACAATCTTTTCAATATAATTGGGGCCTATTTCCTCAAAGACCTCTCCTGCCTTTGCCTTGTCCAGTTTATACCATATGGTAAGATCAAGGTTTATTGACAAGCCGTCTGATGTCAATGCTGATATGGCATCATCGCCTTTCATCTTACCCTCAGCCCTTGTGGATGACATTGTGTAGTCCTGTGTCCTTATGGACATCTGCTCCACTGTTACAAGGGGGACAACAAGATGAATACCGCTTGAGAGTATTCTGCCCTGCACCTTGCCCAGGAGTATCTGCACACCTACAAAACCGGGGGGCACTATTCTCACTGCACTGATAATCAGGGCAATAACAAGCACTGCAATGACAATGCTTATCATTGTGCCTTTCTTCATTTTCATATTGATCTGCGGTGCGTATCTCATATAGAGTATCACGCCCGCTACTATGAGTAAAATAATAAAAGGAATCATTTTTTCTCCTTATTTAATTGTTTCCATACCTTCTTGATCTCTTCATAATCAAACCCCTTTCTCAGGAGATATGAAAAGATCTTCTCTTTTTCTCTGTTTCTCTTGACCTGTTTTTCCATGAGATTCTCAATAACTGCGCTGCTCTTGTAATCAGCAAGCAGTGATTTAATATTCTCCATTACATCCTTTGAAAAACCTTTTTTCAAGACCTTCTGTTCTATCTCACGGCGGGAGTATTTGCCCTTCTTTGTGAGATATGACAGATAATCTGAGAGGAATCTCCTCTCATCAATAAACTGCCTCTCTTTGAGATAATCCATTGCCCTGTCAATAATATCACCGGGTGTCTTTCTCTCTATGAGTTTTGTCCGCAATTCCCTTTCAGTATAATCCTTCCCGGCAATAATACTTACAAGATAATCCCTTGTATCATCCCAGTAGAGATCATTGAGAAGCACTTCCAGTTCCTCTCTGCTTATTTCACTGTCCTTGAGCAGTCTCTTCTCTGCAAGGAATTCCCCGCTGCAGGAGAATTTATATTCTTCATCTATATAGATATGATATCTATTCTTTCGTTTCTTTGCTTTCTTTACTTTCGTTATCTTCACTATTCTCTTCTTCACTGTCTTCTTCAATCTCTTCTTCAACACCTATGCCCATTGCCTTCTTTATCTTGTCTTCAATATCCGCCATCAGTTCGGGATTCTCCTTGAGATATACTCGGGCATTTTCCCTGCCCTGGCCGAGCCTCTCATCACCGTATGAATACCATGCCCCGGCTTTGTCAATAATATCCATCTCTACACCGAGATCCACCACTTCACCCGGTTTGGATATGCCTTCACCAAAGTAAATGCCGACCTGGGCTTTCTTGAATGGGGGAGCCAATTTATTCTTCACTACCTTGATCTCCACCATATTGCCTATATTGTCTTCACCTGATTTGATTGAAGTGACCCTTCTTATCTGTATTCTCACGGATGAGTGGAATTTCAGCGCAAGACCGCCCGGTGTTGTCATGGGATTGCCGAACATAATGCCAATTTTATATCTCACCTGGTTGATGAATACAACACATGTCTTGGATCTGCTTATCACTGCAGTGAGTTTCCTCAGTGCCTGGGACATGAGGCGCGCCTGCAGGCCCATGTGTGAGTCGCCCATCTCGCCTTCAATCTCTGCCTTTGGTACAAGGGCTGCAACAGAGTCCACAACCACAATATCCACACTGCCGCTTCTTACAAGCATCTCTGTTATCTCCAGTGCCTGCTCACCTGCATCCGGCTGAGCCACATAGAGGTTTTCAATATCCACACCGAGTTTCTTTGCATATGTTGAATCCAATGCATGTTCAGCATCAATAAATGCGGCAATGCCGCCTGCTTTCTGGGCTTCCGCTATTGCCTGAAGACCCAGTGTTGTCTTGCCTGATGATTCGGCACCGTAGATCTCAACAACCCTGCCCCTGGGGTATCCGCCGATACCCAGTGCTGCGTCAATTGAGAGTGACCCGCTTGATATAACATCTGCAGCTACTGCCGAATTTTCACCGAGACGCATAACAGCGCCCTTTCCATACTGTTTTTCAATCTGTTTTAATGCCCTGTCAAGAGATTTTTGTTTGTTATCCATTTATAACTCCCCATTTGAATATATTTCTGTGTAAATTGAACCGTTTTTCGTCAATGCGGATTCGTATAAAACCATCCTTTTAATAGTATATTGCCCGCCCTCTGTTTTGTCAAGTTTATTCACCACATATTGATGCACTTCCCGGGCAGCAGAGGATTTTTTTAGCCTTGCTATTGTTATGTGGGCTCTGAAGGGCTTCCTGTCAAAATGCACTGCACTGTCAGCAAGATGCGATCTCAGATCAATGCTCCTTGACTCCAATTCATCTGCATTCTGAACATCCATATACAGTATTGCGGGAATTCCCCGTTTCATGAAGAAACCGGGACGTGAAAGGGTTATATCAACAGGACTGAAATCCATACTGCTCATTGCATCTTTTATCTTTGGAATATTACCCGGTTTTACCTGACCGAGGAATGCAGCTGTGATATGCATGTTCTCGGGACTGACCCACCGTACTCCTTCTGCACGTGTTTCTTTCATTATCTTCTCCTGAAGAATTCTCATTCTGCTCTTTAAGTCAGCAGGTAATTCAAAGGCAATAAACAATCTTTTGCTCATCTCAGCCTCCTGTAGAGATTGAATAACAGATAATAAGCACTGAAGTTTCTGTTTGAACTGCGGCTCCCGTTGAATTTATACTGATAACTTGTCATTTCATTGAATGCAACAGCCATATGAACCAGTCCTCGGGGTTTGCTCTCTGTTCCGCCCCCCGGTCCGGCTATGCCTGTGACAGATATGCCTATATCCGATCTCATTAATTCTCTTATGCCCAGAGCCATTGCCTCTGCCGCCTGTCTGCTCACAGCACCGTGTCTATTGAGTATTTCCCCGTCAACATCAAGTACTGATGATTTTACATCATTACTGTAAGCAGCAATACCGCCCCTGAAATACCGGCTTGAACCGGGAGTATCAGTAATGAGTTTGGAGACCAGGCCTGCTGTGCATGATTCTGCTGATGACAGAGTCAGTTCCCTTTCTTTGAGTATTGCCCCTACTCTTTCGGACAATGACTCATCCATAGTCCTTGAATAGATATATTCGCTGAATATATCCTGCAGCCGGGAGTAATCCCCTTCTGACGGCTCATAGAGAACAATATCAACTCCGCCTGCAAAAGGCAGCAGGGCAGTCCGTTCAGCCAGAGCACTGCCGGCTTTCTGCCTCAATTCTTTGAGTATTTCACTTTCATATATGCCTGATGTCCTGAGGTATCCGGTACTGTGTCCTGTTGACTCGTATTTTGTGATAATACGGTTTTCGGTTATATCCCTCACCTCTTCGGGAACACCCGGCAGAATGAAGATATCAGTCTCTGAGATGCGGACATACTGCCCGTAAGCCAGTCCTTCGCCATTATCAAGGAGTTCCGCATTATCCATCACTGTTGCAAGCTTCACTGCAATCCGGTCATCAGAGAGCCTTTCTGCAAACTGATCCTTCAATGTGCCGTTTACTGTGAGATTCTGCCCCAGAGCATCTGCCACAGATTCAATTGTAATGTCATCATCAGTAGGTCCGATGCCGCCTGTGATAATAATAATATCAGCTGCTTTCATGCAATGGGTAACAGTATCGGCAATATCCTCTTTTCTGTCTCCTGCTGCAATGTGTCTGAGGGTCTTTATGCCTGCGGAAGCGAATATTCTGCTCAAATAAGAGGCATTGGTATTGACTGTCCTGCCTGAAAGGATTTCATCACCGATTGAAATGATTACAAGATTCTTACTGTCCATAATGCGGAATGTATGATTATATTACTTATTAATCCGGCAACAATGTCATCAAGCATCACACCTGTTGAGCCGGGTATTGTCTCTGATCTGTTCACCGGGAACCACTTGAATATATCAAAGAGCCTGAACAGTATGAATGCGCCTGTATAAGCAAGTAAACTGGCAGGCAAGAGGAATAATGCCAGAGCCATGCCGGCTGCCTCGTCAATAACTATTCTCGGTGAGTCATGCTCCCATATATCTTCAAGATAGTATGATGCGGCTGTGCCCAGTACAATGAATGCATATGTGAGATATATTCTTGCAAGAATACTTTCTGTAAAAAAGAAGACCAGGCATACAATCAGTGCAGACACAGTGCCGCCCCCTTTCTTTATGAATCCTGTGTAAAATACTGATGCAATGACAGTGTTTATTAATTTTATCATTTATATTTTTCCGGCACTGACCTGATTTCCGTCATATCTTCTTCAGAGAAGAGTGAATTGTGATCAAGGATTGATATTATCTTGTCATTCTCCTTTAATCCCGCACCGAGAATATAACTCATCTGCTCCTCCGGGAGAAAAGGCGGTACAGGCCTCACCCTTTCCTTTTCAATCCTCACAATACCGAGCAGATAATTGACATATATGCCTATTCTGACACTGCTGTATTCAATTATTATAATTGACCCGTTTGCAAACTCGTCGGAAGGCAGATTCATTCTCTGCCTCAGGTCAACCACCGGAAGCACTCCGTCCTTTGTATTGATCACACCGATAATAATATCACTCTTAATACCCATATCTATGGGTTTCTTGTACTTGATTATCTGTTTGACATAATCACTGTCAATACCGAATTCCTCATTGCCGAGACGGAAACCCACAAACTCCTTGGTCTCCTCCATCTGCTGAACATCACTGTCAGACTTGATGATGAACTCTTCTTCCTTCTGTTTGACCGGCTTAACACTGACCTGTCTTTCTGTCTCCTGTTTTCCTTTCTCCGGGGCATTGCTCCGGGTGTTCTTCTTCTTATTCTCTGCATTGCTCTTCCTGCTTTTGGCGCTCTTCGTTTTCTTTCCGGTCTGATTCCCCTTTGCCTCCGGCTTGCGGGCTGTCTTCTTCTCCTTTTTCTTTTTCTTCCCTTTCTTGTCACCCTTTTTCTTTATGATACTGTCAAGACTTATTTTCTTCTTCATAATCTTCTCCATTTAATTCCTTTATTTTTTCCTCTGCCCTCTGAGCCCATTTATTGTATTTATTCTTCTTTATAAGTTCACTGAAAAGCACATGGGCTTTATGCCTGAAACCCATATTGAGATATGTGAGAGCTTCATAATAGTATGCCTCCAGATGATTCGGTGCAATCTCTTTTGTCTTCTGGAAGAATTTCAGCGCGTCATCATACATTTCCCTTTCAAGGTATATAAGCCCGAGATAGAAATTCGCATATATCAGAGACATCTGTTCAGTGGATGTTTTCAGGACACTGGAAAGATGCTCAATTGCTTCACCGTATATGCCCTTCTTGAAACAGACAAATCCCAGATTGTTCTTGGCAAGCGCATTGTCATTATCCTTGTTGAGAACCTTTTGAAATATCATCATTGCATCATCATAATGCTTCTTGTGAATATATGCCCAGCCGAGCAGATTCATTGTCTTTATATCATTGGGAGCCAGCTCATGGGCTTTCTCCAGCACCTCAATAGCATCATCATATTGTTCCTCAACCATGAAATTCCAGCCCTTGTCAATGAATGTGGTGAGATCAACAGGGGCAATACGCATTGACTGGACAAATGAGCCGAGTCCCGAGCTGCCTCTGCTCTTCATCTTCTGTGCCATCTTCTTAATTCTGTTATTTGAATATTTTACAAAATTATTTATCTTGAGCAGACGGGAATAATAATCCTTCAACTGCTCTTTCAGTTCATCATAATCATAATCACCGGATTCAATTTTCTTTTCAATTGAATCCAGTTCGGACTCAATTTCTTTTCTTAATTCATCCCAATGCATCTATCAACTCTTCTATTTTTTCAGCTATTGACTGTTTGTCAGCTACAATATCAACATCACCTGTCTTCACGGCATACTTAGGCATACCGTAGATAACAGCACTCTTCTCCGACTCGGCAATATTGAAACCGCCGCTCATTTTTATCATTTTCACACCTTCACTTCCGTCTTTCCCCATTCCCGTAAGTACAATGCCTACAATTCTGTTCTTGAAGTATCTGACAGCAGAGAGCATCATAATGTCAGCAGAGGGCTTGACTGAGTGATACGGGGGAGAATCATCCAGTTCAACAATACCTTTCTCATTGAATATGAGATGCCATCCGCCTTTGGCAATCACACAATCGCCATTATTGAGTTTCTGCCCTGTCTCCGCCTCAAATATATTTATATGGGAGAGACTGTTGAGTCGTTCTGCAAATGACCGTGTGAATCCCTCCGGCATGTGCTGGACTACTGCATAGGCACATTCAAGTCGCGGATTCAGATGGGGGAGTATGTGCATCAATGTCTTGGGCCCCCCTGTTGATGAGGCAATTGCTACAAGCCGTTTTGCAGGTCTCTGTACTATGGACGGAGCCTTAACAGGCGGTCTCTTGATTTTCGGGGGCTCTGTGAGTTTCTCAATATCAATGGATACCGCATTTTCCATTTTCTTGACTATTTCCTGCGCCTTGCCGGCAATATCCAGTGATACAGAACCCGATGGTTTTTCAATAATGTCAAATGCCCCGAGTTCAAGTGCCTTGACCGATACACTGGACCCCTTCTTGGAGTATGCACTGATTATTATGACAGGCACGGGTTTTATTTTAAGCAGCTGCTCCAGACATAAGATTCCGTTCATCTTGGGCATCTCTATATCCAGTGTGACAATATCCGGCTGATATTCCCTGAATTTATCCAATGCATCCAGACCGTCTGTTGCAGTGGCAACAACCTCCAGTTTGTCCGATTCCTCTATTATCTCCTTGAGGAGCTTTCTCATCAGAACAGAGTCATCAACAATCATCACCGAATGCTTCACAGTATCAATTCCCCCTTTCTGTAGGAACTCACCTTAACAACACCTGTCTTCAGTATGAATTCAACAGACCTGCTGTAATTGCCCCCTGTGTCATCTGCAACAATGGGGATTTTCATACGCTGAAGATATTCCTTGCTTGACGCAATGTTTCTGTATCCTATTGATTTCTTCTTGTCTGTTATGAAATTGTCAAACATATTCGCGCCGCCGACTATCTTTGCCTCCATTCTGTACGGCTTTGTGCCCACTGCATTCATTCTCTCTATCAGTTTCTCCATGCCTGTATCACAGTATTTGAATTCATTGAGAAGCTTCTTGTTCTTGAGATACTTGGGCAGCATGAAGTGAAGCAGGCCCCCTATTCTCTTTGTCCTGTCGTAGAGCATTACAGCCACGCAGGAACCGAGGCCTATTGTTTTGAGAATGTCATTTTCAAAACCGATGTTTGCATCAGCTATTCTTATCTTGATTTCCAATTTTCCTGTAAATCCTTTCTCTTTTATCAATAATTGAAAAGAGGTCTTTGTATTTTCCCATGATTATCTCTATTTTACCAAGCACAAGTATGCCGTCATCATTGAGTATTTCATTGAATGCCAGTATTATTCTGTACTGGAATTCCCTTGAGAAATATATCAGCACATTCCTGCAGAGTACAATGTCAAACATGCCGAATTGGGCAAGTGAATCGGTATTCTTCACATTGAATTCCTTGAACATGACATGTTCCTTTATTTCATCCCTTATCACATATTTATCCTTGAGCTTGCTGAAATTCTTGTGAAGCTCTGCATCGGACAATTCCTTCAGTGAAAATTGATTGTATATGCCTGTCCTTGCCTTTGCCAGCATATTCGCATCATAGTCCAGGCCGACTATGTAGTAATCAATATTGTATTTTCTCTGAAGTGAGTGCATTATCATTGCCATTGAATAGGGTTCCTCACCTGATGAACATCCGACAGAGAGAATATTGAAATTACTCTTCCTGCCTTTTCTTATCTGTTCCCTGATATACTTCTTCAGGAAATCAAATACAGTTCTGTTCCTCAGGAATCTCGTCACATTTATAGTAAGACTGTCCTTGAGTTTTTCCAATTCCTCGGGATTGTGTCTGAGATAATTGAGATAATCATAATAGGACTCCTGCTCTGTATATTTCATTCTCAGACTGAGCCTTCTCTTGAAGGGCCTCTCCTTGTAGAGCGTCCCGTCAAAAGCTATATGCTCTTTGATATACTTCACCAGCATATTATAATCTCTATCAACCATTTTTCACTGTATCCAGGGTTTTCTTCAGTATTTGATTATTGGGCTGCAGTGACAATGCCTTTTCCCAGTAATAGACAGCCGATTCCTTATCCATCTTCTTGTACTTGAGATTGCCCATCTTATAATAAAATTCAAACTCCTCTGAGTGGGCCTGTATTGCCTCTTCAAGTATCTTCTCGGCAGCACTGAAATTCTTCTCCATAAAATGGAGATTAACAAGCGCCTTATAGCATCTTATATCCTTATTGGAATTCTCAAGTGCCTTGTTGAGCATATACTCGGCGGATTCATTCTTATTGAGTGTTATGTATATCTGGCCGATATTGTAATAGACCTGCCAGACTCCGGGGTCTTTCTTTGTCACTTTGAGAAATTCATCCAGTGACTGTTCTATCTTGCCGTTCTCAACATAAACAAGCCCTAGATAGAAGCGGGCATAATTGAGACTCGGGTCTATCTTGAGAGCCATCTTCAGCCTCTCCTCAGCTTCAGTGAGCAAATTCTCAAAATAGGAGAGTATGCCGTAATTGGCAAGCAGTTTGCTGTTCTCAGGGTCCATCTTAATAGCCCTGTCATAGAATTCCTCAGCCCTCTCATGATTCCCCAGTTTTTCCAGTGTAAGGGCAGTGTTGTTGAGAAGTGCAACATTGTCAACACCGAGCTTGAGCAGATTCTCAAATGCACTGAGGGCCTGCTTGTATCTGCTGGTCCTGAAATAGATCATGCCTATGTAGAAATTGGCTGTTGTATTGGTCTTGTCAATCTGAACAATCTGCTTGAATTCGCGGAGAGCCTCCTCATACATTTCAGTAAAGAGGAATGCCAGTCCGAGATTGTAATGCTCATTGATCTTCTGCTGATCCGATACGGACTGTTCCATATCCTTTTTTTCGCCCTCATAAACATATCCCGCTTTCTTTAGATTATACACAGCTTTTGCTGTCTCATATTTGCCCAGTGAGGATTTCTCAAATAATTCCTTCAATGTGTATCTGTTGTTGATGATTTCCAGCACATGCTTCTCATCATCCTGCAGGCGCTCAATATTCTCCATATTGGTCTTCATCAGCACAGTGTCTTCCTGGGGGATCTCCTCTTCAATGACACTCCACTCATCCACCTTTCTTGCCTGTTCAAGCAGTATGTCATCAGGATCAAGTTTTACTGTAATTGTTTCTTCATCAGGGCTAATGTCCGGCTCAAAATTGAAGAATCCCTCTTCCCATGTAAGAAAAGTGAAAATAGTATCCGTTATCTGCTTTGCCATTCTCTCTTCCAGTCTCTCCTTGGTGATAAAACCCATTTCAATCAGGATATCGCCTATGCGCTGATTCTTGTGTTCTGTCTGATACTCCAATGCTTTCTGCAGTGTCGCTTTATCAATATCATTGTGATTGAGGAGGATCTGACCTATTCTATTCTCCCTGTTGACAATTGAGCAGTAAACGATCTTGCCGTTTTCAAAGAAGATATCACCGAAATTTTTCCTGTCGGAAATACTGAGAACACCGGTCTTTTTGCCCAGTGAGAGCAGTTGTATGACATCCGGCAGCGAAGCTTCTTTGAGATTGCCTTTAATACTCATTGTCAATCCCTGAATTCAACATACAGCCTGTCATGCTGATTGATCCATTCCTTTATGAGATTGGATGTGTCAAATCCCGGTTTTCTGCCTGAGGGTTTCTTGTGCTCCCTCTTGGGAAATACCTGATGTATCTGATCAATAGTAGGCAGATTATCCCCGGATATCTCTTTCAGTTTCTTGATATTCTCCCCAACCTTTGAAAGCGGAATGGATGAATTATCTATAATATAATTGAGAATTGTTTCATTGTGTTCAATACCGTATTCATTCAGGAATTCCTTTATCACGGACTTCTCAATATAGAGTGAAGGGGGCTGGATATTATATGCAGGATATGAGTTGAGGAATTCAATGAGTTCCGTATCCTCAATGGAGTATTTCCTGTGCATTGTCATTATTTTGTAGATCTTGTTCATGGCTATTTTTTTGAGGAGGGGTTTATTCTCAACCTTTCTGTACATGTCATCAAAATTATCAAAGAGTATCATGTCCATCTGATACATGAACTGGAGTATATAGTCATCCTTCAATGCAAACTCAATATTGTCCTCATTGAGCATTATCACCTTCTTCTCCATCAATGCATTGAGTATTGCATTGAGAAGATGCGTCTTGCCTGTGCCGGACGCTCCGGTGAGTATCACGAGATTGTCCGTATTCTCATTCTTTATTATCTCGTTTATCTTATTGTATGCCGATCTGTTGGTGGAATCAGCAATAAAGCTGTCCAGTGTCATATGAAGCCTGATGCCCCTTCTGAATTGCCTGAAATATGTTATCTTATCCTTCAGTTCCTCAATTTTCTTCTCAATGAGTTTGCAGCTGTCAGGATTGAACAGCATGCTTTCAATCTCCTCACCGTCTTCCTTGAAATGCTGTGTATTGAGAAGCCCGTATTCCTTGTGGAGTTTCACAAGATTCCTCACCTTGCCTGTAAAATCCTCAAATTCTTTCTCTATCCTGCTGATATCAGGATGATTTATTATCTTCTTGAGACGGTCAACATTGAAATTCTTCATCTCCCACACATAGAGTTTTTCAATATATTTTCCCCTCAGGTCTTTCTCATCCAGTTCCTCTCTTACCCCTGCTTCATCCTTTATATCCTTGATAAATGAAGCAAATCCCCCGAAAGCATTGCCTGCAGGCTCAGTGCTTTTCTCCTTGAGTGATATCAATTGTGTGTTGGAGTTTTTGAGATTCATTCTCTCAATGATTGCCTCTGAGGATGCTGTTGCAATAAGGTATGATTCGGGATGGAGTTTGTTTAGCACCTCTGCTATCTGTTCACCTGCACCCGGGCTTTTGACTATGAGGTCTATGCCCTCTATTATCAGTATATTGGCATGTGTCAGATAATTTCTGAATTCCTCAATCAGATTGACACTATTGTCCTCAATCAGTCTCTGCATATCTATCTTGAAAGCATAAAGATCAGTGAACTGCTTAGTCAAATGCCTTGCCAGAAGATTGATGAAATCACTTGCCCTGTTTCCGGCAGGGTCAATAATAATAACCCTCTGTGATATCAGGCTGCCGTTCGTCATTGCATACTGATACATCTGATTGAGTTCACTGTTGCTCAGTACAGCTCTTTCATCCTCTACTCTCGCAAAGTTGCTGAAATACTGCTGGAATAATTTTATCGTTTTATTACTCATGTTCTCCGTTTGAACTTCTGTGATACGCTTTTCATTACCAGATACATGGATTTCTTCAGTGTTTCAATAACACCTGTCCCCCTTGTTGCAACAGATTCAAAACAATCCCATTTGTCTTCAATGCTGAGCACATCCTTCAATGTCTCTACATCCGATGCATTGGGCAGATCCCGCTTATTAAACTGCATGACAAGGGGAATTTCATTGATATCAATACCATTCTCCTCCAGATTGACAATGAAATTCTCAAATGATTCAACATTGTCTTCAAGCCTGTCTGCCTGGGAATCCGCTACAAAAACAACTCCGTCAGCACCCTGAAGCACCAGTTTCCTTGTTGCATCATAGTAAACCTGACCCGGGACAGTGTATAATTGGAATTTCGCAGAAAAATTGCCTATCTTACCCAGTTCAACAGGCAGGAAATCAAAGAACAGTGTCCTGTCCATCTCTGTTGCCAGTGAGGTCATCTCACCCCTCTTCTCCTTGGGTATCTTACTGAAAATATACTGTAGATTCGTGGTCTTGCCTGAGCGGCCGGGACCATAATAGACCAGTTTACATGTAATTTCCTTTTTCGCATAATTAACAAGCGTCATTATTACTCCTTAATCACCATAGAGTTCATCTGTACTGGATTCAATTCCCCTGAGCTTCAGTTTGAATTCATCAATATTGGTCACTGACTGAATTGCCTCATCATAGGAAATAATTCCATTCTTATACAGTTTCATTATTGACTGATCAAATGTATGCATCTGATACTGATGCCCCTCCTCAATAGCAGTCGGGATAAGCAGTGTCTTGACAGGGTCAAGCAGGTATTCTTTAATTGATGCAGTATTGATCATCACCTCAGTAGCCGGCACTCTGCCTTTGCCGTCAACCTTGGGCAGGAGACGCAGTGATATTACACCTACAAGAGTTGTTGCCAGAAGCACCCTGATGTGCTGCTGCTGATGGGGCGGGTAGAAAGAGATAATCCTGTTTATTGTCTCACTGGCATTGAGTGTATGCAGTGTGGACATAACAAGATGACCGGTATCTGCTGCCTTGATTGCAACATCCATTGTCTTTGCATCCCTGATCTCACCCATGAGGATTATATCCGGATCCTGCCTGAGTACATACTTCAGGGCATTGGCATATGATTCTGTGTCATTGCCAACCTCCCTCTGGGATATTATTCCCTTCTTGTCCCTGAAGAGATACTCTATGGGGTCCTCAACTGTAATAATATGCTTGGATACAGATTCATTGATATGTTCTATCATTGAAGCAAGTGTTGTTGATTTACCGCTTCCTGTTGTTCCTGTACATAGTATGAGACCTCTGGTCTTCATTGATATTTCCTTCAGAACAGGCGGAAGATTCAGTTCATCAATACTCTGGGCTGAAATGGGTATTGTTCTCATGGCAATAGCCACACTGCCTCTCTGCAGATATATATTAACCCTGAAACGAGACAGGCCCGCCACACCTATTGCAAAGTCTATTTCCTTCCGATCGGAAAACTGTTTCTGCTGTTCCTTGGACATAATGCGGAGTGCTATTTTCTTCAGTTCTTCAGGACTGAGAGGCTCTTCTGATGTAAGAACAGTCAGTCTGCCGTTTATCCTCAGAACAGGCGGAGTGCCTGCTTTCATGTGCAGGTCAGAAGCCCCGTCCTTGACCATTTTTTCAAGCAATGCCTTTAATTCCATATTTTCTCCTTATACCCTTTCAACATATTCGTCTTTTCTTGTATCAATTTTTATTATATCACCCTCTTCAATAAACAGAGGCACATCAATCTTGAGACCGGTTTCGCAAACTGCCGGCTTGCTGCCGCCCGAAACAGTATTACCTCTAATGCCCGGCTCTGTCTCCTCTATCTTCAGTTCCACAAACATGGGAACTTCCATATCTATGATCTTCCCCTCAACAGAGAGCAGGTCAACATCCGTGTTCTCCTTGAGATAGAGTTCCTTGCCATTCAGGTCACTTTTTGTCAAAAACATCTGCTCATAGGTTTCATTGTGCATGAAATAGTATTTATCACCCTCTGAATAGAGATACTGATATCCGTGTTTCTCAAGACGGATATCATCAAGCCTCTCACCGGAATTGAATGTCATGTCTATTACCTGTCCGGTTTCAATATTCTTTACCTTTGTTCTGACAAAAGCTCCGCCCTTGCCCGGTTTTACATGTAGAAAATCAATAATTGTATACATCTTGCCGTCTTTCTTAAATGTAAATCCCTTTTTAATATCCGAGGTTTTCGCCATTCACTTTCCTCCGTTTTTATCATCTTTGTTCTGTTTATTCATCCAAGAGACAAATCCGGCTAGTGGATTCTCCTCATCCTCTTGCTGTTTTTCTTCACTCTCATTGCCTGTAGCTGGTGGCTGGTCTTCGTTTTGCGTTTTGCGTGATGCGTCATGCGTCTCACTCTTGGTAGCTGGTTGCTGGTCACTGGTAACTGGTTCTTCTTCGTTTTCCGTCTTATCTTCACTTGCTACTTGTGACTTGCTACTTGCTACTTTCCCCTCTTCCTCTCCGTTGTACGTTGTACGTTGTACGTTGTCCGAATCCTCTTCTTCACTTGTTACTTGTTCCTTGCTACTTGCTACTTCTTTATCTTTATCAGAAAGCAGATCCTCATTTATCTTTTCATATACCTCAGCCCTGCTTCTGCCATCCTCGTCCTGATTTTCCTCTGCAAGCTCCTTCTCATCAAATTCCTGCTTTGCCGTAATCTCATTAAGTTCTCTGATGCGCGCCTTGATATCCTCATCATCCGGATTCTCCCTCAGTATCAGTCCGTATATATCAATTGCCTTCCTGTATTTGCCCTGACTTTCATATACCTTTGCCATCTCTTTGGAGTAGAATACGAATTTCTCCTCCCTCGGCAGATCAAATGGTATTCTTTCCTCTGATGTCTCCTCTTCCTCAAGGAATGGGCTGACATTGTCTTCCTCTTCGTCACTGGTAGCTGGTGGCTGGTGGCTGGTGGCTGGTTCCTCTTCCTCTTGAATCTTGGAACTTGTATCTTGTGTCTCTTCTTCTTCGTCTCGCGTCCCCTCTTCCTCTTCCTTCTCTTCGTTTTCCGTTGTCCGTTTTCCGTTGTCCGTCTCCTCTTCTTCACTTGCTACTTCTTTATCTTCTTCCTCTTCTTCTTCACCGGTAACTGGTTGCTCATCTTCATGATGCGTTGTGCGTGATGAGTCTTGCGTGTCTATGTCAGTAACTGGTGGCTGGTCACTGGTTGCTGGTTCTTCTTCGTCTTCCGTCTTATCTTCACTTGTTACTTGTTCCTTGCTACTTGCTACTTTTCCCTCTTCCTCTTCGTTGTACGTTGTACTTTGTACGTTGTCCGTCTCTTCTTCCGTCTCTTCTTCCTCTTGAATCTTGGAACTTGTATCTTGTATC